>JASBTC010000237.1 GCA_030148625.1 Sphingobium sp. | reverse complement strand
GTCGATCGCGGAGACGTCGTGCAGGACGCGCTGGCGCAGCGCGACGGCCTGCAGGTCGGTGAGGTTCGCGCGTAGCGTCTGTTCGGCGTAGGAACCGCCATCGAAATAGTCGAACAGGAAGCGCGGCAGGCGCCGCCGCGCGGCTTCCCGATAATCGTCGATCGATGCCGCCTTCACGCCGCCGCCTCCATCCGTTCGGCCGCGAGGCGCCAGCGGTCGCGATAGGGTGCAAGGTCGATGTCGAGCGGCGTCACGCGTTCGAGTGGTTCGGCGGGGGGCGGAGCGGCGTCGATCAGGCGGAGCGCGCCATAGGAAACGTCGTTATGCGCCTTTCCGACATAGACGTGCATGTCGGGACGCAGCGTGGCCAGAGCGCGGACGAAGACCTGGCTTTCGGTGAAGCGGCCCTCGATCAGCAGCTTGTCCTGTGCGCCGATCAGATCGAGCGAGACGTCGGCGACCAGCGCGGCATAGAGCGCCACCGTCGCGCGGTGGGCGATATGGTCGCCCGGCATCGAAACCCGGCGCCCGCGTGCTCGCGGGAAGGGGCCGAAGCCAGGCGCGAAGCCCGGCAATATCATCGCGCCCCGTTCCAGCAGCTGCGGCAATGCCGCGATCATTGCGGGCTGGTCCGGCCTGAAGTCGATGCGTTGCATATCGGGGCCGATCAGTGTCTCGATCTCCCGCCCGCCCATGAAGCGCGCCGAGGGAATTGGCCGGCCGAATGCGTCGACATTGATCAGGCAGTCGCGCGACGCGTCGAGACTGTCCATGTCGATCGATGACGCATCTCCGGGGGAGCGCATCGCGACGAACCAGGTTCCGGTCGACATGATCGTCGATTCATGACCGGCGATCTCGCCATGGCTGCACGCGGCGAGTAATGCGGCGTTCGAATCATGGAGGCCGCAATGGACCTCGGTATCGGCGGGCAGGCCGGTGCGCGCCACCCAGCCGGGCGTCAGCGTGCCGAGGATCTCGCCCGCGCCGCGCAGCGGCGCCAGCCGCTCTGCCCAGCCACGCCGCTCCGCCAGTTTGGAGGGGCGCCCCGAGAGCGGATTCCAGAGGTCGGTATGGCAGCCCAGGCTCGTGACCTCCGAGGCCGCGATGCCGCTGAACAGCCAACTCCAATATTGGGCCCATGGCAGGATCCGGGTGCCCCGGCTCAGGTCCGGATCGATCGTTTCCAGCCTGAAGATCTGCGCGCCGAGATTGAGCCCGTCGGGCAGCGCGGGCGAGCCCGTTTCGGCGAAGGCGCCGCGCTCCGCATCGTAGCGTGCGCGCAGCGCCGCGGGCATCGGCACCTCATAATCGATCGGCGGGCAGGCGAGACGATCGTCGCGGATGATCGCCGCCCCGGCGCCATGGCCGACCGGAATGATCGCGCCGACATAAGCGAGCGTGGCGAAATCGCGCAACGCTTCGGTCACCCAGATCTCGATGCCCCCGGCATCGAGCGCGACATAGGCGCCCGTCTCGACGCGCGCATTGGCGCGGGTGCGCCGTACGATGAGCGCGCCCTCGGGCGACCAGAGGCTCAGCTTGGCCAGCGTCTTTCCGACATCGAGGACGATGGTCGAGCGGCCTTTCATCTGTTTCCTGCCCTTGCTTCTTTTCGACTGAATTTGATTGAACTTTATCGAAACTGATTGCAACATGCCAGCGATTTCGATAGAGATGCCGCCAATCAAACAACGGATTTCCTTCATGTCCGAAATGGATGCCATGCCCAAATCCCGAGTTGCGCTGCGCTTTGCGGTTCCGTCGAGCCGTTGGTCCGACGCGGAGGCGGCGGGGAAGGGGCCGGAAGAGCTGTTGCTTTATCGCTCCAACCTTCTGGGTTCGGACCTGACGGTGACCAATTTCGGCGGCGGCAACACCTCGGCGAAGCTCGACGGGCGCGATCCGCTGACCGGTGACGCGGTGCGCGTGCTGTGGGTGAAGGGGTCGGGCGGCGATATCGGATCGATGAAGCGCGAAGGTTTCGCGACGCTCTATCTCGACAAGCTGCTCGGGCTGGAGGCGCTGTATCGCGGCCTTGCGCATGAGGACGAGATGGTCGGCTATCTGCCGCACTGCACCTTCGCGCTCAATCCGCGCGCGGCGTCGATCGACACGCCGCTCCATGCCTATCTACCGTTCGATCATGTCGACCATGTCCATCCCGATGCGATCATCGCGCTTGCGGCGTCGAGTGAGGGTGAGGCGGCGACTCGTGCCATCTGGGGCGGTGCGGTCGGCTGGCTGCCATGGCAGCGGCCCGGATTCGATCTGGGGCTGAAGCTGCGCGACCATGTCGCCGCGAATCCGGGGCTGCGCGGCGTGATGCTGGCGGGGCACGGCATCATCTGCTGGGGCGACAGCGCCCAGGCTTGCTACGCCAACACGATCGGCCTGATCGCCGACGCGGCCGATTATCTGAACGACAAGCTGGCCGATATGGCGGCGTTCGGTGGAGAGGTTTCGCCGCCGCGCGTGCCGGCCGAGCGTGTCGCCGCCGCGGCTGCCCTGATGCCATTGCTGCGCGGCCTGATGGGTGGCGATCGTGGCCGCGTCGGGCATTTCGCCGACGATGCCGAAACGCTGGAGTTCGTCGGTAGCCGCGATTTCGAGCGGCTGGCTGCGACGGGCACCTCCTGTCCCGATCATTTCCTGCGAACCAAGATCGCGCCGCTCGTGCTCGATCCTGCGCGGATCGGCGATGCGGCCTATCTCGGTGAGCGGATCGAGGCCTATCGCCAGGACTATGCGGCCTATTACCGGCGCTGCGCCCGGCCGGATTCGCCGGCGATGCGCGATCCCAATCCCGTGGTCGTGCTCGTTCCCGGCATCGGGCGCATGACCTTCGCGGCCGACAAGATGACGGCGCGGCTGGCCGGCGAATTCTACGCCAATGCCATCAACGTGATGCGCGGCGCGGAAGCGATCGGTTCCTATGTCGGCCTCGACGAGCAGGAGGCGTTCGACATCGAATATTGGCTGCTCGAAGAAGCCAAGCTGCGGCGCATGCCGAAGCCGAAGCGGCTCGCCGGGCGTATCGCGCTCGTCACCGGCGCTGCGGGTGGCATCGGTGCGGCGACCGCCGACCGGCTGGCGGCCGACGATGCGTGCGTGATGCTGGTCGATCGCGACTCCGACGCGCTGACCGATGCCGCGGAGCGCCTCGAAGCCCGGTTCGGAAAGGACAGGATCCGTTCGTCCGTGTGCGACGTCACCGACGAGGCGCAGGTCGCTGCCGCTTTCGCCGCCTGCGCGCGCGAATTCGGCGGGCTGGACATTTTTATCGCCAATGCGGGCATCGCGTCTTCGGCGCCGATCGAGGATACCGACATCGATCTGTGGCAACGCAATTACGACGTGCTCGCCAAGGGCTATTTCCTCACCGCGCGGGCGGCCTTTCCGCTGATGCGGCAGCAGGGCGGCGGCGCGATCGTCTTCATCGGATCGAAGAACGGCATCGCGGCGGCGACCAATGCCGCTGCCTATGCCTCGGCCAAGGCCGCGGCGCTCCATCTGGCGCGCTGCCTGGCGCTCGAAGGCGCGCCGCATGGCATCCGCGTCAACACCGTCAATCCCGATGCGGTGATCAAGGGATCGCGCATCTGGGATGGCGACTGGCGTCGCGAGCGCGCCGGCGCGCACGGCATCGACGCCGGCAACGCGCTCGAGGAACATTATCGCAACCGCTCGCTGCTGAAGCGCGACGTGTTGCCGGAGGATGTGGCCGAAGCCGTCTATTTCCTGGCGAGCGACATGTCGGCAAAGTCGACCGGCAACATGATCAATGTCGACGCGGGCAACGCGCAGGCCTTTACGCGCTAGTGGTCTGCTCCAAACGGATGCGGATGCATCCGTTTGGAGCAGACCACTAGCCAATAGCTTAGTGGATCGGGCCTCTGACAAAAGCGGATGCTTTTGTCAGATACGATCCACTAGAGCGATTTCCAGTCAGATGGCTTCATCTGACGACTCGGAAATCACGGCGAAACAAAAGCTTAGAGTGGTCGATCTGATTCAATCAGATCATAAACCGCTCTAAGAAACGGGAGAGGATGGGCATGGTGGACGATACGCCGGTGGCGCGGGATGTCGTCGAGCGCCTGAATGCGGGCCTCCGCGATGCGCTCGACGACGATTATGACAGTCTTGGTCGCCAGCTCGACCGTCGCGGCATCTCTATCGAGGCCGTGACCGCGAAGGTCGCGGATTTCTCGGTGGCGGTGCCGAGCTGGGGCGCGGGGCGCGGCGGCACGCGTTTCGCCAAATTCCCGATTCCGGGCGAGCCCACCAGCATCCATGAGAAACTGGAGGATTGCGCGGTGGTGCAGCAGCTTTGCCGCGTCACGCCGCGCGTGAGCCCGCATTTTCCCTGGGACCGGGTGAGCGACTATCGCGCGCTGCGCGAGGAGGCGGCGGCGCTCGGCCTCGGCTTCGACGCGGTCAACAGCAACAGTTTCCAGGATCAGCCGGGCCAGGCGTTCAGCTATGCCACCGGCTCGCTTTCCTCCACTCGCGCCGACGTGCGCGAGCAGGCGATCGCGCACAATATCGAGTGTATCGAGATCGGCGTGCAATTGGGCGTTTCCGACCTGACGGTGTGGGTCGGCGACGGCACCAATCTTCCGGGGCAGCAGGATCTCGGCCGTTCGCTCGACCGCTATGTCGATGCGGCGTCGCAGGTCTATGCCGCGCTGCCTCATGGCTGGCGGATGCTGATCGAGCACAAGCTGTACGAACCCGCCTTCTATTCGACCGTCATTTCCGACTGGGGCAGCTCGATCCTCGTTGCCCAGGAACTGGGTGACAAGGCGCAATGCCTCGTCGATCTCGGCCATCATGCCCCCACCGTGAACATCGAACAGATCGTCGCGCGGCTCCATCGCTTCGGCAAGCTCGGCGGCTTCCACTTCAACGACAGCAAATATGGCGACGACGATCTGGATTCCGGGGCGATCAATCCGCATCAGCTGTTCCTCGTCTTCAACGAACTGGTCGAGGCGGAGCGCAATCCCCTGGGCGGTTTCCGCCCCGCTTACATGATCGACCAGTCGCACAATGTGACCGATCCCATCGAAAGCATGATGGCGTCGGCAGAGGCGATCGCGGGCGCCTATGCCAAGGCTTTGCTCGTCGATCGCAATGCGCTGCACGCGGCGCAGGACGCCAATGACGCGATGATGGCGTTCCAGGCGCTGCGAAACGCCTATCGCACCGACGTATCGCCGATCCTGGCAAAGGCACGCGCGGACGCGGGTGGGGCGATCGACATGATCGCCGCCTATCGTGCCAGCGGCTGGCGCGATCGCAAGGCGCAGGAGCGGCGAGCGGCCGGAACGGCCGCAGGCATCGTTTAGGATCGATCCCATCATTCGATTGCAACTTGGCGCAGCTCCGGTCAAATAGCCGCATTGGACAAGGGCGGACATGCACGCAGCCGAACGCGAAAAGATGATTCTCGACAGCCTGGCCGAGCGCGGTTTCGTGTCGTTCCGGGATCTCGAGATTCGCATCGCGGCATCGCCTGCGACGATCCGCCGCGATCTCGACCGGCTGGAGGCGGCCGGGCAGATCACGCGCGTTCGTGGCGGTGCAAAGCGCGTCGGGCCGGCCGCGGCGCCGGTGGTCGAAGAAGGCCTGTCGGGCATTCCCTTCCACGAGAATATCGGCCGCAACCGCGCCGCCAAGGAAGCGATCGGCCGAACCGCGGCGCAGCTTTGCGAGCCTGGCGAAGGCGTGATGATCGACGGCGGTTCGACGACGCTGCAGATGTGCCCGCATCTCGACGGGCTGGGGCTGCAGGTGCTTACCAATTCGTTGCACATCGTCAGCGCCCTGCTGCCGCAGTCGACGACGCGTATCCTCCTGCCGTCGGGGCAGGTGTTCCGCGAGCAGAATATCGTACTGTCCGCCGCCGGCGACGACGGGATGCCGCGCTTCCATGCGCCCAAGCTGTTCATGGGGGCGGCCTCGATGGGGCCGGCCGGGCTGATGCAGGCCGACATCATCCTGGTCGCCGCGGAGCGCCGGCTGATCGAGCGTGCCGACGAAATCATCGTTCTGGTCGACAGTTCGAAATTCTCCGGCCCCTCGGGCAATGTCGTCTGCGCGCTCGACGAGATCGACGTCGTCATCACCGATGCCGGCATCGACCCGCGCCACCGGCTGATGATGGAGGCAGCGGGCATCCGCGTCGTCATCGCCTGACGCATTTGGTGGTTGTGCCGTGTACCGCATCGTCATGCTGAACTCGTTTCAGCATCCATGCTGCAACCCACACCATTGCGGCGGTTTCAACATGGACCCTGAAACAAGTTCAGGGTGACTATGGTGGCCGTCCGCGATCGGCGAGACTCTGCGCCTTTTACCCTATATGATTGAATTTGATCATTGACGTGATCGGTAAAGATAAATAATGAGCAAATCTGCAAAAGCGCTCATAGAGGCGCCTTGCAGGAGGGGCCTGGAGAGATTCACGTTTCCTCCGCCGAACCAGATTTCCGCCGATGATGCGGAAGCAGTTGGAGGATGGCGATGACGGGGATGACTGCAACCAATTCGGCTTTTCTTGCGCGGCGCGGCATGCGCTGGGGTGTGTCCGCCCTGGCCTGTGCCGGCGCGCTGATGGCCGCGAGTATCGCCCAGGCTCAGGACAGGAGCGGGGACGCCACCGAAGCTGAGTCCGAGGATGCGACGATCGTGGTGACCGGCACGCTGCTGCGCGGCGTGGCACCGGTCGGCACCAATGTCATCGGCGTCACCGAGAAGGACGTCATCGCCTCCGGCGCCGCTTCGGCCAACGACTTGCTCGCCTCGATTCCGCAGGTCGGCAATTTCGGAACGATCCCGGCGGGCGTCGGCAATTACGGCAATCCGATCGTGCGCCCCAATATCCGCAATCTTGGCGGCAGCGGCGGTTCGACGACGCTCGTCCTGATGAACGGTCACCGCATGATCGGCGCCGGCATCCTCCAGACCAGCTTCGATCCCTCGGTGATTCCGCCCGACGTGATCAGGCGCGTCGACATCATCCCCGATGGCGGTTCTTCCATCTATGGTTCCGACGCGATCGGCGGCGTCATCAACTTCATCACGCGTGATCGTTATGACGGCATCGGCGTCAATGCGCGCTACGGCTTCGCCAAGGATTACCAGACGATCGACGCCAGCGTGATCGCCGGCAAGGACTGGGGTTCGGGCTCGATCTTCATCTCCTACGCCTATGCCTGGCACGACGATCTGATCGGCCTCGACCGCGGTTATGCCACGGCCGACCAGACCGCGCGCGGTGGCGGCGATTTCCGCAGCACGGCCTGTCCGCTGGCGAACATCACCATCGGCGCGACCACCTATGCGCTCCCGGGCCGGGCACCCGGCACGCTCAACCGCTGCGACCAGACCGACTATGCCGCCATCTATCCGCGCGAGGAGCGGCACAGCGTCTTCGCCGGCCTGACCCAGGACCTCAGCGACGCCGTCCATTTCAACATGACGGCCTATTGGTCGAAGCGCGACACGGTCCACCGCACCGCGCAGAGCAGCCAGAGCGGCACGATCACCGCGCTCAATCCCTTCTTCTCGCGGATCGGGACGGAGACGTCGCACAATGTCGCCTTCGCTTTCGACAATGTCTTCGGACCGGCCAATATCAGCCCGTCGCGCTTCACATCCTATGGCGTCACGCCGAGCATCGATTTCGAACTGGGCGGCGGCTGGCAGCTTCGCGCGCTCGCCAATTTCGGACGCAGCGAGAATGAATCGACCGAGGATTCGATCAATGCGACCGCGGTGACGATGGCGCTTGCCGGGACAACGACGGCCACGGCACTCAATCCCTATAATCTGTCGGCGACCTCGCCGGCGGTGCTCGCGACGATCAACGACTTCGTCAATTATGGCCAGGCGACGCAGGAACTGGCCGAGGGGCGCCTCGTGCTCGACGGGCCGCTCTTCAGGATGTCGGGCGGGGACGTCCGCCTGGCCGTCGGCGCCGAATATCATTACGAGAATATCGACTCCTTCACCGGCAGCGGCCCGCGAAACGCGATCACTGGGGGCAGCGCCTATACGTCGCGTACGGTGAAATCGCTGTTCGGCGAGGTGCTGGTGCCGATCTTCGGCGCGGACAATGCGACGCCGGGCTTCCACAGTCTCGAGCTCTCCGGCTCGATCCGCTACGACGATTATAGCGATACCGGCGGTACCACCAATCCGAAGGTCGGCCTGACCTGGCGGCCGTTCGAGGCGCTGACGATCCGCGGCAATTACGGCACGTCCTTCCACGCGCCGAGCCTTGTCGATCTCGGCAACTCGGTCGACTCGCGCGTGCAGGTGCTGCCGTTCAGTCCGTTCCGCGCGCCGGGCGGCTCGCCCTTCGACGCGCTGCGGCCGACATTGGTGATCGCGGGCGGCAACGCCAATCTGAAACCCGAGACCGCCGATACCTGGTCGCTGGGCTTCGACTTCAAGCCCGCCGCGGTTTCGGGGCTCGTCGTCAGCGCGACCTATTTCAACGTGAAGTTCAAGAACGCCATCGCGGTTCCGCCGGTGACGTCGCCGGTGCTCTTTTCCAACCCGGCCTATTCGAGCTTCTACGTCCTGAATCCCACGCTGGCGCAGGCTCAGGCCGCGGCCGGAACCCTGCGCATCGACGGCGTGCCCAATCTGGCGACGCTCTACGCGATCAGCTCGCCCTATGTGCTGTTCTTCGCGCAGCGCGCCAATCTGGGCGCGGTGAACGTCGACGGCATCGACTTCAATCTCGCCTATACCCGCCCGACCGGCTTCGGTTCGCTGAACGCCAGCGTCGCCGGCACCTATCTGCTCAACCGCAAGACGCAGGTGGTGCAGGGCGCGGTCTTCAGCGACGATCTCAAAAACGGCACCGGCCGCTTCTTCGCCACCGCGTCGCTCGGCGGTACGGTGGGCGACCTGACCGCACGCGCGACGCTCAACCATCGTGGCGGCTACCCGCTGCTCGGCGTGGCGCCGCAGAAGCGCGTCTCGTCCTTCAACACGGTCGATCTCTTCTTCAGCTACGATCTCGACGATCTGTTCGCCAACACCATGCTGACGCTGAACGTCGACAATGTGCTGGACGAGGATCCGCCGTTCCTGAACAATGCCGCCGGCTATACCAATGGCAGCACGCTGGGACGGACAGTGTCCTTCGGTATCCGCACCAAATTCTGATGATGAGGAGGAGGCGCTGCCGCTGATCGGAAGCTTGCGGGGCCTGGTCCTGGGTGCGCTGGCGGCTGTCCTGGCAGCCGCGACGCCGGCGCCTGCGGCGCAGGAGGCGCCAACGGCTCTGCGCACCGAATATGCGCCGGCGCCGCTGGGCCTCGATGTCGCGGCGCCGCGCCTGGCCTGGCGCTCGCCCGTCGCGCGCCAGTCGGCCTATCGCATCCGCGTGGCGACGGAGGTCGATGCTCTCGATCGCGCACCTTTATGGGACAGCGGCAAAATGGTATCGGCCGACAATGTCCAGATCGCCTATGCCGGGCCGGCATTGTCGTCGCGCCGGCGTTACTGGTGGCAGGTGCAGGTTTGGGATGCGGAGGGCAAGGCCAGCGGCTGGAGTGCGCCCGCCTGGTGGGAAATGGGATTGCTCGATACGTCCGACTGGCAGGCGCGGTGGATCGCCGGCCCGCAGCGGCGCGACCATGACTGGAGCGACCTGACGCTCGACACAGAACTGACCTTGACGGGCAAGGCCGTCGATATCCTGTTCCGCGCGCTCCCCAACGGCAAGACCTATGGCGACGCCTATGTCTGGACTTTGGCCGAGGACAGGAACGGACCCGAGCTGATCCAGTCGGTCCGCCGCTATCCCGGCGGCACCAGCTCCGCGGTGAAGACCGAAAGGCTGGGGCAGGTGACGCTGGCCGGTCCGATCAAGGGGCGCCGCATCCGCCTCCAGATTCGCGCCGAAGGCCGGCGCATCGTTACCAGCATCGACGGCACGATCGTCGCGACGATCGAGAATGACGCGCATGCCCATGGCACGATCGGCTTTTCGGCGAAGGAAGCCGCGGCGGCGATCGTGCACCATGTGCGCGTGACGGGCGGCCGGGGCCCGGACGTCGGCATCGATTTTGCCGGTGGCGACAATCCCTTCAGCGGCGGCGCCGTGACCGGGGACGGGCTGGTCGTCGCGAGCGGCGTGCCGGGCGTCGATCTGATGCTGCCGATCGAGGCGCCCGCGCCGCTCGTTCGCCGCGCCTTTCGACTGACCAGGCCCGTCGCACAGGCGCGCCTCTATGTCGCGGGCGCGGGCATGCCGCGGCTGTCGGTCAATGGCCAGATCGTCGGATCGTCGCTGGGTGCGGGCTTCACCGCTTATGACAAGCGGGTGCTGACCTATGCCTATGATGTGACCGCCTTGCTCGGCCGGGGCGAGAATGTCGTCGGCGCGGAGCTGGGGCGCGGCTGGTACGGGCTGACCGATCCCAATGAATGGTATTTCCACGCAGCCCTCTGGCATGGCGAGCCCGCGATCAGGGCGCAGCTCGAGATCACCTATGCCGACGGCACGCGCGAGACGATCGCGACCGATGCCGGCTGGCGGACGATATCGGGGCCGACGCTGAACGATTCGGTGCATCGCGGCGAGCGTTTCGACGCCCGTCTCGTTCCGGCCGGCTGGGACCGGCCCGGTTTCCGGGACGGTAAATGGTCGGCGGCAACGCTCGTCACCGGCCCTGCGGGCCGGCTGGTGGCGGTGAATTCCGAAATGATCGAGCCGGTGGAGACGATCGCCCCGGTTGCGGTCAAACAGGCGGCGCCCGGTGTGCACGTCTATGATTTCGGACGGATCGTCTCGGGCTGGCCGGTGCTCAGGCTGCGCGGCCCGGCCGGGACGACCGTGTCGATGATCGCGAGCGAGCGCATTGCCGAGAATGGCCGGGTGGTGCCGGCCGCAGGGCTGATCGATGCGCAACTCCAGACCGACCGCTACACGCTCGCCGGCAAGGGCGAGGAGCAATGGGCGCCGCGCTTCGGCTATCGCGGTTTCCGCTATGTCCAGGTCGAGGGTTTTCCCGGAACGCCGGCGGACGGGGTGCTGACGGCACGCATCGCCCATTCCGCGGTTGCGCGCACCGGCAGTTTCACGAGCGCCAATCCGCTGCTCAACCGGATCGACGCCGCGGCGATCGCGACGATCCTCAACAATATGCACGGCTTCCAGACCGACACGCCGACCTATGAGAAGAATGGCTGGACCGGCGATGCACAGGCGTCGGCGGGCGCCGCGGCACGCAGCCTCGACGTCGCGCGCGTCTGGACCAAATGGCTCGCCGATTTCCGCGATGCGCAGTCGGAAAAGGGCGAATTGCCCGAGATCGCGCCGACGACGCCCTATTATGGCTATGAGGATACGCCGGGCTGGAACGTCATCTGGGGGCCGACCACGCCCTGGGACGTCGCGGCGATGATCCTGCCCTGGGAACTCTACACCACCTATGGCGATACGCACGTGCTTGCCGACAATCAGGCGATGCAGCGCCGGCTGGTCGATTATACCGCGACCTTCATCAAGGCGCCCGATTATCGGCGCGCGGCGGGCCTGTCCGAATGGGCATCGGCGGGCGGCATGGACTATAGCAATGCGCGCGGCGGCGGCATCGATGCCGTGACCACCGCCTATTTCTTCCATCAGGCCGATCTGCTCGCCCGATCCTCCGCCGTCGTCGGCAAGGCGGAGGATGCCGCGCGCTACGCCCGGCTCGCGGCGGATATCCGTGGCGCCTATAATGCGCGCTACTGGGATGCGGCGAATGGCTGGTATCGCACCGTCGATGCCAAGGGTGTCGCCGGGCCGCCGACCCAGGTCCAGAATGTGCTGCCGCTGGCCTTCGGCATGGCGCCGAAGGGCGGCGAGCAGGGGGTCGCGGACGCGATCGCGCGCGACGTCGACAAACAGGGGCTGCGCACCGGCGTGTTCGGTGCGCGCTATCTGCTCGAGATATTGAGCGACTACGGCCATGCCGACCTCGCCTATCGCGTCGCGACGCGCACCGACGAACCGAGCTGGGGCTGGTGGATCGCCAACGGCCATTCCACCATGTTCGAGACCTGGAGCCTGAACAGCCGGTCGCGCGATCATCATTATTTCGGGTCGATCGCCGACGGGTTGCGCCAGCGCCTCGCCGGCCTGCGCCCCGGCGCGCCGGGCTACAAGACGGTCCTGGTCAAGCCGGCGATTCCCGATGGTCTTGCCAGTGCGGAGGCGACGATGGAGACGATCCATGGGCGCGCCTTTTCCGGCTGGACGGTCGCAGGCGGCAGGCTGACGCTGACCGCCGAGGTTCCGCCGAACACGACCGGCGAGATCTGGGTTCCGGCCCGTTTCGGCGCGGTGCACGCGCCCGCCGGAGCCGAACCCCTGCGGCAGGAGGCGGGCTATTCCGTCTATCGTACCGGGCCAGGCCAGTTCACCTTCACCACCGGAGCCGACCGATGATGCGTAGCGTAACCCTGTTCGCAATAGCCTGTGCGATCGCGGCGCCCGCCGCCGCGCAGCAGGTGACGATCGACAGCGGGCCGGTCGCGGGTGCGACCGCCGAGGGTGTCGCCGCCTTCAAGGGCGTCCCCTATGCGGCGGCGCCGGTCGGGGACGGGCGCTGGCGCGATCCCGCGCCCGTCCCGCCCTGGACCGCGCCACGCGATGCCACCGCTTATGGTGCGGATTGCATGCAGAATCCGATGCCCGGCGCCAAGGCGGGCGAGCGGCCGATGAACGAGGATTGCCTGTTCCTCAATGTCTGGACGCCGCGACCGGAAAAGGGCGCGAAGCTGCCGGTCATGGTCTGGATCCATGGCGGGGGTTTCGTCGGCGGGTCGGGCTCGCTCCCCGAAACCGACGGCGCGGCGCTCGCGCGGCGCGGCTTCGTCGTCGTCAGCTTCAACTACCGGCTCGGCCGTTTCGGCTTCTTCGCGCATCCCGCGATCGACGGCGGCGGCAATTGGGGGCTGATGGACCAGATCGCGGCGCTCAAATGGGTGCAGCGCAATGTCGCGGCGCTTGGCGGGGATCCGGCCAGCGTGACGGTTTTCGGCGAGAGCGCCGGGGGCGAGTCGGTCACGCGGCTGATGGCGTCACCCGCGGCGAAGGGGCTGTTCGTGCGCGCGATCGTCGCCTCGGGCGGAAGTCGCAACCGCTGGCCGACGCTCGCCGAGGCGCAGGCGAAGGGGCAGGCCTTTGGCACACGCGCAAAGGCGGGCGACGCGGCGGCGCTGCGTGCGCTGCCGGCCGACCGGGTCCTGGGCGGCATCAACCTGCTGAACAAGGAGGATGATCGCTATTCGGGGCCGATCACCGATGGCGTCATCGTGCCCGCCAATGCCGATGCGATCTTCGCCGCGGGCAAACAGGCGAAAATCCCCTATATCGTCGGCAGCAACGACGACGAGCTGGGCTTCGTGCCCGGCGCTTTCCGGGGCATGGTGAACAAGCCCGCGCTCGAAGGGCTCGGGGCGGGGGCCGACGCGGTGATGGCCGCCTATGCCGACAAGGACGAGGCGAACCGCCGCGTCGCGGCGGACATCATGTTCGGCGAACCGGCATTGGCCTTCGGCCTGTTGCAGGCGCGGGCCGGCGCGCCGGCCTTCCTCTATCGCTTCGGCTATGTCGCGGAGGGCCAGCGCAAGAAGGATCAGGGTGCCGTCCATGCATCCGACGTGGTCTTCCAGTTCGGCAACCTGCCAGCGGACGCCACCGCCGAAGACCGCGCCGCGGCCAGGCTGATCGGCGATTACTGGACCAATTTCGCGAAGACGGGCGATCCCAATGGAAAGGGCCTGCCCGCCTGGTCTCGGCTCGACCCCGGTGCCGCCCGGCTGCTGTCGATCGGCATCGGCGGAGCGGCGATGGAGCCGGCGACGAGCCCGGCACTGACCGCGATCGCGGCCGCGCAAGAAGGAAGGAAGTGAAGGACATGGCGAGGCGTTTCCTCATCCCGATCGCCGGCCTGTTCGCCGGTGCGCTCGCCATCGCGGCGATTCCGGCGTGCGCGCAGCAGGTGATCAGGCTCTGGTCGAAGCCGGAGCCCGCGAAATCGGCGGAAGTGACCGAATCCGGTGCGTTCGGCACGATCGTGCGCAACGTGTCGGACGCGACGCTGACCGCCTATGTGCCCGAAAAGGGCAAGGCCAACGGCACGGCGGTGATCGTCGCGCCCGGCGGTGCCTTTCACATGCTGTCGATCGAGAATGAGGGCGCCGCCGTCGCCAGATGGCTGAACGGCCAGGGTGTCACGGTCTTCGTGCTCAAATATCGGCTGCTCGAAACCGGCGCCGATTTTCCGCTCAGCCTGATGCGCTATCTCAACGATCTTCCGGCGCTGCGCACCGCCGTCGAGCCGTTGCGCCCGCTCGCGACCGCCGATGGCGAAGAAGCGGTGACATGGGTGCGCGCCAACGCCGCGCGCTACGGGATCAAGCGCGATCGTATCGGCCTGATGGGGTTTTCGGCCGGCGGCGCGGTGACGGTGTGGGCCCTGCTCGCCGGCAAGCCCGAAAGCCGGCCCGATTTCGCGGTCGCCATCTATCCGGGCCTGTTGCCCGACGCGATCACGGCACCGAAATCGGCCCCGCCGCTTTTCGTCGCGGTCGCCGACGACGACAAGCTTGCGCATGACGACAGTGTCCGGCTGGCAGAGGCGTGGCAGAAATCGGGCGCGGCGACGCGGCTCGTCACCTATCCCAGCGGGGGCCATGGCTTCGGCATGACGAAGAGCGGCAAGCCGAGCGACGCCTGGCCGGAAGCCATGGCGGGCTGGATGCGCGCCCAGGGACTGCTCGGCAAATGAGGGCCCTATTGCTCCTGCCGATCGCGACGTCGCTGCTCGCCGCCTGCGCGACCGGCGATGGTCCCGCAGCACCGGCGCCTGTCGCCCGGAAAGCCGATAGCTGCGAGGCGCTGACCGGCCTTGCGCTGAAACATGGCCGGATCGACGCGGCATCGACGCTGGCGAGCGGCGCGGTGGTCAATCTGCAGGCCGGACAGCCCGGCCTGCCGGCGCCCGCCGCCTTCTGCCGTGTGCAGGCGACGCTGTCGCCGGTGGCGGGCTCGTCGATCAAGGTCGAGGTCTGGCTGCCCGAAAGGGCGAGCTGGAACGGCAAGCTGATGGGCGCCGGCAATGGCGGTTTCGGCGCGAACATGCTGCTCCCCTCGCTGCTGATGCGCGGCGCGGTGCAAAAGGGCTATGCCACGGTCGGCACCGATATGGGTCATGTCGCCGAAAGCGACGTCGATGCGCAGTGGGCGCTGAATGCGCCCGAGAAGATCCGCGATTATGGCTGGCGCGCCAATCATGTCGGCGCCGAAACCGCGAAACAGGTGATCGCGGCCTATTATGACGGGCAGCTCGCGGCGAGCTATTTCCACGGCTGTTCCGACGGCGGGCGGCAGGCGCTGACGCTCGCGCAGCGTTATCCCGCCGATTATGACGCGATCATCGCGGGCGCCCCGGCGATGCCCTGGACGCGCATGGCGAGTGCTTTCGCCAGCAACGCGGTCGCGGTCTCGAAGCCCGGAGGAGACCTGCCGCTTGCCAAGCTGAAGCTGTTGCAGGCGGCTTCGCTCGGCCAGTGCGACATGCTGGACGGGGTGAAGGACGGCGTGATCGAGAATCCGCGCCTCTGCCGTTTCGAACCGGCCAAGCTGGCCTGCAAGGGCGACGGCGGCGCCGACTGCCTGACCAATGCCGAGGTCGCGACCGCCAGGCAACTCTATGAGGGGCCGAAGCGCGCCGACGGCAGCAGCTTCTATCCGGGCTTCGTACCGGGGGCGGAGGCCGAGGCCGGCACCTGGGGTATGTGGCTGACGGGCGCCAATTCGCAGCACGCGAAATTCTCGACGTCGTTCTTCCGCTACTTCGTCCATGCCAATCCGGACTGGCAGCTCTCGCAATTCGACATGGAGCGCGATTACGCGCTGGCGAAGCAGCGGGTCGGCGGCGATCTCGACGCCGACAGGACCGATCTTGCGCCCTTCTTCAAGCGCGGGGGCAAGCTGCTCCTTTATCATGGCTGGCAGGATGCGGCGATTCCGCCGGGCAACACGATCGATTATTACCAGCGCCTCGTGGCCGCGCAGCCGCGCGCTGCCGGCAATTCGGTGCGCCTGTTCATGGTGCCGGGCATGTCGCACTGCTTCGCCGGGCCGGGGCCCAACATCTTCGATGCGCTGGGCACGATGGATGCGTGGCGGCAAGGCGGCCCGGCGCCCGAGCGGATCGTCGCGACCAAATATGACAATGATCTCTTTGCCTATCTCGGCCTGCCGGCAAAGGCCGGGCGGACGCGTCCGCTCTGCCCCTTTCCCAGGACCGCGAAATGGGACGGCAAGGGATCGACCGACGATGCCGCGAGCTTCACCTGCGAAGCGCCCGATCGATGATATGAACCGAGCGATGATTCCCACCGACTCCAGAAAGGAAAAAGACATGAAGACGATGATGATGCTGATCGCGGCAGCGATGGTCGCGGCGCCCGCAGCATATGCGCAGGACGCCAGCCAGGCGAAGCCCGCGACCGAAAAGGCACCCGCTGCCGAAGGCAAGTTCACGCTCGATACGCCGCTGCAGGACATCGTCGCCGACGAAAAAGGCAAGGCGGTGATCGAGAAGCATTTCCCCGGCATGATCGCCATGCCCGAATATGAGATGTTCAAGGCGATCGGCCTCAATCAGCTCAAGCCCTATGCCAATGGCAAGATCACCGACGAGATGTTGGCCGCAACCGCGGCGGATCTGGCGCAGATCAAGTGATGGCACGCCGGACGGCCCATCTTGCGGCGATGCTGCTTGCGGCGATGCTACTTGCGTCGACGACGGCGCTGTCCGGCGCGCATGCCCAGAACACGGTCTACAAGAACAGGTCGGCGTCGCTCGAGGCGCGGGTCGACGATCTGATGGGGCGGCTGACGCTCGACGAGAAGATCCTGCTGCTCGCGGGGGAAACGTCGATGACGCTCAATCCGATCCCGCGCCTCGGCATTCCGCCCTTCCGCATGACCGACGGCCCGACCGGGGTCCGCTCGCCCGAGGGACGGCCTGCGACCGTCTTCCCGGTCGCGGTCGCGCTGGCCGCGACCTGGAACCCCGATCTCGCGGCGGAGGTCGGCGCTGCGATCGGGCGGGAGACGCTGGCGCATGGCGCGGACATGCTGCTCGCGCCGACCGTCAATATCGTGCGCACCCCGCGCTGGGGCCGCAATTTCGAGACCTATTCGGAAGATCCCTATCTGACCGCACGGATGGGAAGCGGCTATGTGAAGGGCGCGCAGGGCACGGGCATCGGCGTCTCGCTCAAGCATTTCGCGGCCAACAATTCCGAAACCAATCGCTTCATCGTCGACTCGGTCGTCGATCCGCGGACGATGCGCGAAATCTATCTTCCGGCGTTCGAGGCGATCGTGAAGGACGCCGATCCCTGGTCGGTGATGGCCGCCTATAACAAGGTCAACGGCGCGCATGCGTCGGAGAATCGCTGGCTGCTGACCGACCTGCTCAAAACCGAATGGGGGTATAAGGGCGCGGTGGTGTCCGACTGGGGCGCGACCCGCTCGACCGTCGCCGCGGCCAATGCCGGCCTCGATATCGAGATGCCCGGGCCGCCCACCCATTTCGGCGCGAAGCTGAAGGCCGCGGTCGACAAGGGTGAGGTCGGCACGGCACAGATCGACGAGAATGCGCGGCGTGTCGTGCGCATGATCGTGCGCAGCGGGGCGAACGAGCGCGGGGCCCCGCGAACGATCGCCCCCACCATGACCCGCAATGCCGCACTGGCGGAAAAGGCGCCGGAAAAG
>JASBTC010000236.1 GCA_030148625.1 Sphingobium sp. | reverse complement strand
GTCGCCTTCGCCCGGTGCGCCGATGCCCGCCTTCTGCCGCGCCTCGGCGGTCTTGCGGACGATCTCCATATAGGCCGGGGAGATGTCGACCGGGGTGATGCTCTGATCGGTGCCGATGCCGACATGATCCTCGCCGCATATGGCCAGCGCATGGCGCAGATGGCGGACGAACAGGGCGCGTGACGCCGCGACGGGGTCATTGCCCAGAAAAGGCATCAGATACAGGCCGACGACTCCGCCCTTGTCCGCGATCGCGCGCAGCACCGTGTCGGGCTGATTGCGCTGGCTGGCGAATATGGCACGCGCGCCGGTGTGCGAACAGGTGATCGGCCGGGTGGAGGCGGCCACGGCGTCGAGCGCGGTGCGCGCATTGGCATGGCCGGTATCGACCAGAATGCCGCACGCATTCATCCGCGCCACCGCCTCGCGGCCCAGCGGAGTCAGTCCCTCGCTGTCGGGCAGCGAACTGCCGGCGCCCAATACGTTGCGGTCGTTATAGGTGAGCTGCATGATCTTCACCCACAGCCCGCCCAGGCTGTCGATCAGGCTCAGATCGTCGCCGATCATGCCCATGCCCTGAAAACCGAAGATGATGCCGAGTTTCTTCTCGGCCTTGGCGGCGGCGATGTCGGCATGCGTCTTCACCAGCCGGAAATAATCGGGATGGCGCTCGATATGCTGCAGCCACGTCGCGATTTCCTGCAGCGTGGCGGCAAGATTGCCGGGTTTGCCCACGGTCAGGTTGATCGCGGTGATGCCCGATGCACGCACCTGGTCGAGCTTGGCCTGGGTCATCTCGCCGGGCGGCGGGAAGGGGACGTTCCATGTGTCGGGCGATGCCAGCGCATCGATCACGATCGCCTTGTCGTAGAGCGCGCGGATCGCAGGTGGAATGGCGGGCGTTGCGGCCGCTGCGGCACGCGCCGCGCCGGGGGCGAGCGCGCCGACCGCCAGGCCGGCGGCGGCCAGCGCGAAGCCGCGCCGATTTAATGTGAAGCGATCGTCCGTCATTCCATCTCTCTCAATCGTCGGGCGCGGGCGGAGCATTGCCTCCGCCCGCGCGCTTCGCGTCAGGGTGCGGTGATCGGCGGCGGGCCCGGCGGCGCGACATCGGTCAGCCCAAGCTGCTTCCAGTTGATCACGGCGTTGTAGAGCATCCGGAACTCGCCCAGATTCTGCCAGCGCCAGATCGGATTGGTCGCGAACATCAGGATACGGCCCTGGCCCTGCGGCACGTTGATGATCGCCGGGCGGTCCTTCACCTGGTCGGATCCGCGCATGAAGCCGCTCAGCACGCCTTCCTTGCCGCCGGGAAACTGCATCAGCACGCGGTCCTTCAGCCGCACCGGCACCCCCAGCAGGGCGTTCGACGCCCAGCGCACCGGCATCGTCGTTTCGTCATAGCCGTAAAAGACCGGGTTCGCGGGACGCAGTATCTTGGCGGTGACGATCGGGCCGGGCGCATAGAAATTGCCGGCGGTCCGCGTGACGGTGACGTCATCGAGCAATCCGAACTCGACCGGCACCGCGCTTGCGTCGCCGGTGGTGATCAGCGTGCCGCCCTGTTCGACGAACTTGCGCAGCTCCACCATGCCTTCCAGGCCCATGCCGCCGCGGATATCCTCGCTCGATCCGTAATCGCCCGAATACCGGAACTTGTCGGTCTTGGTATAGGCCAGCGGCTTGCCCTTCACCGGCACGTCGAACACGATATCCTTGGTCGAGCGTCCCTGGGTCGGCAGGATGATCACGTCGTATTTGGCGCGCAGATCGCCGGCACGCACCTGTTCCTTGTAGATCAGGTCATAGGGCGTCTCATGCTGGTCGAACGCATAGCGCAGCCAGCCCACTTTCTCGCTCGATCCCCAGGTGCTGAACACCGCGGTGCGCGGCAACACGCTGTCATGCGCCTTGACGTCGGGCGTTCCCGAAACCGCGATCGCTTCGAGCCCGAACTGTTCCACCGCCGGCTTCAGCGTGGCATAGGCCGCGCCGTCGACCAGGAAGGATCCGGCGGGCACGGTCTTGCCGCCCGCCTTGAATTCGGTCTCGGCGATCCGCACACCGGCGTCCTTCAACCGGAAGCGCAAGGTCGCCATGCCGACCGAGCCATGATCGAGCACGGCATAGGTGCGTGCGCCGGCCGCGGGCATCCGGCCCTGCGGCACGAAACGGTCGACCGGGGTCACCGGCAGATCGAGCGCCGCCTTGTCCGCCACTTCGACGATGTCGGTATGGGTCATCATGCCCATCGTCCACGCCGCGTCGTCGTAAGTGGTCAGGTTTTCATCCGGGTAATCGTCCTGCTTCTTGAGCAGCATCTTCGCCAGCCGGCCATAGGGCTGGTCGAGCTTGATGACGAGCGATCCGGCGGGATAGCTGCCTTCCTTCACCTTCACCGGCTGGGTCGCGCGGCCGATCTCGATACCCTGGAGCTGCAGCACATTGGTGACGAAGGCGATGCGGCTCGGATCCGCCTGGCCGGCCGGGATGATATAGGCATAGGGCGCCTTCGTCTTGCCGGCCTCGATGCCGTTGGCGCTTTTCTTGTAGAAATTCTCGAGGATCGTGCCTGGAAAGCGTGCCGCCAGATCGAGCGCGGTGAGTACGCCGGTCTGCATGTAATTGGTGTTGTTGCGCATCGACCAGACGACCTCCTTGTACGGAGGGGAGGGCCGGTACCAGTCGCGCTTGGTCCAGTCGCCGCCGCGCACGCTGCTCTGCACTTCGGGGGCGACGTGGCGCAGCATGGTGGTGGCGCCGCCATTGCCGAAGGTCTCGTACATGCGCAGCATGCCGTTATGGTTGGATGCCATGAAGGCGAGATAGCCCGGCGTCCACGCATCGACGAAGCCGTGCGTCCAAACGCCCGGCATGCCGTATTTGGTGAGCTGCGCCATCTCGAAATTGGAGAACCAGGGCAGTTCGCCGAACAGGATCGGATCGAGGTCGGGGTTCTGCGGCGCCTGCCCGCTATAGGTGTACATGAAGGGCACCGATTCATGCAGTTCGTGCATGATCGGCGGGTGCCATTCGAGATAATATTTGATCAGGTGGCGGGCGCTGACGTCCGAGAAATTGATGTCGCGATTATTGTCGTGATAGATGTATTTGCCCCAATAGGGCGGGCCGCCGGGCTTGTTGCGGTCGTCCTTCTCGTCGATCAGGTTGCGATAATACCAGTCGACATAGCGGTCGCGGCCATCGGCCTCGAGCACCGGGCTGATCGCCACGACCAGATTGTCGCGGATGCCCTGGATCATCGGGCTGTCCTCGGTCAGCAGGCGATAGGCCAGCTCCATCAACATTTCGGGCGGGCCGGTCTCCGCGCTGTGGAGGCCACCGGACAGATGATAGATCGGCTTGGTCGCCGCGATCACGCCCGGCGCATCGGCCGCGCTCAGCTTGCGCGGATCGGCGAGCAGCGCGAGATTCTTCTTGTAGCTGTCGAGCTTCGCCAGATTCTCCTCCGACGAGATCATCACGACCACATTTTCGCGGCCTTCCTCGGACTTGCCGATCTCGATGATCTTCACGCGCGGCGATTTGGCGGCGAGCGCGCGGTAATAGCCGATGATCTGGTCGTAATAATGCAGCGTGTTCGGCGCGCCGACATGATTGCCCAGCACGGCCTTGGGCGACGGGATGGTCGTCGATGCGGGCAGATGGTCGACCAGCGGGCTCATGAATTCCGGCTTGGTCGTCCAGTCCTTCACCGCTTTCGCGAAGTCTGGATCCATCGTCTGAGCCCAAGCCGTCTGTGCCGACGCGGTCGTCATCAGCAATGCTCCGATTGCTGCACCCAGCACTGTCTTTCCTGCCACCCGCTGCCCCTTTTTTCGTGATGATGCGCCTTTTGCCGGCGGCACCCGTTCGGTGAAGATCCCGGCCGGCCACCACGCTGCAACGCTGCCGCGCGGGATCGGTCAGGCGTCCGATGGTTTCCCGTTTCCGTCGTGGAGCGCAACTTGTTTTCGTCACAAATGAGACAAGTGCGCATATGTTGCAGCGGATATTGCGTTACATGTCACGGACCGTTGCGTTTGGCGCAAAAACTGTTGCCCGAATGCACTTAAATGTCCTCAACAAACCGGAAAGCGCAATCCGGGCATCGATCGGCGGCCGATGCCGCATGATTTATATTGACCCTCCAATCGGGCTGCGACAGGCTCGATGCAGCAGGGGCGTGGGCGCGCTGGGTCGAACATCGTCTTCAGTCGGAACAATATGGGGCGTCCGAATTGGGCAGTCGTCGACCGGAGGGGAATCCAGACAGTTTCGGATCATGAGCCATTGGGGGCAGTCGCCTCCGATGCGCAATGCCGTGCCGGTCTCGGTTGAATAGGTGACGGTGGAGCGATCCGCCGTCGGAAGATGGGATAACAGGGAGAAGACAAATGGTGGGTATCGGATTCAAATCGGTGAGTGTCGGCCGCTATCGCGTCATGCTGCTTGCCGCCACGGCAATGGCCGGTGCGAGCGGCACGGCATTCGCGCAGGAAACGGCGACCGCGACCACCGGCTATGAGGACGAGATCGTCGTCACCGCCTTGAAGCGCAGCACCAATCTCCAGGAAACGCCGATCTCGATCTCGGCGGTGACCGGAGACACGATCGCGAATTCGGGTGTGCAGAGCATCGCGGATCTGAACGCGTCGGTGCCCAGTCTGACCTTCGTCGATGGCGGCCCGTCGAGCCGCCGCGTCGTCATCCGCGGCATCCAGGCCGCGGGCGAGCCGACCGTCGGCACCTATTATGACGAAACCCCGGTCACCGGCGCGATCGGTGCGGGCAACGACGCGGGCGGATCGACCCCCGAACTGCGCCTGTTCGACGTCGAGCGCGTCGAAGTGCTGCGCGGGCCGCAGGGCACGCTCTATGGCTCCGGATCGATGGGCGGCACGCTGCGCGTGATCTATGAAAAGCCGAAATTCGATACCGAGGTGGCGGCCGATGTCAGCCTGTCGAGCACGCGCGGCGGCGGCGTGAACTACGAAGGCAGCGCGATGGTCAACCTGCCGGTCGTCGAGGACAAGATCGCGGTTCGTGCGGTCGGTTTCTACCGCAACGCCGAAGGTTATATCGACAACACCACGCTCAACATCGAGAATATCAACGATCAGAAGAGCTATGGCGGGCGCCTGCTCGTGCGTCTGCGGCCGACCGAGGATCTGACGATCGACGCGGCGGCCTATATCAACCGGTCGCGCACCGACACCAATGCCTGGACGCTCACTTCGGGCAAGTTCAAGTCGGACGCGCTGACCCGCCAGCCGGTCCGCGACGATCTCGAACTCTACAGCCTCACCGCCAATTACGATTTCGGCGGTGTGACGCTGACCGGCATCGTCTCCTATCTCGAGCGTGACCTCGATGCCATATCCGACGTGTCGCGCTTCATCCGCTCGACGCGGACAGCGGCGGGTTGCGCGGCGCGCGTCGGCGGCGGTGCGGCCTGTACGCCAACCCAGCTCACCAACTATTTCGCGCTGGTCGATTCGCAATCGAGCTCGGCGCTCTATCCGCAGCAGACCATGTCGAGCTGGACCGCCGAGTTGCGCCTCAGCTCCGACGGCAGCGGCCCGTTCAACTGGACGGTCGGCGGCTTCTTCTCGGATCGCGACACCCATGTCGCCAATCCGCAGGTCAATACCGATCCGGTCACCGGGCGCGTCATCGAGCCGCAGCAGATCGCGACGATCCGCTTCATCGACGACAGCCTGCGCCAGGTCGCCGTATTCGGCGAATTCTCGTACGACGTCACCGACAAGCTGAACCTGACCGCCGGTGCGCGCTACTTCAAGTACGACAAGGACATCAGCGGCCAGACGACGATCGGGTCCATCCTGGTGGGTGCGGTGGTTCGCCCGCTTTCCTTCGTCGATTCCTCCGAGGACGGCACCGCGTTCAAGTTCAACGCCTCGTACAAGATCACGCCCGACGTGATGCTCTATGCGGAGGCCGCGCAGGGCTTCCGCCCGGGCGGCGCCAACCAGGTCATCGGTCTGGCGCAGGAACTGACGCCCTATACGTCGGACAGCCTGTGGAACTACGAGATCGGCCTGAAGAACACGCTGTTCGACCGGCGCCTGACCCTCAACATCGACGCTTTCCAGATCGACTGGAGCGACATGCAGATCACCGGACGTACGCCCAATGGCGCCTTCGCGTTCATCACCAATGCCGGCAAGGCGCGCGTACGCGGTCTGGAGGTCGAAGCGACGATCCGGCCGGCCGAGGGTTTCTCGATCACCGGCAACGCATCCTATATCGATGCCAAGCTGCGTGAGAACCAGGCCAATGCCAATGTCAGCGCGCCGGGCCTGAAGGGCGATCGTATTCCCTATGTGCCCAAATTCTCGGCGGGCATCGCCGCGCAATATCAATGGGCGCTCAGCGACACGCTGTCGGGTTTCGCCCGGATCGACGCCAACACCGTCGGCGGATCCTATTCGGACTTCCGCCCGAGCGGCCAGCCCACGGTCAATTTCACGCGCTATATCGACAATTACCAGCTCGCCAATCTGCGCCTGGGCGTCGAGGGGCCGGACAATCGCTGGGGCGCCTATCTGTTCGTGACCAATCTCTTCGACAGCACGGCGATCACCCGTGCCACGTCGAGCGCGATCGCGGTCAGCCGCACCTTGGTCAACAGCGCGACGCCGCGCACGATCGGTGCGAATTTCCGTACCCGCTTCTGATCATCGGCAATCGAATAAGGGGGCATCTCCGGATGCCCCCATTTCCTGGAGTTCCCATGACCGTTTCCAAGACCTTCCGGTTCGGCGCCGCGGCGCTTGCGCTGTGCACGATCACCGCTCCGGCGCTGGCGCGCGATGTCGTCATCCATGCCGGCCGCCTGATCGACGGCGCCTCGACCCAGCCGCGCGAAAAGGTCTCGATCGTCATCAAGGACGATCGCATCGTCGACGTGCAGGCGGGCTTCGTCACGCCAGCGGGCGCGGAAATCGTCGATTTGTCGTCGGCCACCGTGCTGCCCGGCCTGATCGACATGCACGATCACATCACCGGCCAATATAGCGGCAAGAATCCGATCGCCGAACGCTTCACCACCAGCGAGCTCGATACCGCCTATCAGTCGGTCGCCTATGCGCGGCGGACGCTCGACGCGGGCTTCACCACGGTGCGCGACGTCGGCGGCGATACCGGCGTCGTCGTCGCGCTGAAGCGCGCGATCGCCAACGGCGCGATTGTCGGGCCGCGCCTCTGGGTCTCGGGCCATCCGCTCGGCCCCAGCGGCGGCCACGGCGATCCGCAGAACGGCATTCGCACCGATCTCGATCTCCATGGCGAGAACCAGGTGGTCGACGGGCCCGACGATGCGGTCCGCATCGTCCGGCAGATGCACCGCGACGGCGTGAACCTGATCAAGATCATGCCCAGCGGCGGCGTGCTCAGCATCGGCGACGATCCCAATGCCACGCTGATGACCGATGCGGAGATCAAGGCGGTGGTCGATACCGCCCACCGGCTCGGCATGCGCGTCGCCGCGCATGCGCACGGCCAGGATGCCATCGTCCGCGCGTCGGCGCTCGGCGTCGATTCGATCGAGCATGGCTCGTTCGGCGATGCCGCCGCGTACAAGGTGATGAAGGAACATGGCACCTGGCTGGTGCCGACCCTGCTGGTGGCGGATACCGTCGTGAAGATCGCCAAGGCGCGCCCGGACTCGCTGCCGCCATCCTCCGCCAAGAAAGCGCTGGAGGTCGGTCCGATCACCATCCGCAATCTGGGCGCGGCCTATCGTGCCGGCGTGAAGATCGCCTTCGGCACCGATCAGGGCATGGCGCCGCATGGCACCAACGGCCAGGAATTCGCACTGATGGTCAGCGCGGGCATGACGCCGATGGACGCGATCCGCGCCGCCACGGTGAATGCTGCCGAATTGCTCGGCGCGCCCGCCGATGTCGGTTCGGTGCAGGCCGGACGCTATGCCGACATCATCGCGGTCTCGGGCAATCCGCTGTCCGACGTCACCGAACTGGAGCGCGTCCGCTTCGTGATGAAGGGCGGCAATGTCGTGAAGCCCTGGGCGAACGCCGCGCAATAGCCGTCCGCTGCCGGATCATGTGCGCCGACGAGCATTTTATGCTATGTCGGGCACCTGTCTGGGAGGGGAATGACCATGACGGAGGGACAATCGACGGCACGGCCCTGGCATCTCTGGGTCGTGGGCGTGCTCAGCCTGCTTTGGAATTGCGGCGGCATCATCGACTATATGATGAGCAAGACACGCAATGCGGACTATCTCGCCAGCTTCACGCCCGAACAGATCGCCTGGTTCGACAGCTTCCCGATCTGGATGAACATCGCCTGGGCGCTCGGCGTCTGGGGCGCACTTGCCGGATCGATCCTGCTGCTGTTGCGCAGCCGCTGGGCCGTCCATGCCTTTACGGTGTCGCTGGCAGGGCTGGTGATCGGGACGATCTATCAGTTCGGTGTGTCGGACATGCCTGAAAGCCTGAAGACACCGGGCAACTGGGCGTTCACCGCGGCGCTGTGGGCCGTGTCGATCCTGCTGCTCTATTATGCGACGCGGATGCGGGCGGGCGGCGCGTTAAGATAGCATGGCTTTCATCGGCGGGATGCCGGGGCGGGACGAGTCTTTGCCACGACCTTGATCTCGACCAGACCGGCATCCGGCACCAGCCGGTCGACGTCGATCGCGCTCCAGGCCGGGAAGGGCGCCTTGACATAGCGGTCCTTCACGACGCGGAAGCCCTCGATATGTGCGGGAACATCGGTGTGGTAAGTGGTCATCTCCACCACATCGTCCCAGCTCGAACTGGCGCGTTCGAGGATGCCGCCGATTGCACGAAAAGCTCTGTCATAGGCAGCGGCGGGATCGGTCTCGCCCGGAGCCAGGCGCGCAACCACGCCCGACAGATAGACGGTATCACCGTGCACGACGGCTTCGGAGAAACCCCAATGCTCCAGCACCGCGCGGGTGGAAGCATCCTCGGGCATCAGCACATGCGCAGGGTCGCGCTCGGCCGATGAGGGTGCGGCAGCGATCAGGCCGATAACCGTCGCTGCAGCGATTGTCGCGTATCTCATGATCCCGCTCCCCGGGTGGCCATGCATCGGCCGCCCGGGGAAGAATAGGATCAGGTCGCCGGCAGGTAAATCTCCCCGCCCTGTTCTTTGAACTTCTCGCTCATCTCGGCCATGCCCGCTTCGGCATCGGCCTCCGCGATCGGCGTCGCGGCGATGAAGTCCTCCGCACCCGTATTCTGTTTCGCCGCGAAGTCGCGCACTTCCTGCGTGATCTTCATCGAGCAGAATTTGGGACCGCACATCGAACAGAAATGCGCGGTCTTGGCGCCTTCGGCGGGCAGCGTCTGATCGTGATATTGTTCGGCCGTGTCGGGATCGAGCGACAGGTTGAACTGGTCGCGCCAACGGAATTCGAAGCGTGCGCGGCTCAGCGCATCGTCGCGCAATTTGGCGGCGGGATGCCCCTTGGCGAGATCGGCGGCGTGGGCGGCGAGCTTGTAGGTGACGACGCCAACCTTCACGTCGTCGCGGTCGGGCAGGCCCAGATGCTCCTTGGGCGTAACGTAGCAGAGCATCGCCGTGCCGAACCAGCCGATCATCGCCGCGCCGATCGCGCTGGTGATATGATCGTAGCCGGGTGCGATATCGGTGGTGAGCGGCCCGAGCGTGTAGAAGGGGGCCTCACCGCACGCCTCGAGCTGCTTGTCCATATTGGCCTTGATCTTGTGCATCGGCACATGGCCGGGGCCTTCGATCATCACCTGGATGTCGTGCTTCCACGCGACCTGGGTCAGCTCACCCAGCGTTGCGAGCTCGCTGAACTGCGCTTCGTCATTTGCGTCGGCGATGCTGCCGGGGCGCAGGCCGTCACCCAGCGAGAAGGCGACGTCATAGGCCTTCATGATCTCGCAAATCTCTTCGAACCGCTCGTAGAGGAAGCTCTCGCGGTGATGGCTGAGGCACCATTTCGCCATGATCGATCCGCCGCGGCTGACGATGCCGGTGACGCGCTTCGCGGTCATCGGGATATAGGGCAGGCGCA
The DNA here is from genome assembly GCA_030148625.1 of Sphingobium sp. Next base: position 709 of record JASBTC010000236.1, on the reverse strand, counting down.
CGCCGGCATGGATGGTGAAATAATCGACGCCCTGTTCGGCCTGTTCGATCAGCGTGTCGCGGAAAATCTCCCAGGTCAGGTCCTCGGCGATGCCGCCCACCTTTTCCAGCGCCTGGTAGATCGGCACCGTGCCGATCGGCACCGGCGAGTTGCGCAGGATCCATTCGCGCGTGTCGTGGATGTTGCGGCCGGTGGACAGGTCCATCACCGTGTCCGCGCCCCAGCGGATCGACCAGACCATCTTGTCGACTTCCGCCGCCACGTCCGACGCGACCGCGCTGTTGCCGATATTGGCGTTGATCTTGACCAGGAAATTGCGGCCGATCGCCATCGGCTCGGATTCGGGGTGGTTGATGTTCGACGGGATGATCGCGCGGCCGCGGGCGACTTCGTCGCGGACGAATTCGGGCGTCACGAAATCGGGGATCGACGCGCCGAAATCATTGCCGTCGCGGATATGATCCTTGAGCTGCGCGCGGCCCATATTCTCGCGGATCGCGACATATTCCATCTCGGGGGTGATGATGCCTTTGCGCGCATAATGCATCTGGCTGACATTGGCGCCGGGGCTGGCGCGCAGCACCTTGCGGCGGACATTGGGAAAGGGCTGGACGCCGCCCGAACGGTCGGGCCCGGACATGCCGTTATCCTCGGGCTTCACTTCGCGCTGGAGCACTTCCTCGACATCGCCGCGGCCGCGGATCCAGTC
>JASBTC010000417.1 GCA_030148625.1 Sphingobium sp. | reverse complement strand
CGTGACGCTCGTCGTCCCATTCGCCCAACGCGATCAGATGCTGCTTCAGCCGCGCGATCGGATCGCCCAGCGGCCATTCGCTGCTTTCGTCGGCCGAACGATATTGGCTGGGGTCGTCGGAGGTCGAATGCCCCTCGGCACGATAGGTGAAATGCTCGATCAGCGTCGGACCCTGATTGGTGCGCGCGCGTTCGGCGGCCCATTCGGTCGCGGCATAGACGGCCAGCACATCGTTACCGTCGACGCGCAATCCGGCAATGCCGTAGCCCACGGCACGCGCCGCGAAGGTCGTCGCTTCGGCACCGGCAAAACCGGAGAAGGACGAGATCGCCCACTGGTTGTTGACGACGTTCAGAATCACCGGCGCGCGATAGACGCTGGCGAAGGTGCAGGCGGAATGGAAATCGCCCTCGGCGGTCGAGCCCTCGCCGCACCAGGTGGCGGCGATGCGCGTATCGCCCTTGGCGGCGCTCGCCATCGCCCAGCCCACGGCCTGGGGATATTGCGTCGTCAGATTGCCCGAGATCGAGAAGAAGCCGGCATCCTTGACCGAATACATGATCGGCAGCTGCTTGCCCTTCAGCCGGTCGCCCTTGTTCGAATAGATCTGGTTCATCATGTCGACCAGGCTCCAGCCGCGCGAGATCAGCAGGCCCTGCTGACGATAGGCGGGGAAGCACATGTCTTCGCGATCGAGCGCATAGGCGGCGGCGACCGCCACAGCCTCCTCGCCCGTGCACTTCATGTAGAAGCTCGTCTTGCCCTGGCGCTGTGCGCGGAACATGCGTTCGTCGAACGCACGGGTCAGCGCCATGTTGCGCAGCATCTCGCGCATCGTGTCCGGCGACAGCCTCGGCGCCCAGGGGCCGACGGCATTGCCCTTCTCGTCGAGCACGCGGACGAGCGAATAGGCGAGTTCGTGAAAACTGTCCGCCCGCGCATCGATATCCGGGCGCGGCGCCGATCCCGCGGGCGGGATCACAAGGTCGCTGTAATCGACCGAATCGCCAGGCCGAAATTTCGGCTCGGGCACGTGCAATTCAAGCGACCGCAAATTGCGGCGCCCCTCGGTTTGAGCCATCGCAGACGTTCCTCTCAAGACCCAAAAAATGGGTCAGCAATGCTTGCCAATTCTTGTTATTATATTTCAACGCACATTGCGAGAGGGAAGTTGCGATTTGGCTTCAGATCACCCCGGATTCGGCCAGGCGATCGAGATCGGATTCACCTAACCCCAACAGATCAGACAATATTTCTCGACTATGCTCACCCAGCATCGGCGGCGCCTCCGGCGCCGGACCGGGCGTCGCGGACAAACGGTGCGGACTGCGCACGCCGGGACTCGGTCCGCGCGGACTCGGCATCGACAGCTTCAGCCCGCGATGCTCGGCCTGGGAATCGGCGAAAGTGGCATCGAGCGAATTGATCGGGCCGCAGGGTACCGCACAGCGCGACAGCGCCGCCATCCATTCCGCGGTGGTGCGGCCGGCAAGGATATTTTCCAGGATCGGCTCGAGCGCGCGGCGGTTGATCGTGCGCAGCGCATTGGTGACGAATCGCACATCGTCGGCAAGCGCCGCCATGCCGGCTTCGCGTACGAAGCGCGCAAATTGCCCGTCATTGCCGATCGCGAGAATGATGTATCCGTCCCGCGTCGGAAAGGTCTGATAAGGGGTGATCGACGGATGTTCGTTGCCGATCCGGCCCGGCGCCTCGCCCGACACAAGATAGCCCGTCGCCTGATTCGCCATCGACGCGACCGCGACGTCGAACAACGCCATGTCGATCTGCTGCCCCTCCCCCGTCGCCTCGGCATGGCGGAGCGCGGCGAGGATCGCGATCGTGGCGTTGAGCCCGGTCAGCACGTCGACGAGCGCAACGCCGACGCGATAGGGCTCGCCGCCGATCGGCCCGGTGACGCTCATCAACCCGCTCATGCCCTGAATCATGAAGTCGTAGCCGGCTTCGTGTGCGCGCGGCCCATCCTGCCCGAAGCCGGTGATCGAGCAATAGACCAGAGCCGGATTGACGGCCTTCAGCGATTCCCAGTCGAGACCATAAGCGGCAAGGCCGCCCAGCTTGAAATTCTCGACGACGATATGGGATCTGGCGGCGAGCGCGCGGACCAGCGCCTGGCCCTCCGGATTGGCCATGTCGATCGTGACCGACTTCTTGTTGCGGTTGGGCGCGAGATAATAGCTGCTGGTGATCCGATCCCCGGCCTCGTCCTCGAACCAGGGCGGACCCCAGCCACGCGTGTCGTCCCCGGCGCCCGGCCGTTCGACCTTGATCACCTCGGCACCGAGATCGGCAAGCTGCATCGTCGCCCAGGGCCCCGCGAGCACGCGGGAAAGATCGAGGACGCGGACGCCGTTGAGGGGTGAGGTCACATTGGTCTCCGTTCAAAAGACCCCGTTCGTCCCGAGCGAAGTCGAGGGACGTACGCGCAGGCGTGTCTCGACTTCGCTCGACACGAACGGAGTTATCTCCGTCCCACTCAGCTAAACGCCTGAATCCCCGTGATCGCGCGGCCGAGGATCAGCGCGTGGATATCGTGGGTGCCTTCATAGGTGTTCACCGTTTCCAGGTTCACGACATGGCGGATGACATGGAATTCGTCGGCGATGCCGTTGCCGCCGTGCATGTCGCGCGCCACCCGCGCGATATCGAGCGCCTTGCCGCAATTGTTGCGCTTGATGAGACTCACCATCTCCGGCGACCATGTGCCCGCGTCGATATTACGCCCGACCGCCAGCGCAGCACCAAGGCCGAGCGCGATCTCGGTCTCCATATTGGCCAGCTTCAATTGCGGGATCTGGTTGGCGGCGAGCGGCCGGCCGAACTGCTTGCGATCGAGCATATATTGCCGCGCGCGATGGAAACAGTCTTCCGCCGCCCCCATCGATCCCCAGGCGATGCCGTAGCGCGCCTTGTTGAGGCAGCCGAACGGACCTGACAGGCCGCGTGCATTGGGGAAGAGGTTCTCTTCCGGGATCTCGACATTGTCGAGCACGATCTCGCCGGTGACGGAGGCGCGCAATGAGACCTTGCCTTCGATCTTGGGCGTCGAA
>JASBTC010000416.1 GCA_030148625.1 Sphingobium sp. | reverse complement strand
CTCGGCCAGCGCCGGCTCTGCGCGATCAATTTCGACGGCAGCGGGTTCGAGACGCTGCTCGGCATCGATGGGGACGTTGCGGTCAAATCCGATCCGATGTCCGGCATCGACCAGCTCAAGCCCTTTCGTCCATCCTATGCGTGGAGCGGTGCATCGCCCGATGGCCGTCATGTCGTCGCCAGCCTTGGCCGGGCAGACATGGCGACGCGAACCGTCCTGATCGAGATCGCGACCGGCCAGCAAGTCGAACTCGCGGCGGTCGATATCGACGCCCATTGGGCGGCGCCCAAGCCTCGCTTGTTCGAGGCGCTGGCCGCCGATGGCGTGACGCGCCTGTTCGGGGCGATGTATGTCCCCTCCGACTTCGATGAGACCAGATCCTATCCGCTGGTCGACTATATCTACCCCGGCCCGCAACTGAACTGGTATGCGCGCCGTTTCCCCAACGGCATGGCGGCCATGCTCCAGTCGGTGGTGGAACTCGGCATGGTCGGGATCATCATCGAAACCCGCGGCATGCCCAATCGCAACCGTGCTTTCCACCAGGCTGGGCAGGGCCGGATGCTCGAGCCACAGCTCAGCGACCATGTCGCGGTGATCGAGCAGCTTTGCCAGCGCCACGACTTTCTCGATCGCGACCGCGTCGGCATGTTCGGCCAGTCGGGCGGCGGCCATGCGACCGCGCGGGCGCTGTTCGACTATCCGGAAGTGTTCAAGGCCGGTGTCTCGGTCTGCGGCAATCACGACAATCGCAACTATATCGCGCACTGGATCGACAAATATGGGGGGCGGCCCGGCACGCCCGAGCGCGACAGCCAATCGAACGCCTCGGTCGCGCATCAGCTGCAGGGCAAGCTGTTCCTGATCCATGGCGACATGGACGAGAATGTCCATCCCGGCCACACCCTTGCCGTTTCCGCCGCGCTGATCGCGGCCGGCAAGGATTTCGACCAGCTGATCGTGCCCGGCGCCGGTCATGGTGTCCTCGGGGAAAGCCCCTACGTGCTTCAGCGCCTCTGGAATTTCTTTGCGCGCCACCTGCTCGACGCTGAGCCACCCGCCGGTTTCACGCTGGATTATGCACCCGGCGAAGCGATGGCCGGCATGCGCATGATGATGGCCGACCTTAGCTAATCACAGGAAAATCAATGACCCAGCACCTCAATTTCAGGCCCGATTCCAGCTTTTCGGGTGATGCGCTCGGCCGGTGCGCGCGTGTGGTCGACGATTTTGTCGACCGACTCGGCAATCTCGGCGCATTGCTGGCGATCGACGTCGCCGGCATCGGTCGCGTGACGTTCACCGCCGGCCATTCCGATCTGGACAGGAGCCGCGCGGTCCAGCCCGACGATGTCTTCCAGATCGGCAGTCAGAGCAAGACGATCACCGCGATGGTGTTGTTCCTGATGGCGCGCGACGGTCTGCTCGATCTCGACGATCCGGTGCATGCCCATCTCGACCTGCCGATCGATCGCCGGATCACCGTGCGCCATCTGCTGATGAACAGCTCTGGTCTCGGCGAATTCCTGTTGGGGGCGGGGCCCCGGTTCGACATGCGGCTCAGCATGGCTCCGCGCGACCTGATGGCGCTGGCATTGCCGCAGGGGCAGATTTTCGAGCCCGGCGAACGCTTCGACTATTGCAATACCGGCTGGATCATTGCCGCGATGGTGATCGAGGCGGTTGCCGGACAATCCTATGGCACAGTTTGCGCCGATCGGATCGTGGCGCCGCTTGGCCTTGGCCATACCGGCTTTGGCGGGATCGTCCCCGATGCCGAAGTGATGCGCGGCTATGCGACATTCCCCACCGATCCGATGCCCGTCGATATGACGCCCCATCTCAGCTGGGCGTTCGGTGCCGGCGACGGTATCGCCAGCGCCGCGGATATCATCGCCATCTATGGCAGTCTGCTCCGCAAGGACAGCCCGCTCGGTATCACCCTTGAGGATCTTGCCGGCCGGACGATGAAACCGTCGGCCAAGCCTTATTTCCCGATGAGCCTGGGCACCGAATATGGCCTCGGTCTCGAGCGGCGGGCCTGGGCGGGCCGTGAAGTCTGGGGGCATCCGGGATCGACGATGTCGACCCGTAGCGCGACCTGGATCGATGCGGAACTCGGCATCGGCGTCGCGAGCTGCGTGACGACGCATGTCGAACGGGACGCGCCGCCGGACGATCTTCGCTATCCGCGTGCGCAGCTCTTCTCGATGGCGCTCAACACCGCCTATGCGCTTGCCGCCGATCGCGGTTCATAGACGCGCCGGAAACCAGCCGGAGCGCCGAAGGACCTGCTCGGGTCGTTCAGCGCTCCGGCAATTCGTAATTTATACGTTGAACCTGAACAGCATCACATCGCCGTCCTTGACGACATAGTCCTTGCCTTCGGAGCGCAGTTTCCCGGCGTCGCGTGCGCCGGTCTCGCCCTTGCAGGTGATATAATCGTCGAACGCGATCGTTTCAGCACGGATGAAGCCGCGCTCGAAATCGGTGTGGATCTCGCCGGCGGCCTGCGGCGCCTTGGCGCCTTTCTCGACCGTCCAGGCGCGCGCTTCCTTGGGGCCGACGGTGAAGAAGGTCAGCAGGTGGAGCAGCTTGTACCCGGCGGTGATGACGCGGGCGAGCCCGGTTTCCTCAAGTCCCAGCTCGGCGAGGAACTCGCCGCGCTCCTCGGGGGCCATCGTCGCGATCTCGGCCTCGATCGCGGCCGAGACAACGACGGCCTCGGCGCCCTCGGACTTGGCCTTTTCGAAGACGCGCGCGGAAAAGGCGTTGCCGTTGGCGGCATCCTCCTCATTGACGTTGCAGACATAGAGGACGGGCTTGGCGGTCAGCAATTGCGCCTGTTCAAGCACGCGCTTCTCTTCCTCGTCCTTGGGCATTGTCAGCCGCGCCGGCTTGCCGTCGCGCAGCAGCTCGAGCGCCTGGCCGAGCACCGAGGCGGCGATCTTCGCTTCCTTGTCGCCCTGTGCCGCCTTCTTGGCATAATTGGGCACACGCTTCTCGAGGCTTTCCAGATCGGACAGCATCAGTTCGGTTTCGACCGTCTCCGCATCGGCGATAGGATCCACCTTGTTGTCGACATGCTGGATGTCGTCATTCTCGAAGCAGCGCAGGACGTGGACGATCGCGTCCACTTCGCGGATGTTGCCGAGGAACTGGTTGCCGAGGCCTCGCCCTTGCTCGCGCCGCGCACGAGCCCCGCGATGTCG
>JASBTC010000411.1 GCA_030148625.1 Sphingobium sp. | reverse complement strand
GCGCAGATACTCAGCGAGCGGGAACGCGAATGCCTGCTATGGGTCAGCGTCGGCAAGACCGCGTGGGAAACGGCGGTGATCCTCGGGCTCAGCCGGCGCACGATCGAGTTCCATCTGAAGAACGCGGTGCGGAAACTCGGCGCCTCCAACAAGGTTCACGCGACCACCACCGCAATTCGCAATGGGCTGCTCTGAACGCCGGCAAAACCTTGTCGAAGGCGCCATCGCCCTAAAGCACGCGGGGCGATCGGATTGTCAATAACAGCGCGGATTCGCGCCGAGGCCTCGTAAAAATCCCAGTACCACCGCGCGCTCACGCCAACACAATAAGGGCGATAACGCTGAAAGCTTGGCATTTGATCGTCACCCCTTCGATCTCCACATTGACGATGATCCAATCCTCGCTTCGCACGGCGCTTCAAGGCGCAACCAGCTATGGCGACGCCCTGATCTGGAACCAGATTGCCAAGGCGCTCGGCAGCGTGCGGATCGAGATCGGCAGATCGCAGGCGGGTGCCGCTCTCGACAATCGAACGGAATCGCTGGAGGCCCACCCCACGGAAATTTCCGCGCGCGCCTCGGTATCGGAGCTCGAAGAACTGATTGTGGCGGCTCTGGTTCTGGCCGAAGCGCTCGAGCAGGACAGTGTCGCGCTGAGGCTCGACGAGGCGCTGATCAGCGTTACCGGCAAGGGAATTTCCCCCGAAGGTTGGCCAGCGGCTTAGCGCGATGTCGATGACGAGCAGCGCGGTCTTTGCCGGATCCAGCCGCCCGTCATAGGGAAAGTCGAAGGGTCTCGCCGCGATCATCATCCTCACCCGCTCCATCGTTATTTCACGCCGATCCGGGCTTCGACGGTCCGTGGAACGCCGGAGAACCCGGTATCGGCAAGGCCGGTCGCTGGGCCGCTGGGGCCGTCCGACCGGCCGGACTCTACGGGGGCGGGAATGTGGCTGGCTATATCCTGAATATGACGGGTCATTGGGCGCGCGTTACGGGGTGAGGACATTGCCGCTCCCCCCTCTCCCACCTACAGCGGGCACCAATGACCTCTCCGATCCAAATCATCGACTATCGGCCCGACTGGCCGGCCGATTATCAGCGACTTGCCGCGATCCTCCGCGGGATCGCGCCGCCGCGGTCGCGCCTGCATCATATCGGATCCACCGCCGTCCCGGGCCTGTCGGCGAAGGACGTGATCGACATCCAGCTGACCGTCGACGATCTCGCCGATGTCGATATCGCGGCCTTTAGCGATGCCGGCTTCACGACGCGCCTGGGCCTGAAGGATCATTCTCCGCCCGGCGTCGAATTGCCCGAGGAGGAGTTGTCGAAACTATTCTTCAAGGCATCGCAGCGCCCCGCCAATCTCCATGTCCGCCAGAGCGGGCGCTTCAACCAGCGCTATCCGCTGCTGTGCCGCGACTATCTGCGCGCGCATCCCGATGCCGCGAGCGCCTATGAAGCGGTCAAACGCAATCTGGCGCGGCATTTCCCCAACGACGCCGATGCCTATTACGACATCAAGGATCCCGTGTTCGACATCATCATGGCCGGCGCGAACCTATGGGCGGAAAACATGTCGTGGCGGGAACCTGCCAGCGATTGAACGCGCTTAGCGTCAACGACGACATGGCGCACATTCCGAAACAGTTCTTCCAGAGAGTGTTTAGACTACGGTTTTTCGCTCGAAATCCGCTAGCAAATTCCAGAGGCGCTGCTGATCGGCCCCGGTGCCCGTGCCTTCCACGACGTTTCTCACGGCATGATATTCGACCTCTGAGTGGATGACGCCACGGCTGAGGATTTTCGCGATCCTTTTCATGAAACGGAGACGAATGGCCGAGAATGTTGGAAGCCCCTCCGCACTGAAGACCGCATCCAGTCTGGCGACATCTTCCTGTGGGAGGCGATCTGCATCTTCCATGAAATCGCCAATCATCATCGCCAATCCCTGACGAGCCCGCGACGCCGATTTCAGCGCCATCGCATCCAGACAGATGATCGGATGGACTTCGGGAGGCATGTCGACCAGGAATGGCATCATATGCTCGATATATTTGGCAGACCATGCCCTCAACGTCTCGTACTCACCTGCCTTTATTGTCATGAGCATCCGTTCCAGCTTCGAGACATCCTATTCCAGGGCAACCGCACTCGCCACCCTGATCGACAAGCGGTGAAGCAGGTCTCGCGATTCACCCGGCCACACCGAATCCCGCAATCTCGACGACAGTCGCGAGCGCATCGTCCGGCAAAATCTCCAGATCGAGCAATGCCCGATAGGGATCGCCCGCCAATCCCAGCACGACCGCGAAGGCAGGTTCGGTCTTCGCGCCCGAATGACGGGCCCGCATGATCGCGGACCTCAACCCCTCCCCGCCCATCGCAAGCAGGCGCCGTTCGACCAGGAAATGACGCCAGCCGTCCTGTTCCGCCACCGCGACCGCCTGACCGAATATCTCGAACGGCCAGCCATGCATCTCGAAGCCGGCGACGACCGCGCGTCCCTCCCCCACCCATTGCCGGATCGAGAAACCATCGGCGTCGCAAAAAATGTCCCACAAAGTCCCGGCCAACGCCGCCGCGTCGGAACAATGGCACAGAATGTCGATATCGCTGGTCGGCAGGTCGAGCCCAAGCGGCGGCGTGCCCGCGATGTGCGGGTCGAACCCGGCCAGCACCTCCAGCACGCGCGACTTCCGGATCGCCTCGAGATAGTCTGGCCGCGCCATGATCCCGCCTAGCCGATCCCTGCCGCAAGCGGGAAAGGTTTCACGATCTCCAAAATGCGACATCCCACACTGGCCGTTTCGTCATTGCCCGTTTAGTCCTTGCCAATGCTCGGCGATTTTCCCTTCACCGTCTATTTTCATGCCGGTCATCCGAGCATGAATTTGACATTCCTGGCCGAACGATTGGGGGCTCCATGTCTACGTCCATGGACGGCTGGCGAGCCACGGATTTCGGCAAAGGGCGAACCGACTGGCGGTACGTATAATGACAGCCGATTTCAGATCGCCTTCGGTAACGATGAAGACGGAAGCATGGCTGCCGGCATGAAAAGAGCCGTCGACGCGCTGGAATCCGTGAAAGATGCATTGGAAGAAATCAGGGCAACGGGCGGCGACACCCAGTTGTTCGCGCGCTGGTATCCCAATGGCGACACCGCTGAAGTCTTCGATCCGCCGCTGCTGAGCAGGATTGCCGCGCTCGGCCTGACCTTCGGCTTCAATGTCTATGGCGTCGATCCGCGCTGGCGGCGCGTGGCGGAAGGCCATGAATGGTAAGGGACGGCAACGATCGAGCGCACGACAGCTTCGCCGACGGCCCGCCACCCTGACGGTCAACAGCTTCTGCCGTTCGGCAAAGCCCGGGCTTGCCGCCCGATCGACAAGCCCCCTACACAGGCATGCAGCAGAGGGCCGTGACGCCGCTCGCTTCGGGAGGGAATGATGACGGATACCGGCCTGGATGCCGCGGAGCGGGCGATCGTGGCAAAGGTCGCGCGGCGGCTGATCCCCTTTCTCGCGCTCCTCTATTTCGTGTCGTTCCTCGATCGGGTGAATGTCGGCTTCGCGGCGCTGACGATGAACCAGGATATCGGCCTGGACGCGCGCGCCTATGGTTTCGGCGCGGGCATCTTCTTCCTCGGCTATTTCGTCTTCGAAGTGCCGTCGAACCTGATCATGAAGCGCGTGGGCGCGCGGCGCTGGATCGCACGGATCATGATCAGCTGGGGGATCGTCTCCGCGTCGATGGCGTTCGCGAACGGCCCGGTCAGCTTCTGGTGCCTGCGCTTCCTGCTGGGCCTTGCCGAAGCCGGCTTCTTTCCCGGCATGATCCTCTATCTTACCTATTGGTTTCCAAAGGAAACGCGCGGCCGCGTCATGGGCGGGTTCCTGATCGCGATCCCGTTGTCGAGCGCGCTCGGCGCGCCCTTGTCGACCGCATTGCTCGAAACCAGCCTGTTCGGGCTCAGGGGATGGCAGACGATGTTCATCGTCGAGGGGCTGCCCGCGGTGCTGCTCGGCGTCGCCGTGCTGTTCCTGATGCCCGACGGGCCGCGAGATGCGAAATTCCTTTCCCCGGAGGAACGCGACCGGCTGGCCGCGGTGCTCGAGCGCGAGGGCGCGCAGGCGACACACGCCTCGCTGCGCGATGGGCTGATGAGCGGCGCGGTCTGGCGCTTCGCATTGATCTATCTCGGCCTCGTCATCGGGCTGTACGGCTTCGGTTTCTGGGCCCCGCAAATGGTGAAGTCGCTCGGCGACCTTTCGACCTTCCAGGTAGGCCGGGTCTGCATGGGGCCGTTCGCGCTCGGTGCATTGGCGATGCATTATTGGGGGCGACGCTCGGATCGATC
>JASBTC010000401.1 GCA_030148625.1 Sphingobium sp. | reverse complement strand
GTTCGGGATCGCCCTCAAGCTGGCCATCGACATAGTCGAGGCAGGTGGCCTCGATCGCGCTTCGGGCGGCAGGATCGATCGCTGCCTGCGATGCAGCGGCGGTGGCGAGGAGGGCGAACACTAGGCTCATCGATCGGCTCCTGAAAGCTGCATCATGGGGTCAGTGCGGGTGCTTGAGCACCGGGGTGGGCGTGGGCGTTGGTGCCAGATCGGCACCGCTGACGCCGCTGAACGGCTTGACGTGCCCGCCTCCGCCGCCCGGCTTCGGGCTGGGCGCGGGCGTCGGCTTCGGCGTCGTCTGCGGCGACGGTGCGGCAGCGCTCGAGACGACCGGCACCGCGGCGAGCGTGGTGAGCGAGGCAGTGACGGCAAGCAGGGCGAAACGGCGCATGATGCAGGCCCTTCGATGGCAAGGCCGGCTTCGTACCATGCCGGCCAACCAGCCGCCAGGACGCCGTCTCGATTGACGCTATAGCGTGTGTCAGTGCATTAGTGCGGCAAGTCACAAGCACTGTTCGATGATCGGGGGAGCGCTGTCGCGGCTGAGGCCACCAGCCAGCTCACCAACACGACCGTCGATACCGCGTGGGCGACGGTACGCGGACCGCTCCGGATCGGTGCGGCAAGCCTTTCCGACGTCGAAATACGCGTGTCCGGCCGCTATCCCGAACTGCTCGCCGGAGCCCATGCGCTGCAGCATTTCGCGATCCTGATCGACCAGCGATCGAAGAGCGTAGCGCTGTGCCCGGCGAAGTGAATCGCGGCTAGCGTGCATCGGTGCCGTCCGCCGCGAACTGGATCAGATCCCAGCGGTTGCCGTAGAGGTCGCTGAACACCGCCACCTTCCCATAAGGCTGCACCGTCGGCGGCCGCACCCATTCAACGCCCGCGGCGGTATAGGCGGCATGGTCGCGATCGAAATCGTCGGTGGCCAGGAACAGGAAGACGCGCCCGCCCGCCTGATCGCCGATGAACCGTTCCTGCTCGCGCGTGGAAGCGCGGGCGAGGAGGATGGTGGTCGCGGTCGCTCCCGCGCCGGGCGGGCGGATCGTCACCCATCTCTTGTCCTGTTCGGGCTGGTAGTTGTCCTCGACCAGTTCGAACCCGAGCTTGCCGATGTAGAAGGCCAGCGCCTCGTCATAGTCGCGGACGACCAGCGCGACATGGGCGAGACGGGGCACGGCTATTTCGACTTTCTCGCGATCACCCGGATCTCCGCCAGCCCCTTGTCGGGAACGAGACGGTCGACATCGATCGCGGTCCAGGCGGGATAGGGCGCGGTGACGTAGCGCGACTTCACCTTGACGAAGGGATCGAGCTGAGTGGTGATGTCGGTGTGGTAGGTGGTCATCTCGATCACATCGTCCCAGCTCGAACCGGCCCGTTTCAGGATGTCGGCGATCTGGGCGAAGGCGCGGTCATAGGCGACCGATTGGTCGGTGGTGTCGCCCCACAGACCCGCGACGACTCCGGAAAGGTAGATGGTGTCGCCATGCGTCACCGCTTCCGCGAAGCCCCATTCCTTGTGCGCGGCGTCGCGGCCGGCCGGCGGCATCAGCACCTGCGCCGGATCGCGCGCCAGGGCGGGCGCGGCGAGGCCGGTGGAGAGTGCGATGGCGGCGATCGTCAGACGGTTCATCCTGTTTCTCCCATTACCCGGCGACTCATTCCTTGAGCGCATAGATACGGCCGTCGATCGCGCCGACATAGACGATGCCGCCCGCGACCGCCGGCGCCGCCGCCACACCGCCGGTGACATATCCCGCGACCCGAGGCAGGGCGAAGCTCCATTTCTCCCGGCCCGTCGCGGCGTCGATCGCGTGGAAGCCATGCCGGAGCGTGACGCCTTCGAAATAATAGGGATAGCCGCTGAGCGCCCCGATATAGAGCGTCCCATTGGCCAGCACCGGCGTCGCCCAGGTCCAGCCGCCGGTCTTGAACTGCCACAGCTCACGCCCGGTATCGGCGGTGACCGCGGAGACCTTGAGCGAATCCGAGCTGCCGACATAGAGCATCCCGCCCGCCGCGATCGCCGAGGATTCGACCCAGGAACCGTCGGCATAATCGTGGCTCCAGACCTGCTTGCCGGTTTCGGCGTCGTAGGCGATCAGCTTCGCGGCGCGGTTGCCGATCACGACGCGGCCCTGATCGATCGATGGAGTCGACTGAACGATGCCGCCGGTATCGACGCGCCAGACAGGCTTCCCGGTCTTGAGATCGACGGCGTAGAGATGATCGTCCCAACTGCCGAAATAGACGCTGCCGCCATGAACGACAGGGTTACCGCGAATCGCGTCGAGCGTGCCGAGGGTCCAGACCTGCCTGCCGGTCGCGGCATCGACGGCGAACAGCGCGCCGCTGAGCGAACCGACATAGACCCGCCCCTCATGCACCACCGGCGAAGACTGGAGAAAGTCGAAATAGGAATTGTCTGCCGATGGCGGCCGACGGTGCAGATCGCTCGCCTTGAGGTCGAACCGCCAGAGCTGACGCCCGGTGGCGCGATCGAGCGCGTAGAGGAAGCCGTCGTCGCTGGCGACGAAGACGCGATCCCCTGCGACCGCGGGCTGGGCACGGACCTTGCCGCCGGTGCGGAACGTCCATTTGAGCTTCCGGCCGGCGGTATCGAGCGCATAGACACGGTGATCGTCGCTGCCGAAATAGAGCGTGCCCGCATCATGGGTGAGCGAGCCCCAGATCTGTCCCCCCGCGCGGAATTCCCAGAGCTTGCTGCCCGGGGACGCGTGCGCGACGCCACTCAACCCGCACAACAACAAGACCAATGCCAGCAACCGTCGCGCCACAATTCCCTCTCCCTTATCGTCTGACGCGGGTGTTTCAGACGAGGCATTGGTCGTCAATTGGTATTGAAATGGAATCGTCTTGTACTGGCGCTCGGTAGCTAGTCGATCGCCTCGACCCCCTGCGCCTTCAGACGCGCGAGGTGGTCCCGCATCGCCTGAAGCTGATCCGGCGCGTGGCCCTGCCATTCCATAACCTCACCGATCACGCGCAGCGGTGCTTGCGAGCGATAGGATTTGGTCGGGTTGCCGGGGAATTTGGCGTCGGTGAGGTTGGGGTCGTTGACGAACGCCCCCGTCGGCTCGACGATGTAGATCCGCTCGCGCCCCTCCCCCCCGGCGAGTTCGCAGCCCCAGATCGCGGCGTCGAGCGTGGAGGAGAAGTAGATCCATGAGGCGCGCTTGCGCTCGCCATAGTTGGAGGCATGGCCGGGGACGATCAGCGCACCGATGGCGAGATCGGCACGGGTGCCATGATAGTAAGGCGGGACGGCGTCGCGGGCATAGGTCATGGCGTTGCTCTCCTGCAGGAACCGGACGACGGAACGCGGACGCGATTGCCGTAGCGCACCGGGCGCGCCCATGCGAAAACATCCTTCGCACTTGCATTCCGCGGCGGAACCCTGTCCCTGAGCGGTGACGGGCGGGTGCGCCGGGGAACGAAAGGGGGGACATGATGTTCAACGATGTGCCGGATATCCTCTTGCGTCATCGACTCTGGGTCGGCCTTGCCGCGATCGCGCTCGCCGCGGCGACCTGGGCGATCGACCTCACCGGCCTGGTCTATGCCTGCCCCTATTGCCGGGTGCAGCGTACGGTGATCGGGCTGCTCGGCCTCCTCCTGCTGCTGCCCGATCCGGCGCACTGGCTGGTCCGGTATCTCTCCGCGGTGTTCGCGGTGTTCGGCCTCTCCGTCGGCGCGACCCAGCATTTCCGCGGCTGGGCGAAGATCTTCAAGGGCGAGTTCAGCTGGGGCGAGCAATGGTATGTCAACGCCTGGGCATTGTCGGGCTTTGCGCTGTTCATCATCACCGGCCTGCTGCTGCTGATCTGGCGATGGAAGCGCGCCGGGGCCGTGACGGCGACGGACCAGCCGAGCTAGGGCAGGCGACGAAACTGCGGGGCGGCGCGATGCCGGCCCGCCGCCTCGGGCGGCCTCAGCTAGCCAGCCGCCGCTCGGCAACCGATACGATCTCCAAAATTTCCCGGTCGGAATATTTCCCGCCAAACTCCTGAATGACGGTTCTTAGAACCAGACTCTCGGCTTCGCGATCGTTGTGAAGCGTATAGTCCACCATCGATTTGTACATCAGCGCGGTTGCAGCGCGGCGGACGACAGGCACGACGTCGGAATTCGAGTATTTCCTGTAGAATATCTCCGCCTGATTGGCCGCAAGCTCGAAAGACCCTGCCTCAGCAAGCGCCATGATGTTCGCGAGCTTTGCCGCCGAGCACAGATCGTCGTCATCGCTGAACGCCATTGCCACCTGGTTGGAATGCGTGATCAGATGCGGCCAGTCTGTGCGCATGATGTCGTAAGACATCATGATCTTGTGCTGGCTGACGTTCCGGACCGAGATCGGGAAGTCTTTCACCTTGCTGTAGAATGAGCTGATCGATGCACGGTCTATGTCCAGTATGTTGGCCTTGAACTCGCCAACCGGAAATTCGATCAAGCCCCTGATCAGCTGATCGAACAGGCAGGATGCCTGATACTCCATCTCGGCATGCTTCGCCCGAATGACCTCGGACAGCCGGTCGATCTCGGCCTGCTGCTCCCTGGTCCTAGCCAGTGTCGTCTCCATCTGATCGCGAACCTGCTCGATACCGCGGGTCGCGGCGGCGATGGCCGCCTCGCGGGTCGCAAACCCGAATATGATCGCAACGAACGCAATGACGACGCCGAACGCGCCGATGATGATCTCAAGCCGGCTCGTGCCCGCTTCGAGAAGCTCCTGCTTGGCATCGAGGATCGCCTCCTTGCGCAGACGTTCCTGCTTCTCCAGGTCGATCTGGATCCGATCTAATATCTCCGCCTCGTTCTGCGTCGCGGGCGCAGAAGGCGGGGCAGCATGCAACGCGCATAGCGGCGAAAGCAGCAAGGCAAGCATCGCCAGAATTGGGAACAGTCTGTTGAGCCGCTGCATCTTCACCCCCGCCACGAAGAATGCCGATGGCGGCCCGCAGCGACAAGGGCTGTAGACTCATTTTAGACCGGTCGGCGGCACGGCCGCGGTACCAGCGGCCGGGAACGGGATCGCAACCACGGCCCGCCGCAAAGGACTGGATGGCGCGCAGCCCGAAGACAACATCAGGCGATCAGTGCGCGTCCGCCCGCAATGCCCAGCGGCCATGTTCGACATGGGTGGTCTTGCCGACCACGCTTTCCGTCAGGATGATCGCGTCCACCGTCCAGCCGATCGGCGCGATCTTCTGCGCGCGCAGCCGGTCGCCATGATAGTTGATCGTGACATGCGGCTCGGGCGTGGTGCCGAGAGTGAACGGCGCATCATGCGCGATCAGGTGATGGACGAGCTGCTGCTGGAAGGCGCGGGCCTGCGCCAGCGGATCGCGGGTGCGGAGGGTAACGGCCTTGCGGTTCTCGATCCGGTCGAAGGCGAGCGGAAAGGCCGGGCCGTCGAACCGGTCGAGAGCGGCGATGACGCGCGGGAGCCAGTCGGGCGGGGCATGGTGGAGATCGAACAGCGAGACGAGGGTGACGTGGAGAAGATGCGGGCCGCGGCCGGGATCGTTGCGGGGGAGCGCGGCGATCTGGGCCTGTTGCTCCGGCGGGGGCTTGGCCATGATGTAGAGGGGGTTTCGGGTGCGCATGGGGCCACCCTATTGGGTGATTACTTGACGCCGAGGAACGTACCCTCCTCGCTTTCTGGCAGCAGGCCCTAGGTTTCTGCTGAACCCAGAACGCTTGCCATTCACAACTCCTTGGTCACTGGCGCGAATACCCAAGTGCCTCGCCCAGACAGGGCTTACTCCCTTAAGTATGTAGCGCCGCGCGCCGATCAGATTGTAGACGCGTTTGATTTGCACAGTTCGGGCAAGTGGCGGAGTTCCGGCCAGATTCTCTAGCCACGAGTGTAGCCTGTCCACGAAAGCCTTTGTAGTTCCATTGGGGAGATGCACCAGCCAGTGTGCCGCCACCGTCGAAGCCGTGTTCTCTATCGCCCACACGTATGTCGGCGCAGTGCGAACGCGTGCGCCAGACGATCGCCGAAGCCAAGGCGCAAAGCGTTGACACAGGAGCTTCCGGAACGCGCGGCTTGCCCCTGCCGCTAACCCAACCTCAGTGAAGTTGATTGTAATGAACGTGTTCAGCGGGGCACCATGCCCTTCGGCGAAGCGCGTTGCGTGATGGATATTGACCGCGGGCACACGATTTATGTGATGCGATTGCCTGTCCACTTTGCGTTCCAGTCCAGTTCACCTCACTGCCACTGTCTGTTCCTATCTCGGGCATATATACAATGGAAG
>JASBTC010000391.1 GCA_030148625.1 Sphingobium sp. | reverse complement strand
GCCAGCGTTGGGTGAAGGGGTTCGGCGTCGGATCGCTGATCGCGATGATGCTGCCCTTCTCGATCGCTATCGGCCTGACCGGGCTTGCGCTGGTCGCGACCTGGGTGACGCTCGATCTTCCCGTCGGCCCCGACGCGCCGGCGCGCTATAGCCTTCCGGCGGCGCAATGATCGTGGAAACCGCAGCGATTGCCGACGCGATGGTACCGATGCGCGACGGCATCCGGCTGGCCACCGACATCTATCTGCCGCCCGACTGGGCTCCGGGCCGGCGCGTGCCGGTGCTGCTCGAACGCACTCCTTACGACAAGCGCGGATCGAACCATGGCGATTTCACCCGCGCTGTGCCACGGCTGCGCAGCAAGCCGGAGATTGCAGGCTGGTTCGCCGAAGCCGGCTACGCCTTTGTCCTCCAGGATTGCCGCGGGCGCTACGGATCGGAAGGGGTCTTCACCAAATATCTGAGCGAGGCCGAGGACGGCGCCGACACGCTGGCCTGGCTGCTCGAACAGCCCTGGTGCGACGGTCGCATCGGCACGATGGGCCTGTCCTATGGCGCGCATGTGCAAAGTGCGCTCGCCTGCCTCGATCCGCCGGGGCTGGGCGCAATGTTCCTCGATTCAGGCGGGTTTTCCAGTGCCTATCATGGCGGCGCGCGGCAGGGTGGGGCGTTCGAGCTCAAGCAGCTGACCTGGGCGCGCAAACATGCGCTGCTCGCGCCGGAGACGGAGGCCGACCCCGTGCGCCGTGCTGCGCTGGAAGCCGAGGATATCGGTGCCTGGACGCGACGGCGCTGGCGCCGGGGCTATTCTCCGCTCGTCGCAGCACCCGAATATGAAGCCTTTATCCTCGAGCAATGGGACAATGACCGGTTCAGCGATTTCTGGAAGCAGTTGGGCATCTATGCGCGCGGCTATTATGATCGTTATGCCGATGTGCCGATGGTCCATATGGCGAGCTGGTACGATCCCTATTCGCAGACCGCGATCGACAATTTCATGGGATTGGCACCGATCAAGCGCGGGCCGGTGAAGCTGGTGCTGGGCCCCTGGACGCATGGCCAGCGTTCGGTGACCCATGCCGGCGACGTCGATTTCGGCGCCGAAGCGACGCTCGACGGGCATGTCGGCGCCGATTATTTCACGCTGCGCCGCGACTGGTTCGACCGGCATCTGCTGGGCCGCGATGCGCCCGAGCATCTGCCCGCGCCGGTGCGGATCTTCGTGATGGGCGGCGGCAGCGGGCGGCGGACGCCGGAAGGGCGGCTCGATCATGGCGGTCGATGGCGCGACGAACAGGAATGGCCGATCGCGCGCGCGGTACCGATGACGCTCTACCTCCATGGGGATGGTGCGCTGGATCTGTCGGTTCCCGATGCGGACATCCAGCCGCTGGCCTACGATTTCGATCCGGCCGATCCGGTGCCGACAATCGGTGGCGCCATCGCATCGGGCGCTCCGCTGATGTTCGCCGGCGCCTATGACCAGCGCGAGACGCCCGAAGTGTTCGGTGCGACGATGCCGGGGCGGGCGCTTGCCGAGCGCGCCGATATATTGGTGTTCGAGACGCCACCGCTCGACGCGGCCATCGAGTTGACGGGAAGCGTGGTTGCGCATCTCCACATCAGCTCTTCGGCGATCGACACCGATTTCACGATCAAGCTGGTTGATGTCCATCCGCCCAGCCCGGATTATCCGGAGGGCTATGCGATGAACCTCGCCCATGGCATTCTGCGTGCGCGGTTTCGTACGTCGTTCGAGACGCCGGAACCGATGGAGCCGGGCAAGATCTATGCGCTGTCGATCCCGACCTTTCCGACGAGCAATCTGTTCCTTGCCGGGCACCGCATCCGGATCGAGGTGTCGAGCAGTAATTTTCCGCATTTCGACGTCAATCCGAACTGCGACTGGCGCGTCTCCGGCGCGTCGCCACAGGTCGCCCGCAACCGGATCCATGTCGATCGCGATCATCCCTCGCACATCGTGGCGCCGGTTGTTCCCTGAGATGCAACTGTGACGGCGCCGCGACGGAATGCGTCCACGCTGGGCGTGCGTGCGCTGACGACCTTTGCCGAGGTGATCCGCACCGGATCCGCCACCAGCACGGGGCGCAATCTCGGCATGACCCAGCCGGCGGTCAGCCGGATCATCGCCCAGCTCGAAAGCACGGTCGGTTTCGAACTCTTCTATCGCGACCGCGGTCGATTGGTCGCCACCAAGGATGGCCTGGCGCTGGCGGAGGAAGTGGAACTGGCGCTGGCCGGGTTGCGCCGGGTTGACAGTCTGGTCAGCGATATCGCGACGTCGGCGGTCGGCGAATTGCGCGTGGTGGCGCCGCCCAGTTTCGCCGAAGGATTGCTGCCCGAGATCGTCGCAGCGTTCCTCGATCGCTTTCCGGGGGTTCGCTTCAGCCTGGATTCGCGGACGACCGAGACCGCCAAGGCGATGATCGCGACGCGTGTCGTCGATTGCGGTTTCATGAAACTGCCCGTCGACGATGCCGATTTGCGCTGCGAACCGCTGATCGCCAATGGCTCGGTCTGTGTGCTGACCGCCGATCATCCGCTTGCCGGGCACGCGGTCCTGACTCCCGAATTGCTGGCCGATCAACCGCTGATCCTGCTCGGTTCGGGTCGGCAATGGCGCGCACAGGTGGACGAGGCTTTCGCGACCTATCGGCTGCGTCCTCGCGTCGCGATCGAGACCCACACCCATGGCTCGGCGTGTGCGCTTGCCGCACGCGGTGTCGGCATCGCAATCGTCAACGAATTGCTAGCACGCAGCTATCTGCGCGAACCGCTCGTCGCGCGTGAGTTCGTGCCGGCGATCATGCACGAATATGCGTTCGTCACATCGGCATTGTCTCAGCAATCCAGGCTCGCGCGTGAATTCCGCGATCAGGCGCGTGCGCTGCTGCTCGGCGGTCGCTGACCGGGCGGTCTATTGCAGGTTCGACAAGCTGAGCGGTGCAGGACGCTTGTTGTCCGATATCGTGGCGGTGCGGAGCGCTCCGATATCGGCCAGATCGCCCGATGCCGGCACGGCAAATGCGGTCTCATCCAGTGCGAGGATGCCGCGGCGTGCCAGGCGTGCACCCCAATCGGCCCGCGCGGTGAGCGACGCCGTAACGGGCGCGAGCAGCAGGCTGAGCACGATCGGAAGCAGCCACAGCGTCGCCCCGCCCGCGACCAGGATCATCGCAAGGAAGAGCAGGCCGGTACCGACATGGTATCGATAGTCGGTCACGGCCTGGCGCAGCGGAATGCCGTTGGCATCGCGTCGCTGCGGGCGCCAGCCGCTCGGCTTGCCGCGGGCGATATCGATCACGGCGATCGTCTGGCTGATCATCGTCACCGGCGCGACCGCCATCGCGAGCGGCACTTCCAGCGCCATGGTGCGCACGATGTTCCGCGTTCCGCCTAGGCTTTCGCGCTGTGCGCGATCGATCAGGATCCACGCAAAAGCCAGCAGCTTCGGCCCGAACAGCAATGTCAGGGTAAGCATGATCGGCCAGAGCGAGGGTGCGAAGGATGACGCGTCGATCAGCCCCACCCCCTGAAGCAGGGTGACGAGCGCCAGCGCCAGCCAGAGCGGGGAGGCGAGATAGGCTGAGGCCCCCATCAGCAATTGCAGCCGGTTGATCCAGTGAAAGCCACCGGCGGCCAATAGCCGGATATGCTGGAGATTGCCCTGGCACCAGCGCCGGTCGCGCACGGCATGATCGCTGAGCGTTGGTGGGAATTCCTCATGACTGCCCTCGACTGCGACCATATGCACCGCCCAGCCACGCCGACGCAGCAATGCCGCCTCGACCATGTCGTGGCTCATGATGTGGCCGCCCATCGGTTCGCGTCCGCTCAGCTCGGGCAAACCACAGCTCTCCGCGAACGCCTTCACGCGGACGATGGCGTTGTGGCCCCAGAAGGTAGCCTCCGGGCCCGACCACCAGATCAGGCCCGCGGTCGAGATCGGGCCATAGGCGGCAGCGGCGAATTGCTGCCAGCGTGCGAATATCGTGCGGCTGCCCACGACGCTGGGCACGGTCTGGATCAATGCGACGCCGGGACTTCGATCCATCACGCCGGCCAGCCGCGCCATCACGTCGCCGCTCATCAGGCTGTCGGCGTCGAGGACGATCATATACTCATAGGCGCCGCCGAAACGGCGAACCCAGTCGGCGATATTGCCGGGCTTGCGCGCAATATTCTGCGGGCGACGGCGATAATATACGGGCAGGGCACATGTGTCGCGCAGTGCGCGATATGCCGCATGCTCGGCATCTGCGGCGGTGGCGCCGGAATCGCTCAACAGGAAGATGTCGAACTGCCGGGCGACGCCGGCGCGTTCCAGCATTATGCTCATTTGCGAAACGCGTGTGGCGATCGGGCCCATATCCTCGTGATAGATCGGTACGAGCACCGCCGTTCTTCGCCGCGGAATGGCCAAAGGCCATGTGGCGCGCGGTTTCCCGCGTTCGGCGACGAGCACGCAAAAACCGATCGCCGCATTCACGAAACCCAGCGCGATCCAGCAGAACAGGCTCAAGGTCAGCATGAACAATGCGCCGTCGAGCAAGCGGGGCAGGCTCAGTCCCGCCAATGGACGCATCATCTCGGTCGCGGCGAACATGCCGAGCGCGAGCGTGGCGACGACGACCAGGATCCGCCGCTCCACCATGTCGTCGGGTGTGGTTACGACCCGGCGGCCGGGGCGCGGCGCTTCCCGGAACGACTGGATGGGCATTTCGAGCCGGGCTTCGGGCGGCAATTCACCGGCGACGCCGGCCGGACCGATGGGGGCGAGCGCCAGCATGGCGTCCGACAAACGTGGCTGTGGGGAACCGTCCGGCAATGTGCGACCTGTACGCTGTTTATACGGCAGTTTCCGTCCCTTCTCTCTGCAAGGGTACGGTGTCGGCTCAAAACTGCCGGGCCGATGGAGCGTTCCGGACGATTGCCGGTTTTTTGCGCTTCAGCCGAGCAGATAGAGCCATGTCTCGGTAAGTGGCTGATTTCGCATATCGAGGATCGCGCGCACGTCCAGCGGCCGCTCGCCGTCTCGTTGGATATCCAGGATGAGCCGCCACAGATTGACATGCCCGTCGACCGGGTAGCAGCCCTGATTGACCACGCGTCCACCGACAACGCTGGCGCGCGGCGCGACGGGGGAACGATGGGTGAGCCCTGCGAACCGGTCGCCCGTGAAATCGACGACGAATTTGACGATATCGGGCGAAGGCGGCTTGCCCGGGATATTGCCCTGACCGATGCGGC
>JASBTC010000384.1 GCA_030148625.1 Sphingobium sp. | reverse complement strand
GTCGGCCGTGTCATCGAACTGCAGAGCACCGACATAGCGGGCATGCAGCTCGAACTTTATGTGCTGCGTTTCGAAAAGGAGCGGATGACGCTCCGCGTCCCCACCAACAAGGCCGAGAGCGTCGGCATGCGCAAGCTGTCGTCCGACAAGACGCTGAAGGAAGCGCTCGACACGCTGAAGGGCAAGCCCAAGGTGAAGCGCACCATGTGGTCGCGCCGTGCCCAGGAATATGAAGCCAAGATCAATTCGGGCGATCTCGTTTCGATCGCCGAAGTCGTGCGCGACCTGTTCCGGGCCGACGATCAGCCCGAGCAGAGCTATTCCGAGCGTCAGATCTTCGAAGCCGCCACCAGCCGCCTCGCACGCGAACTGGCCGCGATGGAAGAGACCGACGAGCCCGGCGCGCAGCAGAAGATCCTCGAGATCCTCAACAAGGCGGCGTTGATCCACAACAAGGACAAGGGCGAATAACGGCGTCCGAACGTCCATCGCAGCAATGGGGAAGGCGGCTTTCGGGCCGCCTTTTCTTTTGCGCTTGCTACCGTCGCCGCCGAGCTGTATTATGGAAACAATACAGCAGGAGCCGATGCCATGCGCTATCTCGCCTTTCCGATCCTTGCATTCGCCACCGCCTGTTCGGCCTCGGCCGATAACAGCGCGGGCAAGCTGAGCGGCGTTTCCGGCACGCGCAGCTTCGACGCGGCGGGCTTCGATTCGGTCTCGTTGAGCGGGCCGGACAATGTGATCGTCCAGGTGGGCAAGGCGGTTTCGGTCAAGGCGGTGGGCGACACCGCCATTCTCGATCGGCTCGAGATCGAGGTGGTCGACGGCACGTTGCGCGTCGGCCGCAAGCGCAAGAACGGCGTCCATTTCAATTGGGGCAACGACAAGGGCGCGGTCGTCACCGTCACCCTGCCGGTGCTCGCCGGCGCATCGGTCGCGGGTTCCGGCGACATGGATGTCGATCGCGCCGCATCGCCCAAGTTCAAGGCCTCGATCGCGGGCTCGGGATCGCTCAAGGTGGGCGCATTGGAGACCGATCGGCTCGATGTTTCGGTTGCCGGCTCGGGCAATGCGACCTTCGCCGGGGGCACTGCGGGCGAGGCCGATGTCTCGGTCGCCGGCTCGGGCAATCTCGACGCGGTGGGAGTCGCGGCGCGCACCGCCGACATCTCCGTCGCGGGATCGGGGGGCGTCAGGGCCGCCGTGTCCGAGCGCGCCGACGTGTCGATCGTCGGTTCGGGCGATGTCGACATCATCGGCGATGCCCAATGCAAGGTTTCGAAGATCGGCTCGGGCGATGTCCGCTGTACGCCGGCCGCGCCGGCGACGCCCAAACAATAGGGTTTCCTTGTTTTCCGCATTTTCCGAGCCGTCGGGTGAATTCACCTGACTGGAAAATGCTTGAGGAGCTTGCCCGCCACCTGCCGCGCCGTCATGGTGCCGGCATGAGCATCAGGCATTTCGCGGCTGCCCTTCTCGGTGCGGCCTCCGCTAGCTCGCTGGCCGCGGCCGAGCGCGTCGAGATCGTCACCAGCTACGATCGCATCCGCGTCGAAGGCCCCTATCAAGTGGAGGTCGTCACCGGGCGCGGCGCTTCCGCGCGATTGTCGGGAGCGCGCGAGGCGCTCGATCGCGTATCGGTGCTCGTTCAGGGCAGCACGCTGATCATCCGCGCCAATCGGACCGGCTGGACCGGTGGATGGCCGGGCGATGACAAATCGGGGCCCGTCACGGTGCGGCTGACCGCCGGCGAGTTGCGCGGGGTGTCGCTTGGCGGCAGCGGCGCCGTCACCATCGACCGTATCCGCGGTCCGCTCGTGCAACTCGCGGTCGAGGGATCCGGACGGTTGACGGTCGGCCGCGCTGAAGCCGACCGGCTCGATCTGACGCTGCTCGGCTCGGGCGCGATCGTCATTGCCGGCACTGCCAAGGCCGCCAGCGCCATTGTCCGCGGATCGGCCGCGATCGACGGCGCGACGCTCGTCGCCAACGATCTGCGTGTCACCAGCGAGAGTGCGGGCAATGTCGCGCTCGCCGCGCGCACCAGTGCGAGCGTCAAGGCAAGCGGCTCGGGCGAAGTCCGGATCGGTGGCACCCCCGCCTGCACCGTCAGCGCGGTGGGATCGGGGCAGGTCTATTGCGGCGCCGCGAAGAAATAGTGTGGTGGGCGCTTCATGCTACCGAATCAGCCCCTAACCGCTGTTGCGCAGTGCGGTCGCGATCGCGTTGATCGATAGCTGGATGCCCTCGCCGATCCGTGGATCGGCCTCGCCTGCACGGTGGCGTTTGAGCAGTTCGACCTGGAGCAGGTTCAGCGGCTCGATATAGGGCAGGCGCAGGCGGATCGATGCGTCGAGCGCAGGCGATTTGGCGAGCAGCCGGCTCTGCCGCGTGATCGACAGCAGCCCGTCATGCGCGGCCTGCCAGCCATCCTTGATGCGCCCGAAGATCGCCTCGCCGACCGCCTTGTCCTCGACCAGCCCGGCATAGCGCGCGGCGATTCCCATATCGGACTTGGCGAGCACCATCTCCATATTGGCCAGCGCTGCCTGGAGAAACGGCCAGGACTGGACCATCTCGCGCAACAGCCCCTGATCCTTGAACCCGGTCAGCGCCTGGCCGACGCCATACCAGCCCGGCAGCATCACCCGCGCCTGCGCCCATGAGAAGACCCAGGGAATGGCGCGCAGATCCTCGATCGCATCGGTCTTCTTGCGGCTCGACGGGCGCGATCCGATCTTGAGCGTGGCGATCTCCGCGATCGGTGTCATCTGGCGGAAAAAGCCGCGAAACCCCTCGGTCTCGTAGACCAGCCCGCGATAGGCGCGGAATGCGTCGGACGAGAGCGTGTCCATCGCCGTGCCGAAACGCACGCGATCCGCCTCGGCCAGTGCCTCGGGCTCCAGGCTGGCGAGCAATGTCGCCGACGCGATCGCCTCCAGATTGGCCGCCGTACTCTCGCGCGTGCCGTATTTGGCGGCGATCACTTCGCCCTGTTCGGTGATGCGGATGCGGCCCTGCACCGTGCCGCGCGGTTGCGCCAGGATCGCGGCGAAACTCGAACCGCCGCCGCGTCCGACCGCGCCGCCACGCCCGTGGAACAGCTGCATGGCGACGCCGGCCTTGGCGAACACCGGCGCAAGCGCGCGGCTGGCCTCGTGCAGGCCCCAGGTCGAGGTCAGATAACCGCCATCCTTGTTCGAATCGGAATAGCCGATCATCACTTCCTGATGGCCTCGCGCCGTGGTGATCGTGGCGATCTCCGGCAGCGCGAACCATTTGCCCATCACGATCGTCGCATTTTCGAGATCGCCGATCGTCTCGAACAGCGGCACCGCCATGATGTCGGCCTGCGGCGTCTCGCCGGGCCGGTAGAGTCCGGCTTCCTTCATCAGGATATGGACTTCGAGCAGGTCGGATACGTCCTGCGCCATCGAGACGATATAGTTGCGGATACAGTCCGCGCCGTAGCGGCGATGCGCCTCGGCGGCGGCGCGCACGATCGCCAGTTCGCCCGCGGTCTCCTCCGAATAGGCGAAATGCGGGCTGGACAGCGGCCGCGGCGTCGCGAGTTCGCGCCGGAGCAGCGCGACGCGCGCCTCCTCGTCGAGCGCGGCATAGTCGGCTTCGACGCCGGCGACGCTCAGCAATTCGGCGACGACGCGTTCGTGGACCGCGCTGTTCTGGCGCATGTCGAGCGTGGCGAGGTGGAAGCCGAAGGTTTCGACCGCGCGGATCAATCGGCCGAGCGCCCCGCCCGACGAGAGCGCGCCGCCGCCGGCGCCTGCCAGGCCATGCGCGATCTCGACCAGGTCGGCGCGGAATGCCTCGGGCCCGTCATAGCTTTCCGCCGCGAGCGGAGAGGGGCGGGGTGGCGCCTTGCCGGTTAGTGTCAGGTGCGTCGCGCTCAGCCGCGCATAGAGGCCGGTGATCGCGCGACGATAAGGTTCGTCCTGCCGGCTCTTTGCGGTGTCGCCGCTCGCCTCGGCCAGTGCCAGCACCGCGTCGCTGGCCTCGGCCAGCTCGGTCGAGATCGACAGTTCAGCGCCCAGCCCGTGCAGCGCCTCGAGATACCAGCTGATCACCGACTCCGCCGAGCGCGAGAGTGCCAGCGTCAGCGATTCGGCGGTGACGAAGGGGTTGCCGTCGCGATCGCCGCCGATCCAGCTTCCCGGCCGCAGGAAATTCGCCGGCCGCTTGCCCAGCGCGCGTTCCCAGCGCGCATAGAGTGCGGGCAGGACGGGCAGGAAGGTATCGCGCAGATAGGCAAGCGCGGTCTCGACCTCGTCGGCGACGAACAGTCGCTCGCGGCGCAGCGTGCGCGTCTGCCAGAGCAGCGCGATCTGGCGATGGATCGCTTCCTCGATCAGGTCGCCTTCGGAGGTTTCGGTCGCGCCCGTATCGCGCAGCTTCATCAGCTCGGCGATGCGGTTGCGATGGTCGATCATCGACTTGCGGCGCACTTCGGTCGGGTGCGCGGTCAGCACCGGGGCGATCAGCGCGTGGCCGAGCAGGTCGAGCGCCTGATCATGCCCGATCCCCTCGGCCGCCAGCCGTTCCAGCGCATGCGCCAGGTCCGCGCCGGGCTCGGCGGCGATGCCCTGCCGGTCTTCGGCGAGATTGGCGAGCATCGAGAACAGCATGAAGCCGCGCACGAATGCCGTGGTTTCGTCGAGGTCGAGCGCGTCGAGCCCCGGATCGATCGCGTCGGCGCCCACCACCCCGCGATGGCGGTCGACCGAGGTCGATCGGATATATTCGGTGCGCCGGAACAGCGTATCGCCGCCATAGGCGCGGATCACGTCGCCCAGCAGCTTGCCGAGATAGCGGATATCGGGGTTCTGGCTGATCGTGGGACCTGGCATGGCACGTTGCTGCACCGCAACAACCGTCAGGTCAATATCATTGCGCGCTGGATCGCCTGCGGATCGCAAAGGCCGGATTTCAGGTGGTTTCAGCCGAAACGATTCAACGTCAGGGCGACCTGCCTAAGCCAGCAGTTCGATGTCCCAATAGAGCCAGTCGCGCCAGCTTTCGTGGAGATAATTGGGCGGGAAAGACCGGCCATGTTCCTGAAGGTGCCAGCTCGTCGGCCGGATCGGCGCGATATGAAGCTGCATGCCCGCCTGACGCGGGGTGCGGCCGCCCTTTTTCAGGTTGCAGGGCGCGCATGCCGTGGCGACATTTTCCCAGGTGGTGCGGCCGCCCTGTGCGCGGGGGATGACATGATCGAAGGTCAGATCGTTCGAGACGCCGCAATATTGGCACTGGAAGCGATCGCGCAGGAACAGGTTGAAACGGGTGAAGGCCGGGTGCTCTGACGGTTTCACATATTGTTTGAGCGCGATGACGGATGGCAGCCGCATCACGCTGGTGGGACTTCGCACTTCCCGCTGATATTCGTCGACAATCGCCACGCGATCGAGGAACACCGCCTTGACTGCGGTCTGCCAGGGCCACAGCGAAAGCGGGTAATAGGAAAGCGGTTTATAGTCCGCATTGAGGACCAGCGCCGGGCAGCTGTCCGGATGTCGGATCAGGTCGGGATGGTACATGACGCCACACGCTCCCCCATTGCCATCGCCCCAATCGGGTAAAATGATGACGTGGTCATGACAGCATCTCACGCGACTCGCGGTCAAGAGCCAATTTGGATGATCGACGTTTGACCGAGATCGCCACCCGCTTCGCACCGTCGCCAACCGGCCGGTTGCATCTCGGCCATGCCTGGTCGGCGCTATGCGCGCACGATTTCGCATCGGCGCGCGGCGGCCATTTCCTGCTGCGCGTCGAGGATATCGATCCCGGCCGTGCGCGGCCCGAGCATGTCTCCGGCATCATCGAGGATCTTTTGTGGCTCGGGCTCGACTGGGAAGGGGAAATCGTCTTCCAGTCCGAACGGACCGCGCTTTACGCGATGGCGCTGGAGGATCTGAAGCGGCGTGGCCTTGCCTATCCCTGTTTCTGCACACGCAGGGACATCGCGGCGAGCGCCAGCGCACCGCATGGCCCCGACGGGCCGGTCTATCCCGGCACTTGTCGCACGCTCGATCCGGAAACCCGCATCGGCCGGATGGCGGCGGAGCCGCATTGCTGGCGGCTCTCCATGGCGTCGGCGATCGACGAGGCCGGCCCGCTTCACTGGATTGATGGCGCCGGCGCGACGCATATTGCGACCCCGGCGGCGCATGGCGATGTCGTGCTGGCGCGCAAGGATGCGCCGGTTTCCTATCATCTCGCGGTGACCGTGGACGACGCGGCGCAGGCGATCAGCCACGTCGTGCGCGGCCGCGACCTGTTGGAGGCGACGCATGTCCATCGCCTGCTCCAGGCGCTGCTCGACCTGCCGACGCCCGTCTATATCCATCATCGGCTGCTCGTCACGGCGGCGGGCGAACGGCTGGCCAAGCGCACTGGCGCGCCCGCGATCGCGGACTTGCGCGCGGCAGGTGCCGATGCCGCAGCCTTGATCGGCGCGATGCGCGAAGGGCGGTTTCCCGACGGATATCGCTTGCTGTAGCCGCTTGGATTCGAGGCCTGAAACGCCTACATCATGGCAATGACCACCTTTCTCGCCATCCTCCTCATCCTCGCCATGATCGCGACGGTCGGCGCGCTGGTGCGCGGGATCGTGATTTTCCTGCGCACAACCGAGGCGGATCTGAACGGCACGGGCCCCAGCATTTCGGGGCGCAAGCAGAACAAGGCGATGCAGATGCGCATCCTGTTCCAGGCGCTTGCGGTCATCCTGGTCGTGCTGGTGATGGTGGCGGCCGGCGGCAAGGGCTGAGCCGCTGGTCAAGCTCAACAAGATCTATACGCGCACCGGCGACGACGGCACGACGGGCCTCGTCGACGGATCGCGCACGGCCAAGCACGATCCGCGCATGCAGGCGATCGGCGATGTCGACGAAACGAACAGCGCGATCGGCATTGCCGTGGCGGCGCTGGGCGAGGGCGCGGGCGAATATGCCACGATGCTCCGCCGTATCCAGAACGACCTGTTCGACCTGGGCGCCGATCTCGCGACGCCCGGCGAAAGCTTCGAGCCGTCCGAGATGGAGCTGCGCATCGTCCCCGCCCAGGTCGCCCGGCTCGAGGTCGAGATCGACGCGATGAACGAGGGATTGGAGCCGCTCAGGAGCTTCATCCTGCCCGGCGGCAGCCAGGCGGCGGCGGCATTGCATCTTGCCCGCGCGACTGCGCGCCGCGCGGAACGCACGGCGGTCGGCGCGGCCATAGCCGTCAGCCTCAATCCACAGGCGCTCGCCTATCTCAACCGCTTGTCGGACCATCTTTTCGTCATGACGCGCGCGATCAATGCGGCGGATGGCGGTGATATATTGTGGGTTCCCGGCGCCTCGCGCTGATCGCGGAGGCTGCCTGTTCAAGGCTCTTGTTCTTGATATGTTCGCGCGCTAGAAGCGGCGCGAGCCATATGGCAGGACCCCTTGGATCGGTTGTGCGTTAAACGACTGATCTTGCAGCCGATCCGGCGCGAAGGGGATCCTGGAAATAGGGGAAGTGACATGGCGACTCGTCTCGACACCGCGTTTCCCGATGTGCTGCATGCGCTGTTCAGGCAGGTGCGCGGCCTGAGCGAGGCGCTTGCCGCGCCGCTGTCGGACGCCGATGCCACCGTCCAGTCGATGGAGGATGCGTCGCCCGCCAAATGGCATCTGGCGCATACGACCTGGTTCTTCGAAACCTTCATATTGCGCGATCATGTCGCCAATTACCGGCTGTACGACGAACGCTGGCCCTTTCTGTTCAACAGCTATTACGAGGTGGAAGGACCGCGTCATGCCCGCCCGATGCGCGGCATGCTCACCCGGCCGTCGCTCGATGACATCCGCGCCTGGCGCGCGCATGTCGATGCGGCGCTGGAGGTGGCGCTGCCGGGTCTGCCCGATGCCGCGCGCGCGCTGGTCGAACTGGGCTGCCATCATGAGCAGCAGCATCAGGAATTGCTCCAGACCGATATTTTGAGCCTGCTCGCGCTCAATCCGCTGGCGCCTGCCATGTGGCGTGCCGAGCGCGATCCCCCGGCCCCGCCACCCGCGCCGATCCGCTGGATCGAAGGGGTGCACGGCATCGTCGAGATCGGGTGCGATCTGGATGGGGGGGAGGGGCGCTTCGCATTCGACTGCGAAGGGCCGCGCCATCCGACCCTGCTGCGTCGCCACGCGCTGGCCGATCGGCCGGTGACCAACAGCGAATGGCGCGCCTTCATCGACGATGGTGGCTATGAACGCCCCGAACATTGGCTGTCGGACGGCTGGGCCTGGGTCCGCCGTGAGGCGGTGGAGGCACCGCTTTACTGGCGTCGCACCGACGGCGACTGGGCGGCTTTCGCGCTTGATGGATTGCATCCGATCCGGCCGGCGGCGCCGGTCGCGCATATCAGCTATTATGAAGCCGATGCCTTTGCACGTTGGGCGGGGGCGCGGCTGCCGACCGAGGCCGAGTGGGAAAGTGCGGCGTCAGCGCTCGATCCCGCATCGGGCAACCAGCTCGATCATGCAGGGCCGGTGCGTCCGTGCGCGGCCGCGCGGGACCGGACGCCCGGAACCGGATTGCGCCAGATGTTCGGCGACGTCTGGCAATGGACGGGATCGGC
>JASBTC010000375.1 GCA_030148625.1 Sphingobium sp. | reverse complement strand
ACTCGATGCTTGCGATGACCGGCCTGACCCGCGCCGAAGCCGACAAGATCCAGGCGGTATGGAAAGTGCTGCAGGCCGAGGAGGCCAGTTGGTCGACGCGTTCGCGGCATGAAATCGTGAACGATTCCGGCCATTTCATCCAGGACAAGCGCCCCGATCTGGTGATCAAGGCCGTACGCGAAGTGGTCGATCAGGTGCGGGCCGACGAGAAGAAGGCGGCGTCGGGGAGCTGATGCTCCCAAGATTCGAGATTCCCGTTCGGACTGAGCCTGTCGAAGTCCTGCTCTTTCCTTCTGCATCGAGCGTGAAGAAGGACAGGGCTTCGACAGGCTCAGCCCAAGCGGTCTTTTAGGCCCGATCGTTGCGCGATCAGGGCGCGGTCTGAAGGAAAGCCTCGATCGCATCACGTGCCGCCGGCTCGTCGAGCCAGGGCGCATGGCCGACGCCGGGCACCTCCGCGAACGCCATATGTGGTGCGGTGCGGCGCATGCGCGCGGCGATATCGGCGGAGATCAGGTCGGACAATTCGCCGCGCAGCAGCAGCATCGGGCGACGGCGCGCGATCAGGCGGAACAGCAGCCAGCCGAACGGCACGCGCCGTGGCGGCGGGCGTCGCGCAAAGGGCACGGCGATGTCGGGATCATAGTCGAGGATGGGCTTGCCGGCTTCGTCCTCGATAAAGCTGCGATCGGCGACCGCGCGCCAGTCGGCATCGGTGTAATCTGGAAAGGCGGTGGCGCTGGTGCGCTTGAGATAGGCAATGGCGTCGTTCCAGTCGGTGATCGTCACCGGCTTGCCGGCATAGCCGGCGATCCGTTCGACCCCTTGCTGCGCGATCTCCGGTCCGACATCGTTGAGCACCATGCCGGCCACTGCGCGCGGCCGGATCATCGCGGCGGTCATCGCGATCAGGCCGCCCATCGAGGTGCCGACGAACAGCGCGCGCGCCATGCCGAGCGCGTCCATCAGCGCTATCTTGTCGCGCGAATAGATTGCGGGGCGATAGCGCATCGGATCGGGTGAGCGATCCGATCGCCCGCGTCCGCGCACGTCAACCGCCAGTACGCGGCGACCCTGTCCGGCGATCCAGGGCGCGACGTTCGCGAAATCCTTCGAATTGCGCGTCAGCCCATGGATGCAGATCACCGGCAGGCGGGCAGGGCCGGCGGCGGCGGGATAATCGCGTGCGTAAAGCGACAGTCCGTCGCCCGCCCGCCAGCGCCGCTCGGTGAAATCCGCCACGCTCAGAACCGGTATTCTGCCGAAAGCCGGAAGGTCCGCGGCGGCCCGTAGAATCCGATCACCGACTGGGCGAACTGGTTGGACGGGAAATTATAGCCGCCGGTGCGATAGGCGACGTCGAACAGGTTACGGCCATGCGCGCCCAGCCGCCAATGCGTGTCGGGCGAGGTCCAGGTGATGCTGAGATCGGCGAGGGCATAACCGTCCTGGTCGATCGACGGGATCGGGATCTCGAACAGATTGACGTCGCTGCGGAAGGAGAGCGACGGCACCACGGCGAGCCGCCCGCCCGCCAGATCGGCTTGCCAGTTGAGCGAGACGCTGCCGTTGAATTCGGGCGTGTTCTGGAACCGGCGCTGATCGGCGACGTCGACATATTTCCCGCTGACGAGATCATAGACCAGGAATTCGTTGAACTTGGCGTTGATGTAGCCGAAGCTGAAATTGGCGCTGAAATTGCGGCTCAGCACCGCCGTCGCCTCGATCTCCGCACCATAGATGCGCGAGCTGCCGACATTGTCGACAAAGCTCACCACGCCCGGCGGCGGCGTCACCTTGGGCACCTGCGTCGTCACCTGCTGGCCCTGATAATCGGTGTAGAAGAGCGCGGCGTTGACCCGGAAGCGGCCATCGAGAAAATCGCCCTTCAGGCCGATTTCATAGGAATCGACGATTTCGGCATCATAGCCGTTCTTGGTGTCGGGGGTCGCGACGGCATCGCCGCGCATGTCGAACCCGCCCGATTTGAAGCCGCGGCCATAGGCGGCATAGAGGTTCACCGCATCGCTCGCTTCCCAGGTGAGGCTGATCCGCGGCGTGAATTCGCTGAAGGTCCGTTCGTTGGTATAGTCGGTCAGGATCTGCGGCACGTTGAACGGCGCGGGCAGGGCGGGGACATAGGGCTTGAGCAGCGGACTGCCGATCGTGCCGAAATAATTGGCCTTGAAGACCGTGCCTTCCTTCTTGTCGCGCGTCCAGCGTGCGCCGGCCGAGATCTTCAGCCGGTCGCTGATGTCGAAATTCAGATCGCCGAAGATCGCGAAACTCCTGGTGTCGACGGATCCGCTGGTGAGCTGGGTCAGCGCGGTCGCCGCGCTCGGCGTGGGGACGAGCACCGCTTCGGGCACCAGCCCGCGCCCCAGGATCGTGTCGAACGCGCCGCTGGCGCGGGCATCGAGATAATAGATTCCGAGCACGCCCTGCAGCCGATCGGCCTCGATCAGCGCCTGGAATTCCTGGCTGAACTGGCGGTCCTTGTAGACGGTGCCGGCGGCGGCGACGTCGAGATAGGGCTTGGGCGTGCCGTCGAAATCGATGCCGGTGCCGCCCGAATGGCCGTCGCGCCAGGCGGTGATCGACTTGAGCGTGATCGCCTTCGATACTTGCCATTCGCCGGTCAGCGAAACGCCCTGCGTCACCACCTCGTTCGCGTCGCCGAGCCCGGCGAGCGTATCGTAGCGGCCCGGCAGGACAGCGGTGTTGCTGTTGGGCTCGCGTACTTCGCGATGGCCGTGATTGGTGTTGGACTTGTCCTCGGTCCGATCGGCCGCGAGCCGGATGAAGATGGCGTCGCTCGGTGTCAGTTCCAGCGAGAGCCGGCCCGACAACACGTCCTTGTTATTGGTCTCGGCGCCGGTGAAGCGGTTCTTTCCGTAACCGTCGCGATTATACCAGGCGATCGCTGCGCCCAGCGCGACGCCGTCGGTCAGCGGCACCGCGACCGATCCGATCAGATTATATTCCTTATAGGTGCCGAGCTCGCCGCGGATCTTGCCGCTGAATTCGTCGCCCAGCCGCTTGGTCACATATTTGACCGCACCGCCGATGGTGTTGCGACCGTAGAGCGTGCCCTGAGGCCCGCGCAGCACCTCGATCCGCTCGATATCGAAAATGTCGAGCACTGCGCCCTGCGGCCGGGCGACATAGACATCGTCGACATACAGGCCGACGCCGGGCTCGAACCCCCAGAGCGGATCCTGTTGGCCGATGCCGCGAATGAACGCAGTCAGGGTGGAGTTGGTGCCGCGCGAGACCTGGAGCGTGAGGTTCGGCGTCGAACGTTGGAGCGCGGTGATGTCCGGCGCGCCCTTCAGGTCGAGGCTGTCGGCGGTGAAGGCGGTGACCGAGATCGGCACGTCCTTCAGGCTTTCCTCGCGCCGGCGCGCGGTGACGACGATGTCGTCGGCCTCGGTCAGGCCCGGCGTGTCGGCCGGTGTGGTCTGGGCGAAAGCGGGAAAGGTGCCCGCTGCCATCCATAGCGCCGAACCCGTCAGAAAAACGCGCCGCAGCGCCGATCGATCACAGGACATCATCCCCTCCATCTCCCCGGTTCGTCACTCATCTGATTCGATACCGTACGAGATAGAACTAGAATCATGATCAGTTATGTCAACCAATGATGGATATGACATAATAACCCATACGAGATGGTATGATATTATGGGCGCGCATTGACCTTTTGCCATGCTGGTCCTAGGCCAGCGCCATGCCAGTCGGGGACCGATCGTGAATCCGCTTCCATCTCTTCCCCTGCAGCCCGAAATCCCCGGCACACCGGCCAAGGCGCGGCCGGGCCCCAAGCCGAAGCTCAGCGCCGAACGCTGGTTCATCGCCGCGCTCGAGATATTGGCGGTGGGCGGCATCGATGCCGTGCGGGTCGAGGGGATTGCCGAGGCGCTCGGCGTCACCAAGGGCATGTTCTATGTGCGCTTCGAATCGCGCGACGCCTTTCTGGAGGCGATGATGGATTATTGGCGCCAGCGCACGACGACCGGGCTGGTTGCCGAACTGGGTGCGATGGATGCGAGCCCGCAGGACCGGCTCGCGCGGCTGTTCACCATTTCGCAGACCGATCGCGCCCGGATCGGTGCATCCATCGAACTGGCGATGCGCACCTGGGCGCTGACCGACGACCGCCCCGCGCGTGCGCTGGCGGAGATCGATCGCCAGCGGCTGGCCTATTTCGAGTCGGTGGTCATCGCGAATGGCATCCCGGCGGAACAGGCGCCGGCGCGCGCTTTCATGATCTACACCTATGCGATCTGCGATACGTTGCTGCCGGGAAATCGCGATGCCATGCGCGACATCTGCCGGAGCTTTCTGTCCGGAAATACCGGCTGAGCATCGGCTTGCGGGCCTTGTCCGGCAAGGCGCTTGACCCTCCACTTGGTGGAGACGGTAGTGAGTCGGCATGGGTGTGAAGACGTACACGATCGGTGAATTGGCCAGGCTGTCCGGACTGTCGGTCCGGCGGATCCGTTTCTATTCGGGCAAGGGCTGTTGCCGCCGACCGGACGGACCGCGAGTAATTACCGGCTCTATACCGATCTGGATCTGGCGCGGCTCGATCTGATCCGTGCGCTGCGTGCCGCCGGGGCGGCATTGGGTGCCATCGGCAAATTGCTCGCACGGCGATTGTCGCTTGCCGATGTGCTGCGTGCCCGGCTGGAGGTGCTCGAGACCGAGATCGCCGCCAAGCGCCGGACCGCGGCCGTACTGCGTGCCACGCTTCACTCCCAGGATCCCACCGATGCGGAACTGAGGAGATTATGGATGATGACGACTCTTTCGAACGCACAGATGAGCATGCTGGTCGAGCGTTTCGTGAGCGAGATCGCGGATGGCGCGGCGATCGACGATGCATGGCGCCGCCGTATGGTGGAAGTCAGCACGCCGGAACTGCCGGACGATCCGACGCCCGGGCAGATCGAGGCATGGAACGAACTTGCCGAAATGCTCGCCGATCAGAGCTTCGTGGCGGAAATGCAGGCCGAAATGGCCGGGATGTGGAATGACGATTTCGATCCTGCAGCCTATCGCGCTGCTGCCGAGCACATTCATGAAATTGTGCGCGACGCCATGGCACGGGGTGTCGACCCCGTCTCGGACAGGGGAAGGGCTATCGGCCGGGATTGGCTCGAACGCTCGGCGATGGCCATGCGGCGAGCTCCCGATGCCGATTTCCTCGGCTGGCATCTCGCCCAATATGGTAAGCATCACGGCCGAACCGCGCGGTATCGGGAATTGCTTGCGATCCTGCACGGCCAGTCCGCGGAACCTTTGTCCGCGAACGAATGGACATGGATGAACGACGCCCTGGCCGCACTCCGGCCTGAATTCGTCTGAAGCATGGCGAGGCGGCTCGATGGGCCGCCTCGCCGGTGCGCGGCCATGCGGAGGGGCACGAACTTGCCCTGATGGAACAGCCTATGGCCCATTTGCACCAGCGACCGACCTTTCGGTCGCCTATCCTTTCGCGATGGAATGCCGATCCGAAGAATGGGCCAAAGAACTCCGGTCGCAACGTCGCGCCCCAGGGGGCGGGCTGCGATGACGTTCCGGACGACGCTGACACGCTGGCACCGATGGGCCGGCCTGGCCGTCGCGGCCTTCTGGTTCGTCCAGGCGCTGACCGGCGTGCTCATCGTTTTCCATTGGGAGATCGAGGACGCGATGGTCGCAGGCGCGCATCGCGCCACCGACCTCGATGCGATCGAATGGCGCGTCGCCGAACTCGCGCCGCCGGGATCGGGGATCAGCATCGGTTCGATCTGGACCACGGCGGGCACGCCCGATCGCTATGATGTCGATGTCCAGAGCGAGGCGCCGGGCATATCGCGGAGCGTGCGTATCGATGGCGCCGGCGATGTCCTGCGCGACGGTGCCGCCGATGGAGAGACGGCGAAGGGTGGCTGGGTCGGCACGCTTGTCATGATCCACCATAATCTGCTCGGCGGCGACGCTGGAAGCTGGATCGTCGGGATCAGCGGCATCCTCCTGATCACCAATATCGGCACGGGCCTCGTCATTGCCTGGCCGAAGCGCCGGCAATGGCGGCGATCGCTGTTTCCCGCCCGTGCCGGCCCGCCCGTTGCGCGGCATCATGGCTGGCATCGCGCGCTTGGCCTGTGGGCCGGCGTCCCCGCGCTGGCGATGGTCGGCGCGGGCGTGTTGCTGACGTTCGAGAACAGTGTCGGCGCAGCGGTCGCGCCGCCGGCGGTCGAGGCGCCTGCCGACAGTCCGGCCGGGCCGGCCGCGATCGGACTGGCGCGTGCGACGCGGACGGCGCTCGCCGCCTTTCCGGGCGCATCGCTCGCCGCGATCTATCCGCCCGATGGCGACCGGCCGGTCTGGCACATTCGCGTCACCCAGCCGGACGAAGCGCGCCGTGCCTATGGCGCCACCCATGTCTTTGTGAGTGCGGTCGACGGCCGCGTCCTGGCGCGCTTCGACGCGTTGCGGGCGCCGCCCCGCCGGGCATTCATGGACGGGCTCTTTCCCTTTCACACCGGCGAGATGGGCGGGCTTGCGGGCCGGTTCGCCGTCGCTGCGATCGGGATGTGGCTGATGACGATGATCGGTGTCGGATTGGCACTTTGGATGACGCGCCGTCGCACGCGCAGGGGGAAGAGATGAGCCGTTTCGTTCCGCATGATCCGGCCGATGTGCCGGCGCTGGTTTCCACGCATCCGCTTGCCTGGATCGTATCCAATGGAGCGGGCGGATTCGCGGCCACGCCCTTGCCCTTGCTCGCCGAACTGGACGAGGAGGGACGCGTTGCCGCGCTGTTCGGGCATTTCGCGCGGGCCAATCCCCATGTCGATGCGCTTATGGCTGATCCGCGCGCGATCGTCCTGATCCAGGGGCCGCAGGGCTATGTCTCGCCGCGCCTGGTCTCGAACCCGAGCTGGGGCCCGACCTGGAACTATGCGGTGGTCAGGTTCGCGGTCGAGATCGCCTTTGTGCCCGAGGAGACGCGCGATGCGATCGTCCGTCTTGCCGCGGCGCTTGAAGGCACCGGGCCGGACGCCTGGACGATCGAGCGCATGGGCGCGCGGATCGATCAGCTTCTGCTCCATATCATCGCCTTCCGCGCCCGCGTCGTCACCGAGGATGCCCGTTTCAAACTCGGCCAGGACGAAGCGTCGGGCACGTTCGACGAGATCGTCGCCGGCCTTGCCGACAGCGCACTGGCCGATTCCATGCGCCGTGCGGTGGGCCGTCCGGCCGTGCAGACCGAACCGGCCGAGCCGACGCACCCCGTCCGGGCATAAGAGGGAATTTGTCGATGGCACGCACGCCCAACCGGTATCTGATCCGCAAACCCCTCGCCGATGTCCGTGAGGACAGCGAGCATCACGGCTTGCGGCGCGTGCTGGGGCCCGTGCATCTCGTGCTGATCGGCATCGGATGCATCATCGGTGCCGGCGTCTATGTGATGACGGGCACCGCCGCTGCGAACTATGCCGGGCCGGCGGTGATGATCTCCTTCGTGATTGCAGGAGTCGCCTGCGCCTTTACCGGGCTCTGCTATGCCGAGCTTTCATCGACGCTTCCGGTTTCGGGCGCTTCGTACAGCTATGCCTATGCCGCGCTGGGGGAAGCGTTCGCCTGGGGGCTCGGCTGGATGCTGATGCTCGAACTGGGGCTTGCGGGATCGGCGCTGGCGGTCGGCGTCTCGGGCTATCTCGTCAGCCTGCTCGGCGATTTCGGCCTTCATATCCCGGCGATAATCTCCACCCCGTTCATGCGACCCGAAACCGGCGAGGCGGGCATGCATTTTGTCACCGGGGGCGGGGTCAATCTGGTGGCGACGGCCGCGCTTGCTTTCTTCGCCTTCATCCTCGTGCGCGGCGTTTCGCAATCGGCGACGATCAACGCGATCATGGTGACCGTGAAGGTCGGCGTGCTCATCGCCTTCATCGTCTTCGGCGTGCC
>JASBTC010000372.1 GCA_030148625.1 Sphingobium sp. | reverse complement strand
GCTCAGCGTGATCGGCTCGACTTCCAGCAGTTCGGCGATTCCGCCCTGGTTGATGCCCTCGCGGCGCGCCAGCAAGGTGAGCACGCGCCATTGAGGGCGGGTGACGCCGATGGTGCGCGCCTTTTCGTCGAAGCTGCGGCGAAGCAGGCGCGACACGTCGGCAACAAGGAAGCCAAGAGGGTCGCTCATGACGTGCGATATAATAACAATGCTTATTATATACAAGGTCAGTTGAATTGCGTTTCAGGCTCGGCCAGTTGCAGGCGATGCAACTGCTGGCCGATTTGCGCGCGCTCCCGGCTGCGCAGTTCCGCGCCTTCGTCGCGCTGGGCATCATGCTGATCCTCGCGCAGATCGCGCAGCCTTTTCCGGAAATCGCCTGGCTTCACCACGCGCCGACCGCGCTGCTGCTGATCCTGGCACCGATGCTGCTGCGCCGCTGGCCGCTCAGCGACGGCGCGGTCGTCGCACTGGTCCTGTTCTTTGCGCTCCACACGCTAGGCGGGCGTTATACCTATTCGAGCGTGCCCTATGACGAATGGGCGCGCGCATTGACGGGCGGAACGCCGAGCGGCTGGTTCGGCTGGACGCGCAACCATTATGACCGGCTGGTCCATTTCGCCTTCGGGCTGCTCTTCTACGCACCGGTGCGAGAGATTGCGCGCCGACATTGCGGTCAGTCGCGCGGGCTCGCCGCGATCGTCTCGCTCGGTTTTGTGCTGTCGGTCGGCGCGCTCTACGAGATTTTCGAAGGGCTGCTGACGCTGGCCGTCGCGCCCGAAATGGCCGATGACTATAATGGCCAGCAGGGCGATATGTGGGACGCGCAGAAGGATATGGGGCTTGCCTTTGTCGGTGGGCTGCTGGCCGCCGCCTGGGTGCGATGGAGGGCGCGATGAGCGAGACGATGGCCGGCGGCTGCCAGTGCGGGCGGGTCCGTTACGAAGCGGATGTCGCGAATGA
Source organism: Sphingobium sp. (assembly GCA_030148625.1). Next base: position 15,486 of record JASBTC010000372.1, on the reverse strand, counting down.
CGATGCCTATCTCTGCCATTGCCGCTATTGCCAGCGCGCGACGGGTGGCGTCTCGGTCGCGTTCAAGAATCTGCCCAAGGCGGCGGTCCGCTGGACGGGGGAGGCGCCCGACTATTACGCGAGTTCCCCGATCGCGCACCGGCCGTTCTGCAGTCGCTGCGGCACGCCGCTCGGCTTCGCCTTCCCCGATGGTGAGACTATCGATCTGACCGTCGGCAGCTTCGACGATCCATCGCGGTTTCGACCCAAACATCATTTCGCGGTGGAAAGCATGCACGAGGCCTGGATCGACACCGCCGGCCTGCCGCGCTACCGCGCCGATGAATATCAGGCTCTCAACGACCGCTGGATCCAGGCCATTGGCAAGCTCCCCGACTGACGTCTCGACATATCGCTTTGCAAGCTTCGACGGGGTCGAGCTTGCCTGGCACGAAATGGGCGCGCCTGATGCGCGGCCGCTGGTGCTGATCCATGGCTATTTCTCGGACGCCTTCACCAACTGGATCCGTTACGGCCATGCCGCGCGGATCGCGGCCGCCGGCTATCGCGTGATCATGCCCGATCTGCGCGCGCACGGGCAGAGCGCCAAGCCGCACGATCCGGCCGCCTATCCGCCCGATGTGCTTGCAAAGGATGGCTTCGCGCTGATCGCGCATCTCGGCCTGTCCGACTATGATCTGGGCGGCTATTCGCTCGGCGCGCGAACCTCGGTGCGGATGCTTGTCGGCGGCGCGGCGCCGGGCAGGGCAGTGATCGCGGGCATGGGGCTGCAGGGGCTGATCAACACCGGCGATCGCGCCGGCCATTTCCGCCATATCCTGACCAATCTGGGCAGCCATCAGCGCGGCAGCCCCGAATGGATGGCGGAAGCGTTCCTCAAGACCACGAAGGGCGACCCGGTTGCGTTGCTGCGCATCCTCGACAGCTTCGTCGATACGCCCGTTGCCGATATCGAATCGCTCGATTTGCCGGTGCTGGTGCTCTCGGGCGAGGATGACGACGACAACGGATCGCATGCGGCGCTGGCCGGCGCGCTGCCCGATGCCGTGGTGCGCGAGATTCCCGGGGGGCATATGAGCGCGGTGATCCGGCCGGAGCTTGGTGAAGAAATTGCACGATTTCTAGCGTCTTGACCATGTTCGACGTCGGGTTCAGTCTGGATCGCGGAACCGGTTCGCGTTCAGATCAAGGAAGTCCGATGAAGTCCGCATTGTCAGCGATCGCGCTTGTCACCATGCTCGCGGGCGCTTCGCCCGTTCTTGCCCAAACCGCTGCGGATGCGGATAAATTCGTCGCTGATGCCGAGAAGGAGCAGCGCGAATTCGGCACCTCCAAGGCGCAGGTCGACTGGATCAACGAGACCTATATCACCGACGACACCAACGCGATCGCCGCTCTTTTTGCGACTCGGGAGAGCGAGATGCGCGTACGCCAGGCGAAGGACGCGGCACGGTTCGACAAGGTGCCGGGCCTTTCATACGATGCCCGGCGCAAGATCGATGTGCTGCGCGGCGGCATCACCTTGCCGGCACCGACGACGCCGGGGTCGGCGGCGGAACTCGCGACCGTCGCGACCCGCATCAAGGGCCTGTATGGTGGCGGCAAAGGCACTGTCGACGGCAAGCCGATCTCGGGCAGCGATATCGAGGCCGCGATGGGTGAGGTGCGCGATCCCGCCAAGCTCAAGGAGATGTGGGTCAGTTGGCACGACAATGTCGGTGCGCCGATGCGCGACGATTATGCGAAGATGACCGAGATCGCGAATGCGGGCGCGCGCGAACTGGGCTTCACCGATGTCGGTGCGATGTGGCGCTCGCAATATGACATGCCGGCCGACGATTTCGCAAAGCTGACCGACAAGCTCTGGCAGGACGTCAAGCCGCTCTACGACGAACTCCATTGCTACACGCGCGGCAAGCTCAATGAGAAATATGGCGATGCCGTCCAGCCCAGGACCGGACCGATCCGTGCTGACCTGCTCGGCAATATGTGGGCGCAGGAATGGGGCAATATCTACGACGTGGTGGCGCCCCCGGGCGCTGGCGATATCGGTTATGACGTCGGCGAATTGCTGAAGGCGCGCGGCGACGATCCATTGAAGATGGTGAAGACGGGCGAGGGCTTCTACAGTTCGCTCGGCTTCGCGCCCTTGCCCGAGACATTCTGGAAGCGTTCGCAATTCCTCAAGCCCGCCGACCGCGAGGTGGTGTGCCATGCCTCGGCCTGGGATCTCGACAATGTCGACGATCTGCGGATCAAGATGTGCATCAAGGTGAATTCGGACGATTTCGTCACGATCCATCACGAACTGGGCCATAATTATTACCAGCGCGCCTATAATCGGCAGCCCTATCTCTATCTGAACGGCGCGAATGACGGCTTCCACGAAGCGATCGGCGATTTTGTCGCGCTGTCGATCACGCCCGACTATCTCGTCAGCATCGGCTTGCTCGACAAGGCGAAAGTGCCTGCCGCGGACAAGGATCTCGGCCTGCTGTTGCGCCAGGCGATGGACAAGATCGCTTTCCTGCCCTTTGGTCTGCTCGTCGACAAATGGCGCTGGGGTGTGTTTAGCGGCCAGATCCCGGCAACTGGCTATGAGAAGGGCTGGAACGATCTGCGTCTGCGCTATCAGGGCATCGTCCCGCCCGTGGCGCGCGACGAGACCCGCTTCGATCCCGGTGCCAAATTCCATGTCCCGGCGGCGGTGCCCTATACCCGCTATTTCCTCGCCCGGATCCTCCAGTTCCAATTCTACCAGGCCGCCTGCAAGCAGGCGGGATGGACGGGGCCGCTGCATCGCTGCTCATTCTATGGCGACAAGGCGGTCGGCGCGAAGCTCAATGCCATGCTCGAAATGGGCGCATCCAAGCCCTGGCCCGATGCGCTCCAGGCCTTCACCGGCAGCCGCGAAATCTCCGGCAAGGCGATGCTCGCCTATTTCGCACCGCTGCAATCCTGGCTCAAGACGCAGAACAAGGGCAAGCAATGCGGGTGGTGACGGAACGAAGATGATGGGCTCGGGGGGGCCATATATGCGGACGCGCCGGGGACGGATCGGTCACGCTCGGCGTCGCCGCGCATGAATCTGCCGCTCGTCAACCTGGCCGTGCTCTTGTCGGTCGCGTCGATCATGTGCGTGGCGATGACGCTCGCCTGGCTCTATTTCGGGCGGCAGCGCTATGCGCAGCTTTGGGCGCTCTCGGCGGCCGGCGCCGTGCTGCAATGGAGCATCAGCGCCTATGCTCGGATCGTGATCCCCGACGAGGTCTGGCCGCTCTTCATCACCGGTACGTTGATTGCCGTGGATTCCGCGCTGATCGCCATCGGCGCGCGGCATCGCGCGCAGCTGCCGCTCCGGCTGCCGATCATGGTCGGCATCATCATGTTCTCGATCCTGGCCATGGGATTCGCCGCAGTGACCGGCAGCCTCGCGATCCGCGGCATGGTCGCCAATTTCCACGCCGGGATCATGTTCGTGGTGGCAGCGGTGGCGCTGTTCCCGCGAGGCCGGCCTGCCTATCCGCCCGAAGTGGCGGTGGTGTTCGCCTTCGGCCTGTTCGCGCTGTTCCAGTTCGCGCTGGCGATATTGTCGCTCGGCATGGACTCGCGTTACATGCTCGCGACCGGACAACTCTATCGCGACGTCCTCGTCATCGGGCTGCCCGCCGTCTATGCGGCGGTCGGCGTGGCGGCGGTGTTCGTCCTGGCGATGGATCTCAATGACCGGCTGCGCGCGCTCGCGACACGCGATCCGCTCACCGGCACGCTCAATCGGCGCGGGCTCGAGCAGGCGGCCACCAATGCCTTTGCCGATGCGCGCCGCCGCCGCCGCGATCTTGCCATCGTGCTCTGCGCGGTCGACGGTTTCGACGCGATGCGCAGGGCGCGGGGGCAATCCGCGATCGATGGCGCGCTCGCGATCGTCGCCGACATCATCCATGCCAGCGTGCGCGAGGAGGATCTGCTGGCGCGCACCGGCCAGGCGGAGTTCTGCCTGTTGCTGATCGATGCCTCGCCTCAGATCGCGACCGAGGTGGTCGAACGCGCGCGTCAGGAGATTGCGAGTGCGACCATCGGCGGCGCGCGGCCTTTCTCGCTCACCGTCAGTTTCGGGATCACCGGTTTTCGCACCGACGATATCGTGCTGTCGTCCGCACTTGAACGTGCCGATGCCGCCTTGTGCCAGTCGATCGCGGCGGGCGGCGATCGGACCATGCTTTCGGCCGATCTCGTGCCGTGACGCCGGCGATCGTGATTCTGTCGGTGCTGTTCTTCACCAGCGCGATCCTGTGCATCACGATGACGCTGGCCTGGCTTCATTTTGGCCGTGCCCGCCATGTTTCGAGCTGGGCTTTCGCTTATGGTCTGGGCGCGCTGCAATGGGTTGTGAACGCGCTCGGCGTGCTTATCGCCCCGAACGATCCGATTCCGGTCATCATCGCAAGCGTGGCGGTGCTCGGATCGAGCGCGCTGGTGCCGATCGGCGCGCTGCAACGCGCCGGCAGGCCGGTGCATCCGGGGTGGTTCATCGCCGTTGGGCTGTTGTTCGCGGCGGCGATCGCGCTGGTCTACACTGTGCTTCCCAATCGCGCGCTTCAGGGCGCGTTATCCAACATATTCGCGATCATCATGATGCCGATCGCAGCGATCGCGATCTGGCCCAGGCAGCGGCGACCCAACGCACCCGAGGCGGCCTTCATCGTCATGCTCGGGGTCTTCACGCTTTATCAGATCGCGTTGAGCGGTTCGGCGCTGCTGATCGGGCCGGAGGGGGATCGGCTGGCGATCGAACGTTATCGCATGATCCTCGGCATCGGCCTGCCGCCGGTCTATGTCGGAACGGGTATCGCCGCGATCTTCCTGATTGCGGGCGATCTGTCGGAGAATCTCCAGCAACTCGTCACCCGGGACGGTTTGACCGGCGCGCTCAACCGGCGCGGCATCGAACAGGCCGCGACCGTGGCCATGGCCAATGCGCGGCGGCGCGACCAACCGTTCACCGTGGTGATCGGCGACATCGACCATTTCAAGCGGGTCAACGATCGTTTCGGCCATGCCGTCGGGGATCGCGCGCTGGTGTCGTTCGCCGACAATGTCCAGGCGGCCGTGCGCGAGGTCGATATTTTCGGCCGGCTGGGTGGCGATGAATTCTGCCTGCTGCTGACCGATCTTGCGCCGGAGGATGCCGGTGAGGCAGTCGAGCGTATCCGGCGCGAGGTGGCAGCCATCCGTTTCGACGACAAGCCCGAACTGGTCTTCACGGCAAGTTTCGGTGTGGCCGGCTTCGATCGAGAGGACCTGGCGTTCGGCCAGATCCTCCAGCGCGCGGATCAGGCGCTTTACGATGCCAAGAATGCCGGCCGTAACCGCGTCGTGATCAGGTCCGTGCCGGCCAGAGCGGGTGCGCGGACCGGAGCCGCCTCTATCTGAAGGGCGGCTCGCTGAAAGCGCGCAGCTTGCGGCTGTGGAGCTTGCTGCCCTCGCGGCGGAGCCGGTCGCAGGCCTCGATGCCGATCCGCATATGCTCGCTGATCGCGCGTTCGTAGAAGCGATTGGCCTGGCCGGGCAGTTTGAGTTCGCCATGCAGTGGCTTGTCCGACACGCAGAGCAGCGTGCCATAGGGAACGCGGAAACGATAACCCTGGGCTGCAATGGTTGCCGATTCCATGTCGATGCCCACCGCGCGCGATTGGGAAAAGCGGAGCGCCGACGCCGAATATCGCAATTCCCAGTTGCGATCGTCGGTGGTCACGATCGTGCCGGTGCGCAGCCGGCGCTTGAGCGTTTCGGCATTCTCGCCCGACACCGTCTCCGCCGCGGCGGCGAGCGCGAGCTGGACTTCGGCGATCGCCGGCACCGGAATCTCGGGCGGCAGCACGTCGTCGAGCACATGGTCGTCGCGCAGATAGGCATGGGCGAGCACATAGTCGCCGATGCGCTGGCTGGGACGCAGCCCGCCGCAATGGCCGATCATCAGCCATGCCTCGGGCCGGACGACCGCGAGATGGTCGGTGATCGTCTTGGCGTTGGATGGGCCGACGCCGATATTGACGACGCTGATGCCTGAACGGTCGGGCGCGATCAGGTGATAGGCGGGCATCTGGTGCCGGCGCCATGCGCTGTCGGCCACCACGCGTTCGGGATCGGCGGTCTCGGGCGTCACCATCACGCCGCCTGCGCCCGACAGCGCGGTGAACCGGCTGCCTTCACCGAGCTGGCCGCAGGCCCAGCGGACGAACTCGTCGATATAGCGGTGATAGTTGGTGAACAGGATGTAACGCTGGACATGCTCGGGCGGCGTGCCGGTGTAATGGCGCAGCCGGGCGAGCGAGAAATCGGTGCGCAGCCCGTCGAACAGCGCAAGCGGGCGCGCCGCGTCGGGCAGGTCGCGATAGGTGCCGTCGGCGATCTCGTCGCCGATGAATGCGAGCTCGGTCGCGGGGAACCAGCGTGACAGCTCGGTCGCGCTGACATCGTCGAGCATCAGGTCATGCCCGGCCTCGAGCACATAGGGAAAGGGGATTTCCTGCCGTCCCGGGGCGGCCGAGACCTCGACGTCGTAATCCTCGATCAGCAGGCTCAGCTGCTCGACCAGATAATCGGCGAACAGCGCGGGCTTGGTGACGCTGATCGCATAGTCGCCGGGGGTGACCAGCCGGCCGAACGAGCGGGGCGGCACCGGTGCGTCGCCTTGTCCGCGATAGCGCAGCCGGATTTCGGGATAGGCAAAGGCGCCATTGGTGCGATCGGCGGACTCGGGTGGTTCGCTGGTGCGGATGAAGCGCTCGCGCGCGGTGCGCAGGCGATCGACCGAGGCGGTGTAGAGAGCGTCAAGCTCGGCGACGATGGTTTTTGCGTCGGACATTGACAGCAACTATCCGAGCCCGGCCCATGCTGGCAAGCCCTCGGTCTTGCCTCCGGGCGCTGCGGGCTATAGAGCGCGCGAGCATTTTTCTTTGAATCGTGAGAACCCCATGAAGATCAGCGGCGTGGACATCCGTCCCGGCAACATCATCGAATATGAAGGTGGCATCTGGCGCGCGGTGAAAATCCAGCACACCCAGCCGGGCAAGGGCGGCGCCTATATGCAGGTCGAGATGAAGAATCTCATCGACGGCCGCAAGAACAATGTTCGCTTCCGCTCGGCCGAAACGGTCGAGAAGGTGCGGCTGGATACCACGGATTTCCAGTTCCTGTTCGCGGACGGCGATACGCTGACCTTCATGGACAAGGACACTTACGACCAGATCACCTTGCCCCGCGACCTGCTGGGCGATGCCGCGGCCTTTCTGCAGGACGGCATGGACGTGGTGATGGAGCTTTACGACGAGAAGCCGATCTCGGTTCAGCTTCCCGATCAGATCGAAGCGACGATCGTCGAGGCCGACGCGGTGGTGAAGGGGCAGACTGCCTCGTCGAGCTACAAGCCCGCGATCCTCGACAATGGCGTGCGCATCATGGTCCCGCCGCATATCGCATCGGGCACGCGCATTATCGTCGATGTCTATGAACAGGCCTATGTGAAGCGGGCCGAGTGAGCGAATAAGCCCTTCCTTCCTGGGGAAGGGCGCGTGGAGGCCGATCCGTCGGCGCGATCCACCGGCTATTGCGTTCAAGCCGGGTGAAGCCGCATCATGCGGCGGCGCCCGCGCACCAACCCTGTCCTTCCCCGCGCGCGGGGAAGCTGGAGATTTGTCTTGGTTTCCCATTCCGGCATCCTCACCGTCATGGAGCGCGCCGCCCGCAAGGCCGCGCCGCGGCTCCGCCGCGACTTCAACGAGGTGCAGCATCTCCAGGTCTCGAAAAAGGGGCCGGCCGATTTCGTTTCGATGGCCGACCAGCGCGCCGAGCGCACTTTGTATGACGAGTTGCTGAAGGCACGCCCGGACTGGGGGTTCCTGCTCGAAGAGGGTGGCGAGATTGCGGGTGATCCGACCAAGCCGCGCTGGATCATCGATCCGCTCGACGGCACCACCAACTTCCTCCATGGCATCCCGCACTTCGCCATTTCGATTGCCGTCGAGGAGCCCCGGCCGGGCGGCGGTCGCGGCGAGATCATCAGCGCACTCGTCTATCAGCCGCTGACCGACGAGAGCTTCTGGGCGGAAAAGGGCAGGGGCGCCTGGCTTCAGGACCAGCGGCTGCGCGTCTCGTCGCGTCGCCATCTCGACGAAGCGCTGATCGCGACCGGCACGCCGTTCAAAGGGCATGGCGACCATGCCGAATGGCGTGCGATCCATGACGCGATCGCCCCCGAAGTGGCGGGCATTCGCCGGCTCGGTTCGGCCTCGCTCGATCTCGCCTGGGTTGCGGCCGGGCGCTATGACGGCTTCTGGGAAAGTGGGCTCAAGCCCTGGGACATTGCGGCGGGCATCCTGCTTGTCCGCGAAGCCGGCGGTTTCGTCACCGATTTCCGCGGTGCCGACCGTGCACTGGAGCGCGGCGAATTGCTGGCCGGGAACGATGTGCTCCATTCGCGCCTCCACAAACTGCTCGCCGGCGGGATGAAGGCGCCGCGCTGAGCCGATCCTAACAGCGATTGCCGCCGCATTTCCGCCCGACTTCGGGCGCGACGTTTCCCGGCTTGCGGTCGGGGCTGTCGAGGAATAGCCTCTCCCCGAAACAAAAGGGGAGATGCGAGATGGATTATGGCTTTCTGGGCTGGATCGTCGTCGGTTTGATCGCCGGCGCGCTGGCGAAATGGATCATGCCGGGCAAGGATCCGGGCGGCATCTTCGTCACCATCCTGATCGGTATCGCCGGCGGCCTGATCGGCGGATTTATCGGCAGCAAGCTCGGACTGGGCGGCAACGGCAATATCGTGAACATCCTGATCGCGACCGCGGGCGCGATCCTGCTCCTCTGGATCTACCGGATGGTGAAGGGCCGGGCAGCCTGAACCGACATATCGGCGCGCGGTTTCGGGCCGTTGGCCCGGCCACGCGTCGAGAGGGGCTGAAAGGTCGGCGACATGGGTGGGGTTGAACTGATCGGCCTCGCGGCCAGCATAAGCCTGCTGTCCGGATGGCGTATTTATCTGTGCACTTTCGCCACCGGCCTCGCGATGCGCACCGGCTGGATCGACCTGCCGAACCATTTGGCCGGCCTCGACGTGCTCGCCAATCCCTGGGTGCTCGGCATATCCGGCGTCGGCCTGGTCGCCGAATTCTTCGCCGACAAGCTGGCGTGGCTCGATTCGATCTGGGACGCTGTCCATACGTTCGTCCGCCCGGTGGGCGGTGCGTTGCTCGCAATGGCGATCGTCGATGCCCAGGATCCCACATGGCAGGTCGCGAGCCTGCTGCTCGGCGGCAGCGCGGCGCTTCTCAGTCACGGCGCGAAGATGGGCACCCGCGCCGTCGTCAACATGAGTCCCGAACCCTTCAGCAATATCGCAGTATCGAGCAGCGAGGATGTCGCCACCGGCGGGCTGCTGCTGCTCGTGCTCGCAAACCCGATCGCGGCGGTGGTCGTCGCGATATGCCTGCTTCTGGCGGCGATCGCGCTGATCGTCATGCTGCGACGCCTGTTGCGCCGGCTGACGCCCGCCGGTCGCTGAGCCGCCGCCGCGTGCCGACCTCTTGCGGAATATGAAGAGGCAATGATCCACATCGTCGATCGTCGTCGAACCATGACGGGGCTCTGGGCCCTGGCAACGTTGCTGAGCATGGGCGTTGCGCTCTTTTCCTATCGATATCTGCCGGCAATGGGGCCATTGGCGCCCGACATTCTCGCCAATCTCTTCGCCAGGCCATGGCTGACGCTCCATGTCGCCGGCGCGGCCACGGCCTTGTTGCTCGCGCCGGCTCAGCTTTTGCCGCGCGTGCGGTCCGCGGCGCCGATCGTCCATCGCTGGATCGGCCGCATCTATGTGATCAGCTGCCTGCTCGGCGCGATCGCCGGCTTCGTTCTTGCCTTTGGTTCGACCGCCGGCCCGATCGCGACCATGGGCTTTGGCAGCCTGGCTGCCCTGTGGGCGCTGGTGAACAGCCTTGGCTGGCGCGCTGCCCGGCAACGCCGCTTTGCCGAACATCGCCTCTGGATGATCCGTTCCTTCGCACTGACCTTCGCGGCGGTGACGCTCCGGATCTACATGCCGCTGGTCCCGCTGACGAATTTGGACTTTGTCGACGGGTATCGGGCGATTTCTTTCCTGTGCTGGATGCCGAACCTGATCGTGGCGGAGATCTATATTCGTCGGATGGGGCGATCCGGCTGAGCCGTTCCTCGATCGGTTCTGGTCGGCACCTTGCGTTTCGTGCGCGGAACGGCATGATCGGAGCCACCATCATGACAGCATACGCACCGGCATCCACCCGACCCAATCGCATCGTGACGGCCTTGCTGGCCGCGCTGTTGCTCGCCATCCTGCTGCTGCAGACTGCGGCGGCGCCGTTGCGCGAGCCCAATGCCGACGACGATTTCACTCTGCGCGAAATGATGATCCCGATGCGCGACGGGGTGAAGCTCTATACGATCATCCTGACTCCGAAGAATGCGAAGGGCGATCTGCCGATCCTGCTGCAGCGCACGCCCTATGAGGCGTCGGCGACGATGGGGGCCAAGGCGCATCCCGATCTGAACGCCGTGCTGGGGCCGCGCTTCGCCGAACTGCCCGGCTATATCTGGGTGTTCCAGGACATTCGCGGACGCTACAAATCCGAAGGGGATTATTCGCACAACCGGCCGCCGCGCGGACCATTGAACGATACGCCCACCGATGAATCGACCGATGCGTGGGACAGCATCGACTGGCTTGTCCGCAATGTGGCGGGCAATAATGGCCGGGTCGGCATTTATGGCACGTCCAATCCCGGCTGGCTGGTGCTCAACGCGCTGCTCGGCCCGCATCCAGCGCTCAAGGCGGCGGTGCCCGTCAACGCGGTCGGCGATCTGTGGATGGGCGACGATTATTTCCACAACGGCGCCTTTCGCCTCAGCTTCGCCGTCGAATATCTCTATCGCATGGGCACGCGCGCCGATGCGCAGCTCGCCATGGCGTTCAACCATCACGATCTCTATTCCTGGTTCCTGAAGGTCGGCAGCGCGGGCGATATCGACGCGCGCTATTTCGACAAGCGTCAGGCATTCTGGAAGCTGGCGCTCGAACATCCCGCCTATGACGCCTATTGGCAGGCCAAGGCGATGCCGCCGTTGCTCGCTGCCGCCAGGACGAACGGCGTGCCGACGCTCAACGTCCATGGCTGGTTCGATCAGGAGGATATTTACGGCCCGCCGGCCACCTATGCGGTGATGGAGAAGGGCGACACCGCCAATGACCGCAATTTCTTCGCCGCCGGCCCCTGGTATCACGGCCAGAGCTGGGCGAATGGCGAGAATATCGGGGCGATGCGCTGGAGCGAGGATACCGCGAAGCGCTGGCGCGAAGACGTACTGGCGCCGTTCCTCGCACAATATCTGAAGGATGGCCCGGCGCACGGCGTTGCGCCCGCGACGGTGTTCGAGACTGGCAGCAATCGCTGGCGCCGCTTCGATGCGTGGCCGCCGCGCGCGATGGAAACGCGCAGGCTTTATCTCGGCGTCGGCAACGCGCTGGGCTGGACGGCGCCCTCGGAGGACAAGGGCGCGGATTTCTATGTCTCCGATCCCGCCAAGCCCGTCCCCTATCAGCCGCGACCGATACGCCGCATCGTCGGCGACGCGGACGGCCTGGCGGGGTGGCGGTCCTGGTTGACGATGGATCAGCGTTTCGTCGACGGTCGTCCCGACGTGTTGACCTATATGAGCCCGCCGCTCGAGGAACCGCTCACCGTGCGCGGCACGATCGTCGCGCGGCTCCAGGCGGCGACCAGCGGCACCGACGCGGACTGGGTGGTGAAGGTGATCGACGTCTTTCCCGACGACAATCCCGATGACGACCGGCTTGGCTGCTATCAGTTCATGATCGCGGGCGACATCCTGCGCGGCCGTTATCGGGAAAGCTTCAGCGTGCCTCGTCCGATCGCTGCGAACCGGCCGCTGGGCTACGAACTCCGCCTGCCGCAGGTCAACCACCGGTTCGGACGCGGCCATCGCCTCATGGTACAGATCCAGTCGAGCTGGTTCCCGCTCTATGATCGCAATCCGCAGAGCTTCGTGCCCAATATCATGAACGCCAAGCCGGCCGATTATCGCGCCGCGACCCAGACCATCTACCGCAATGCGCGCAATCCATCCTTTCTCGAGCTGCCGGTCGACCCTGCCGCTCGCTGATATGGCCACCTAATCACTGGTTAGGACTTTGTCGGCATCATGGCTTCGGTGAACGCCAGGTGGCGGGAGGAAACCGATGGAGCGGGATTCCGAGCGGCTATTGCTCGAATCGCGAGTGCGCATGCTCTACGTGACCGTGGTTCCCGCCGCGATCCTCGGCTTTGCGGCCGTCGCATTGATCGTCGCCACCTATTGGCGCACCGTATCTCCATCGATGCTGCTGCTCTGGGCGGGCGCGGTCGGCGCCGTGATGGCGTTGCGCGGCGTCACTTCGATCGCGTTTCGGCGACAATGGCCGCGCGACCTGACGATGATCGGCTGGGCGCGCGTCGCCGTCGCCGCGATCTTCCTGTCGGGCCTGCTCTGGGGCATTGGCGGCTATTGGCTGATCAGCGTCGGCAGCAGCGGGCAGAATCTGGTGTTCTGCGTCGTCGCGCTCGGCGCGGTGATGGTGATATTGGGGCATGTCGCCTGGTGGCCGGGGCACATCGCCTTTCATGTGCCGCTTTTCGTGCTGATCGCGCTGGGCTTCTTCTCCAGCCGCGAGCCGGAGGGTGTCTATCTCGGTATCGCCTCGCTCGTCGTCTGCACATTCTCCGGTTTCATCGGCTGGCGGCTGAGCGGGCTGATCGTTCAGGTCATGCGCATCTCGGCGCAGAAGCAGCAGCTTGCCTCCGCGCTCGAACTCGCCAACGAACAATTGCGGCGGCTGAGCCTGACCGACGCGCTCACCGGCCTGCACAATCGCCGTCATCTGATCGAGGCGATCGAAGCGGCGCTCGCCTTGTCGTTGACCGATCCCCGGCCGTTCGCGCTGGTGCTGATCGATGTCGATCACTTCAAATCCTATAATGACAGCTTCGGTCACCGCGAGGGCGATCTCTGTCTGCGCGCAGTGGCCGAAACGATCGCGCGTCACGCTGCCGGAATGTCCGGCGTCGCCTCACGCTATGGCGGGGAGGAATTCGCGATCCTGCTGCCCAACGCCGATTTGCCGCGTGCCTGGATGGTCTGCGAGCGACTGCGCGAGGATATCGAGGCGCTTGGCGATCAGCCGGGTTCATGTTTGCGGCGTAGCGTGACTGCCAGCCTCGGCGTCGCGGCGGCGGGGCGGGGCAGTGGGCTGGATGTCCATCAACTGTTCGATATCGCGGATCGTGCGCTCTATGCCGCCAAGAATGGCGGGCGGAATCGCGCATGTGTGGGGCAGCCGCTCGGTGCGGCGCCGCCGTCACCGGGTTTCATGCGCAAGCTGGCGAGTTGAAGGTAAGGCGGACTGGTTCCTTCGCCGCGCCCCGCCGCTATTTCTTCAGATGATCGCGGAAACGCGGGATGAGCGCGATGAAGGTGCCGAGATTGTCGTAGAAGAGCTCCTTGCTCAGCCCGCCGAAATCCATGTCGACATCCATCTCCATCACCGGATCGCCATCCTTGTCGACATAGGCGCGCGCCCAACGCTGGCTCTTGTTCCAGTCGTTGATGCGTTCGAGCGTCGCCTTGACGTCGGTGAAGCCGGTATAGAATTGGATGGTGGTGCAGCCTGTCTTCCCCTTGGCGCAGTTGAAGAAGAAGATGGTGACCGGCACCCCGGAATCGGCGGTGCGCACATAGTCCGCATCCGTTCCCTTGATCAGTTCGGCCTTGTAACCCTTGGCCTGAAGCAGCGCGACCAGCTTCTGATGGTCGGCGACGACCTGTTCGGCTGCGGCCGGTGTCGCGAGCGTGGCAAGCGCCAGTGCGATGCCGGCACCCAGCCATTTGCGGTTCTTCATGTCGATGCCCCCTATGCCGCCTGCGTCCCGCCGGAAAGGTGTTCGCAACCTCCGCCGCTGTCAACGCGACGGACTGGAAAGTGGCTGAAATCCGGCTAATTGCGAATCATTCTCACTGGTTCACGGCCTTGCTTCGCGGGTGCAGCAGTCCTAAAGCCCCGCCATAAATCTGGCCGTACGAGAGTCTCTTGGTCGATCTGTCACAATATCTGCCGATCCTGCTCTTCCTGGGCGTGGCAGTGGCGCTGTCCAGCGTGTTCGTCTTCGCGCCCATGGCCGTTTCGCGGCTGACGGGCGCGCATCAGCCGACTCCTGAGAAGCTCACCGAATATGAATGCGGCTTCCCGGCCTTCGAGGACAGCCGCGCGCAATTCGACGTCCGCTTCTATCTGGTCGCGATCCTCTTCATCATCTTCGATCTCGAGGCTGCGTTCCTGTATCCCTGGGCGGTGTCGCTGGGCGAGATCGGCTGGGCGGGCTGGACAGCGATGATGATCTTCCTCGCGGAGCTCGCGCTCGGCCTTGTCTATGCCTGGAAGAAGGGAGCGCTCGAATGGGAGTAGAACTCAGCCCATCGATCCCCGGTGTGCCGCATGGCGCGCCGATGCCGGGCACTTTGCCCGATCAGTCCTTTTTCGAAGGGTTGAACGGCGAGCTTTCGGACAAGGGGTTCCTGGTCACTTCGACCGAGGAGCTGTTCCAATGGGCGCGCACCGGCTCGCTCTGGTGGATGACCTTCGGCCTTGCCTGCTGCGCGGTCGAGATGATCCATGTGAACATGCCGCGTTACGACATGGAGCGCTTCGGCGCCGCGCCGCGCGCATCCCCGCGCCAGTCGGACGTGATGATCGTCGCCGGCACGCTCTGCAACAAGATGGCGCCGGCGCTGCACCGGGTCTACGACCAGATGTCGGAACCCAAATACGTCATCTCGATGGGCAGCTGCGCCAATGGCGGCGGCTATTATCACTATAGCTACAGCGTCGTGCGCGGCTGCGACCGGATCGTGCCGGTGGACATCTATGTTCCCGGTTGTCCGCCGACCGCCGAGGCTTTGCTCTACGGCGTGATGCAGCTCCAGCGGAAGATCCGCCGCATCGGCACGATCGAGCGCTGATATGGCCAGTCCCGCACCCGCATACGCCAGCAATGATGGCGTGATCGACGCCATACGCGCCGCACTTGGCCCGGCATTGGTCGACGCGATCGAGGCCGTCGGCGAAATCAAGCTGATCGTCGGCCGGGACTCGCTGGTCCAGGCGATGACCGCGCTGCGCGACGATTGCGGTTATCAGCAGCTGATGGAGATCGCCGGCGTCGACTGGCCCGACCGTGAAGAGCGGTTCGAGGTCGTCTATTGCCTGCTCAGCCTGACCAGGAACCACCGCATCCGCGTCCATGTCTCGACCGACGAGGACAAGCCGGTGCCGAGCGTGACCGGGCTGTGGCCCGTCGCCGGCTGGCTGGAGCGCGAGGTGTACGACATGTACGGCGTGCT
>JASBTC010000369.1 GCA_030148625.1 Sphingobium sp. | reverse complement strand
GACACGCCCAGATTGCGGGCTTCCCAGACGATCCAGGCGCCCATCGCCGCGGTCAGCACGTCACCGACGATCGGCACCAGTCCGACGATCGAGTCGAGCCCGACCGGGCGGTTGATGCCGGGAATGACGAAAACGCGTTCGAGCACCGCTTCCATTGCCTCGACACGCTGCCGGATCGCGGCGGGGTCGCGGCCCAGTTGCGGCAATCCCTGGGCGATACGTTCGAACTGATCGGGCGAAACGCGCATGCGATGCTCCTCTCCTGCAACGCTCGATATGGGGACGGCGCTCAATCCTTCAACAGGTGGTGCAGTGGATGGGCGGCGCGGTTGTTGGTGCGGAAGCCGCGCAGCGACGGACGCACCAGCGACCAGCGCAGCGGTGACGCAAGCGGGATGAAGGGCGCGTTCACGGCATAGGCGGCATCCGCCTCCGCGAGTCTGGCGGCGCGTTCCGCCAGCGTCGGTGCCGCGCGTGAGGCTGCAAGCGCCGCGCTGCCCGTCTCGCCGCAGGGCAGGCCGATCTCGCAGGACAGGCGGGTGAGATACCAAGTTGCGCTGTCATTGGGGGCGACCGAGTCGATCAGGCGCAGATCGGCAGGAGCATCGACCGATACGCGCTGCGCGATGATGCCGATGCGGCCGAGATCGATGGCGATCCGCGTGAACAGCAATCGTGCGCCCGGTCCATCGGGCAGTGCGATACGCAATCGTGGAAATTCCGCATTATTGCCCCGCCACGCGGCGACCCGTGCGCGTGCAAGCGCAATGCGTTCGGGCATCGCCATTGCCGCCCATTCGGGCAGCGCGGGGTCGGCGCGCATTTCCAGCCGGTCCGGGACGATGGAAAGCATCGGCCGCCAGCCCGGTACGGAAAAGGCCGCGACCAGCGCGTCGCGGTCGATCGCCATGGCGATGGCGCTGCGATTTTCGGCGCTCGCCAGAAAGCCTTTCTCGCTCGTCACCGCCAGCCCGAACAGGCCGCGGGCCGGATCGAAGCGCAGTTGCGTCGCCGGCGGATCGAGCGCGCGCGCGACCGCGAGATCGGCGAAGGTCCCGCCGAGCACAAGATCGGCTTGCCCGCGGCCATAGCGCGCCAGCGCGCGCGCGGCGCGTTCGGCGCGCAATGCGACGGGATAGCGCGCTTGTTGCTCTTCGGGGAAATCGGGATCGGCGATCGGCGTAAGCGCGATCGCGCCATGGCTCTGGTTCGCGATGCGATACGGCCCGGTGCCATGCTTGCGGGCCAGAAAGCCCATTTCGGGCTGGGTCAGCAGATCGAGAAAATGGGGGCGCGGGCGGCTGAGCCGAATCTCCAGGATTTCCGGCGTGACCGCGACGATCTCGTCCACCGCGCTGAAATAGGGTGCGAAACGGTTGCCTTCGCCCGGATTTACCGCGGCGCGCAGGCTGTGTGCCAGTTCCTCTGCGACGACGGGACGGCCCGAGCGCCATTCGGCACGACGCAGGCGGAATATATAGCTCAGCCCGTCATCCGAAACGATCCAGCGCTGCGCCAGCCCCGGTTCGATCCGGCCTGAGGCATCGAGCGCGACCAGCCCTTGCGCCACTGCGAGCAGCAGCACCGCCTGGGGCGGTTTGGCCTCGTCGCGCCCGATGAGCTTGAGTTCGGGGGCGGGGCCAATAACGCTCACGCGGACGGGCCCGTCGGGCTCGCCCTGATTCCAGCAACCCGCAAGCAATATGGCGAGGGACGCTGCGATGATCCCGTGGATGATTCGGACACGCGTCATCAGTCGATCGGCTTTCGCGCGCACAGCAGACAAGATCTTCCGGGGAGATGCTTATGAATCCGGGCGCGACTACGCATGAACTGTCACCGCTGGATCACCTGTGGGCCGTTTGGTTGCAGCCACCGGGTTACCGTAACCCCGCCATCGCGGCAAATGGCGGATGGGGGGCGCTCGCGCCGGTCAGCCCAGCCGGCTGACGATCATTCGCCGGATGGCTTCCTGCCGGGTGATCGTGACGCCTTCACGCGCGATCCAGTCATCCAGTGCGTCGATGAGTTCCCGCTCGAGGCGGATGCCAACGAGGATCTTGGCGCCGCCATCGCCATCGACGCGGGGCCATCCCACGGCTGAATGCCTCATGATACGCTACCTTTGTTCGAACCGTGCCAAACATCGACACGCTCCGTCAACGAATGGGGCCGCCGATTTCATCCATGGCGATCGCCGCGGGGGCCGCAGAGATTGCGAATCAGGTGCTTGGCGATCCGCCATCGTCCGGCAGATGCAGGGGGTGACTTGCCTGGCTTTCACGATATCCGCGGATCCGCTCGAAATCCGTGTCCGGCCCCATTTCGATCTTTCGACCGCGATAGGCGATCACCAGCTTCATTCGCGCAGCGGGATCTGGCGCATCGCTTGCGTCGGACGTCGCGCTTGCCGGGCTGGGCGCGGCTTGGGCAAGATCCTCGTTTTCGTCTTCAGGCGACACGGGTGGTTACCCTTGATCGCAAGCGGGAGCACTTTGGTCTCTCTGCCGCCGGGCGCTTGCATCCGAAGACCGGCGATATGTCATCCTATCCGATATGATACGATCTGGCGAGAAATATGCATCGGCTCGCTTCGAAGCGCGGAAATAAATCCGCGCTCCTTCCAGCATTGCTAAAATAATATGTCGCTGATATATAAGACGACGCTATCGTCGCCTGCGACGGAAAATTATCCCCTTGGGCTCAATCTTCCTTTTCACGCTACTGGCGCTTCGGAAAGAGTTTTCCGAGGCTTCTTTCTATTTTCCTGAAGGGAAGACATATGCCTATTGGTACCGTAAAATTCTTCAATGCCGACAAGGGTTATGGTTTTATCCAGCCCGAAGATGGCGGCAATGACAGCTTCGTCCACATCTCCGCCGTCGAGCGCGCGGGTATGAGCACGCTGAACAAGGACCAGCGCGTCAGCTATGACGTCGAGGCCGATCAGCGCGGCAAGCAGTCCGCCGTCAACCTCCAGTCCCTCTGATTTCGATCGGCCTTGCGCGCGTTTCCGACGCCGCAGGGCCAGGTCGAACATAGCCTTCCGGGCGGGCGCTTTGGCGTCCGTCCGGAAGATGATTGCCGCATGGAGCGCGCCTCAGGCGTGCCGCGGCAGCGATGGTCCTTGCGGGCGACGTCGTATCTCCGCCGATCCCGCCGCCTGCCGCAATGCGTCCACCGCTGCGACGCAGGCATTTTCGGTGCGATAGCCGGCACCTGCTGCCAGCACGGCGCCACTGGCGGTACAGAAGCGCCAGCGCCAGTCCCCACCGGTTCGCAGGACCGTCGTGAGATTCACTTCCTGGGCGCGGAATATATCGAAATAGGGTGGTGAAAGATCGTTCGACACGTGCAGCGGCACGGATCTCCAGGGATATTGGCCGATCAATCCGCCGTCGCCGGCTACACCGGCAGAAACCTTGTCTTCAACCGCCAACCGGCCGGGTTCGGTGCGCTCCAACAGGAATGGCGCGGCCTGCGGTTCGGCCGTTACGCCGTCATTGGCGCCGGCTGGCCGGCTGCGCGGCGGTGATGTGATATCGGTGTGGATCAACGCAAGTCTCCCGCTTGCAAGCGGGAGCGGCGTGTCTCTCGGTCGTCGCGTGCCTGCGGGCCCGTCGGTGCGGCGATGCACCTTCCTACGCCCATCGGCTGTTCGCGCAAAGCACATATGCCCGATGACGCCTGTGAATCTGTGTTGCCCTCTTGCGCTTGAGCGGCTCGACGCTCCATGAGAGCCGCCGGCGCCCCCTTGGCGAAATTGGTAGACGCACGGCACTTAAAATGCCGGGCCTGATGGCGTCCCGGTTCGAGTCCGGGAGGGGGCACCAGCTTGTTTTCGCCTCGGGCGCCCGCGGCGACGTCCGTCGCCTTGGCTTCCCTCGCACAAGCGCGGGCGGCCGTTCGGCCTTGGCCCCCCAACGGGTTCGACCTTGCTTGCGATATGCCACATGTCACATGCCGTTGCAGCGCCGCTGCGGAGCGCCTAGATAGCGTCCGATGCAGCCGATCATTTCGATCTCGGATCTCACCAAGACCTACAAATCCGGCCACCAGGCGCTCAAGCGCGTGGACCTGGAGATTCGCAAGGGTGAGATCTTCGCGTTGCTCGGGCCGAACGGCGCGGGCAAGACCACCTTGATCAACATCGTTTGCGGCATCGTCCGGCCGAGCTCCGGCGTCGTGATCGCCGACGGCCACGATATTGTCCGCGATTATCGTGCGGCCAGAACCAAGATCGGTCTCGTTCCGCAGGAATTGCATACCGACGCGTTCGAGACGGTGCTGGCCACGGTCAGCTTCTCGCGCGGACTGTTCGGCAAGGCGCCGAACCCGGCCTATATCGAGAAGGTCCTGCGCGACCTGTCGCTGTGGGACAAGCGCAAGTCGAAGATCATGGAATTGTCGGGCGGCATGAAGCGCCGCGTGATGATCGCCAAGGCGCTGAGCCACGAGCCCGAGATCCTGTTCCTCGACGAGCCGACGGCGGGCGTCGATGTCGAGCTGCGCCGCGATATGTGGGGGCTCGTCCACGAGCTGCGCGAGAAGGGCGTCACCATCATCCTGACCACCCATTATATCGAGGAGGCCGAGGAACTGGCCGATCGGGTGGGGGTGATCAGCAAGGGCGAGCTGATCCTGGTCGAGGAAAAGCGCGCGCTGATGAAGAAGCTTGGCAAGAAGACGCTGACCCTGAACCTGTCCGAGGTGATGACCGCGTTGCCCGCCGAACTGTCCGACTGGGCGCTGGAGCTCAAGGACGACGGCCATGAGCTCGAATATGTGTTCGACACGCATGACGAGCGCACGGGCATCCCGTCGCTGCTGCGGCGGATGAGCGATCTCGGCATCGGCTTCAAGGATCTCAACACGCGGCAAAGCTCGCTCGAGGAGATTTTCGTGAGCCTCGTCCATGACGACACGGCGGGGAGCAAGTGATGGGGTTCAACGCGCACAGCGTCTGGGCGATCTACAAGTTCGAGGTCGCGCGCTTCGGGCGGACGGTGCTCACCAGCCTGATCACGCCGGTCATCACCACCTCGCTTTATTTCATCGTCTTCGGCTCGGCGATCGGGTCGCGGATGACCGAGATCGGCGGCGTGCCTTATGGCGCGTTCATCGTGCCCGGGCTGATGATGCTGACGATGTTCACCGAGAGCATCTTCAACGCCAGTTTCGGCATCTACATGCCCAAATGGTCGGGCACGATCTACGAATTGCTGTCGGCGCCGGTCTCGGCGATCGAAACGGTGATCGCCTATGTCGGCGCAGCGGCGACCAAGTCGCTGGTGATCGCGACGATCATCTTCGCGACGGCGCATCTGTTCGTTGACGTGCAGGTGGCGCATCCGCTGGCGATGGTGGGGTTCATGGTGCTGATGGCGGTCACATTCTGCCTGTTCGGCTTCATTCTCGGCATCTGGGCGCAGAGCTTCGAACAGCTTCAGGTCGTGCCGATGCTGGTGGTGATGCCGATGACCTTTCTCGGCGGCGCCTTCTATTCGATCGACATGCTTCCCGCCGCGTGGCGGACGGTGACGCTGTTCAATCCGGTCGTCTATCTGATCAGCGGCTTTCGCTGGACCTTCTTCGGCAAGAGCGACGTTGCGATCGAGGTCAGCCTGATCGCGGTCTTCGCGTTCCTGGCAATCTGCCTGGCTGTGGTCGGCTGGATGTTCCGGACAGGGTATCGGCTGAAGAGCTGAGTAAAGAGTCCGAACCAAGGCGTCACCCCAGCGAAGGCTGGGGTCTGCTGACCAGATCGCGCATAGATGCCAGCGTTCGCTGGCATGACGTGGGTTGGATCAGCTCGCTGGACTAATCCGCTCCAGCTCTAAACGTTCAGGCGCTCGCGCATTTCCTTGCCCGGCTTGAAATAGGGGACGCGTTTGGCGTCGACATCCACCGATTCACCGGTACGCGGGTTGCGCCCGACACGCGCGGTGCGCGACCGTGTGGAAAAGGCACCGAAGCCGCGCAGCTCGACGCGACCGCCTTCGGCCAGGCGTGCGGTGATTTCGTCGAAGAACACGTCGACGATGCGCTCGACATCCTTGATCGAAAGGTCGGGATTTTCGCCGGCAAGCCGCTGGACGAGTTCTGATCGGATCATTCTCAAACCCCTAAATCATGCCGGTCAAGCCCGACCCATCCCGACAGGGCCGGCCACCCGAAGAACCGGGTAGAATGTCACGGAGCCAATCGGACAGCATCGAACGGCTAACTTCGATCATCTTGCCGAAAACCATGTAATTTCGCAAGTTTTTCCGCGAGGCCTTCGCGATCAAGCGTACCGAAGCGGGACCGAAAAATCAGCCATCCACCTGAAAATACTGAATAATCACTCAAAGCCCCGAATCGGACCGTTTCCAGCCGCCGGTCGTTTCGGGTGCGAATCGCTTGCCTATTCATGGCGCAGCGCATCGATGGGGTTGAGTTGAGCAGCGCGGCGCGCCGGAAAATAGCCGAAGACCACACCTATCGCCGCAGAAAAGAGAAAGGCCAACAGGTTGATCTTCACATCGAAAATGAAGGGAACTTGCATCAGCGGCGCGATCGTGATCGAAGCGATCAGCGCGAGGAATATGCCGATCAACCCGCCCAGGCACGACAGCACGATCGCCTCGACCAGAAACTGAAGCAGCACTTCGCGCGCCACCGCGCCGATGGCGAGGCGGATGCCGATCTCGCGCGTCCGCTCGGTCACCGAGACCAGCATGATATTCATGATGCCGATGCCGCCGACGAGCAGCGAGATCGCGGCGACGGCGGCCACGATCTGGGTCAGGATGGTGGTGGTGCCGGTCAGCGTGTCCGAGATCTGTTTGGTATCGAACACGTTGAAATTGTCCTGGTCGCCGGGTTTGATCCGACGCCGTTCACGCATCAATCCTTCCAATGATGCCTGGACCGCTGCCGAGTCATAGGCATCGTCGACCGCGACCATGATCAACCCCAGGTCGCGATTGCCGGTGAAGCGGCGCTGGACGAACTTGATCGGCATCACCGCCACATCGTCCTGATCCTGGCCGAAGCCGCCCTGACCGCGCGTCGCGAGCACGCCGATCACCTGGCAGCTCACGCCCTTGATACGGAAACGCTGGCCGACCGGGTCGGCCTGTTTGAACAGATTCTTGCGCAGCGTGCTGCCGATGATGCAGACCGGTTTTCCAGCCTCCTCTTCCTCGGGCATGAACAGCCGGCCCGATTCCAGCGGCCATTGCTGCGCCTCGAAATAGGATGCGGTCGTGCCGTTGACGGTGGTCGACCAGTTATTGCCTTCGTAGATCGCGGTGCCGGAACTCTGCGCCTGCGGCGCGACCGCACGGACACCCGTGATCTGGTTGGCGATGGCGGTGACGTCCTCGGGCTTGAAGTCCGGCGGTCGCGGCCCGCCGCCGCCACGACCGAAACCCTGGCCGGGACGAAGCTGGAGGATATTGGCGCCGAGACTTGCGATCTGCTCGCGCACCGCGGCGGTCGCGCCATTGCCGAGCGTGGTCATGGTGACGACCGCGGACACGCCGATGATGATGCCGAGCGTCGTCAGGAAAGACCGCAGCTTGTGGCGCAGGATCGCACGAAAGGCGAGGGTGACGGTGGTGCCGAGGATCATGCCCGCTTCCCCTTTTCGGTGCGCTCGACCAACCCATCCTTGAAATGGACGATGGTGCGCGCGAAAGCGGCCATATCGGGCTCGTGCGTGACCATCAGCACGGTGATGCCGCTGTTGCGATTGAGGTCGGTCAGCAATTCCATGATCTCGACCGAGCGCTCGCTGTCGAGATTTCCGGTGGGTTCGTCGGCGAGCAGCACGTCCGGGTGCGTGACGATCGCGCGCGCAATGGCGACGCGTTGTTGCTGTCCGCCCGACAATTCGGCCGGAGTATGGTCCCACCATGGTTTCAGCCCGACCTTGTCGAGCGCAGCCATGCCTGAATCGTAGCGCGTCTTCTTGTCCTCGCCGCGATAGAGCAAAGTCAGCTCGACATTCTCGAGCGCTGTGGTGCGGCTCAGCAGATTGAACCCTTGAAAGACGAATCCGAGATATTTGCGGCGGAGCAGCGCGCGCTGATCGCGGTCGAGCGCTTCGACGCGATGCCCCTTGAACTCGAACGATCCACCGCTCGGCACATCGAGGCAGCCGAGAATGTTCATCGTCGTCGACTTGCCCGATCCCGACGGGCCCATGACCGCGACGAAATCGCCGCGCTGGATATCGAGATCGACGCCCTTCAGCGCCTGAAAGGCGGTCGGCCCGCTGCCATAGGTCTTGGTGACCCCGCGCAGACGAATGATCGGATCATTCTCCATCGGACGCGGCCGCTCCACCGGATTGCCCGCGTTGCTGGCGGCGTTCCTCCCGCTGTTTGCGGAATGCCTCGCGTTGTTCGGGCGTCAGGCTGTCCAGAAAGGCGCGACGCTGCTCGGGCGTCATGTCACGCAGGCGCTGACCGCCCGGGGCGGCGGCTCCGCCCTGTACCGGGGGCGTGGCCGCAACGGTGCCGCCACTGTCGCGCTGCGAGGTCGTGCTGGGCGCCGACGCGGCAGGGTTGGCCGCCGGCGTCGCGGCATTGTCTGCCTTGCCTTGTCCGGCGCCATTGCGCTGGCCGCTCTTTTCATCGGTGCGATCGGTCTCGGGCGCCTGCTGGCCGGCCGCGAGCTGGCCGGTGATGACTTTCATGCCCTCCTTGAGGTCACCGCCTGTGACGACCGTACGGTTGCCGTCGCTGTCGCCGATGACGACATTGATCGCCTTGGGCTTGCCGTCGTCACCCAGCACATAGACGGTCTGGCGGCTGCCTGCGCCGAAACTCACTTCGCGCGTGGCGCGATTGCCGAAACGGCGGGGCCCTGGAACGATCTGGCTGGTGATGCCGCCACGCTGACCGCCGCCGGCCTGTTGCGGATTGAAGCGCAGCGCGGAATTGGGAACGAGCACGACGTTCTGGAGCTGCTTGGTGACGATGTCCGCGGTCGCGGTCATGCCCGGCCGCAGCGTCTCGTCGGGATTCTGCACCGACAGGACGGCTGTATAGGCGACGACGGTGCCGGTGCTCGATGAAGCCGCCGACGACGATGATGAACTGCTGCTCGCGGCATTGGAGCCCACATTGACGCGGGTGATCCGGCCGGGGAAGTGGCGGCCGGGAAATGCGTCGACGGTGAAGGTGGCTTCCTGGCCGTCCTTGACCTGGCCGACATCGGCTTCGTCGACCGAAACCTCGACCTCCATCTGCTGGAGATTCTCGGCGATGGTGAACAGCACGGGCGCGTTGAACGATGCCGCCACCGTCTGACCCGGCTCGATATCGCGCGACAGGACTACGCCGTTGACCGGGGAGACGATCCGCGCCCGGCTGAGATTGAACTGGGCGGAGGAAAGCTGCGCGCGCGACACTTCGACCTGGGCCTGAGCCGAACGTATCTGGGCCTGTGCCTGACGGAAATTGGCGCGTGCGGTATCGAGCTCGGTCCTGGACGGCACCTTGCCGCCCGACAGCCTGAAGACTTCCTCCTGACGAGCGAGCGTGGCGCGCGCGAGCGCTTCCTGCGCCTGTGCCTGCGCGACCCCGGCCTGCGATGCCGAAAGCTGCGAACGGCTTTGCGTCACCGCATCGTTCAGTCGCGACGGATCGAGTATTGCGAGCAACTGCCCCTTGGTGACGCGGTCGTTCACGTCGACATAGACGTTGGTGATCAGGCCCGATTGTTCGGAGCCGACATCGACCTGGTTGATCGGCTTGAGATTGCCGGTGGCGGAGACGGTGACGGTCAGGTCGCCCTTGCGCACCTCGCGGGTGGTATAGTTCGGCTCTTCGCTGCCGCCGAAGCAGCGCGCGACGAGCAGGACCAGGACGACCAGCAGTGCCAGGGCACCGCCGCGCACCGCCCATTTGCGCCAGGGCTTGCCGGGCTGGACGCCCAGGAAATCGTCGAGTCCGGCGGTGTTGCCAATGCCATTGGTCGTGTCGTTCATCGGGCAATTCCGTCCATGCTTTGCCATCCGCCGCCGAGCGCGCGATAGAGTTGGACCACCGCCAGCGCCTGGTCGGCGCGGCTGGAGGCGATGCTGTTGCGCGCCGACAGCAGGGATTGCTCGGTCTGCAGCAGCGTCTGGAAATCGGTCAGGCCGGCACGATACTGGCTGCGCGCCAGGATCGCCGAATTGCTGGCGGCGTCGAGCGCGATCGTGAACTCGCCGGCGCGGATCCGTGACGCATTGAGCGCGTTCACGCCATTCTCGACATCCTCGAGCGAGGTGAGGACGGTCTGCTTGTAACCGGCAAAGGCCGCGTCGGCCGCCGCCTGCTGCGAACGGACCACCGAACGCCGCCGGCCGCCATCGAAGATCGACTGGGCGATGTTGGCGAACAGGCCGCCGGTGACGGTGTCGAACAGACCGCCGAGCGAGAAAGCGCTGGTGCCGATATTGCCCGTGATCCTGAGCGACGGCAGCAAGTCCGCCTGCGCGACGCCGATCCGCGCGGTCGCAGAGGCCAGAGCGCGTTCCGCGGACCGGACGTCGGGCCGCTGACGCAACGTATCGGCGGGGATGCCGGTGGCGATGTCGGTGGGCGCGGACGGGATCGGTGCGGGCGCCTCGAGCGAGGCGGTGGCTGCGCCCGGTGCTTCGCCGGTCAGCACCGCGATACGGTTGAGCGCGCCGCGATATTGGGTCTCGAGGCTCGGGATTGAGGCTGCTGTCCGCGCGCGCTGGGCCCGCGCCTGCTCCTGATCGAGCGAGGAGACCAGCCCGGCCTGGACGCGCCACCCGGCGATATCGAGATTCTCGGAGTCGTTGGTCAGCGTTTCGCGCGCGATGCGCAGCTGTTCCTGCGACAGGCGGGCCTGGATATAATTGGTGACGACCTCGGCGGCGATCGCGACGCGGACATTTGCGAGATCATAACCGGCGCCTTCGGCATCGGCGCGCGCCGCTTCGACCGAGCGGCCGATACCGCCGAAAATATCGATCTCCCATGCGGCGTCGCCGCCAAGCGAGAAACTGCTGCGGTCCGTGCCCGGACTGCTGAAGTTGCGCCCCGTTCCCGCCGACGCATCGAGCGTGGGGAGCAGCCCCGCGCGTGCCTGCACCAGCGCTTCGCGCGCCTGGCGCAATCGTGCCGTCGCCTGGGCAAGATCGAGATTGGCCGCGATCGCGCGTTCGACCAGCGTATCGAGGGTGGGATCGCCCAATTGCGTCCACCAGCTTGCCATCGCATCGGGCGACAGCGGTTGCCCGGCGCCCTGGCTATAGGCATCGGGAACGCCCAATTGCGTGGGAGCCGCCGGCCGGTAATCGGGCCCGGCCGCACACCCCGCCATCAGCGGGGCGAGGCTCAGTGAAAGGATCAGCTTGCTACGCACCCGTGGATTGACTCCGCTTTCCGCCTGAACGGGAAATGAAATTCATGCGGCTTGCGTGCCGTCATTCCTCTCTCTAGTCCCTGCCGCAACCGGTTTTACGCGCCAAATTATTTTGTGTCGCGAATTGTAACAGGAGCGAAATTTGCGATGAAGGCCTTCATTTTCCCGGGGCAGGGCAGCCAAGCGGTCGGTATGGGCAAGGCACTCGCCGATGCGAGTCCCGTCGCGCGCGAGCTGTTCCAGGAAATCGATGAGGCGCTTGGGCAGAATCTGTTCCGGCTGATGACCGAGGGCCCCGAGGATCAGCTGACGCTCACCGAGAATGCCCAACCGGCGATCATGGCGAACGCGATCGCAACGCTGCGCGTGGTCGAGAAGGAAGGTGGAGTCAGGCTGGCCGACAAGGCGGAGTTCGTCGCCGGCCATAGCCTGGGCGAATATAGCGCGCTGTGCGCGGCCGATGCCTTCGATGTCGCGACCACCGCGCGGCTGCTCAAACTGCGCGGACAGGCGATGCAGGCCGCCGTGCCGGTGGGCATCGGCGCGATGGCGGCCTTGCTCGGCGCGGATATCGAAAAAGCCCAGGCGCTGGCCGATGCGGCCGCGGAGGGTGAGGTCTGCACCGTCGCCAACGACAATGATCCCGGACAGGTGGTGATTTCAGGCCATAAGGGCGCGATCGAGCGCGCCGTCGCGCTGGTCAAGGATCACGGCATCAAGCGGAGCATCCTCTTGCCTGTGTCCGCGCCTTTCCACTGCCCGCTGATGCAGCCCGCCGCCGATGCGATGGCCGAGGCGCTTGCCGTCGCCGCGATCCGCGCCCCGCTGGTCCCGGTCTATGCCAATGTCACCGCCGCGCCGGCGGCCGATGCCGATATCATTCGCGGCCTGCTGGTCGAACAGGTGACCGGCCGCGTGCGCTGGCGCGAATCGGTGGTGGCGATGGAGGCTGCCGGCGTCACGCAGTTCGTCGAGTTCGGCGGCAAGGTGCTCGGCCCGATGGTCAAGCGCAGCGCGGTCGGTGACGTGGAGGCGGTGAGCCTGGTGTCGATGGACGATATCGAGGCCCTGCTGAAGACGCTTTAGGTACGGGGTCACGCGGAGGCGCGGAGACGCGGAGGGGAGCAGTGAGGGAGATCGATGAAATCAGCGGCGACGTGCTCGATCTGTCGCTGCGCATTCACCGCGATCTCGGTCCAGGATTGCTCGAAAGTGTCTACGAAACCGTTCTAGCCGGAAAGCTGACGATGATGGGATATACGGTCAGCAGGCAAAGGCCCGTGAATATCGAATTTGAGGGGATGCATTTCGAGGCGGCGTTCAGAATCGACCTGCTTATCGACGAGCGCCTGATCGTCGAGGTCAAATCCGTCGAGAATCTGAACAACGCGCATACAAAACAGCTTCTGACATATTTGCGACTGACCGGGCAGGCTGTTGGGCTGCTAATCAACTTTGGCGGAGCGACGTTGAAGGAAGGCGTGCGTCGGGTGGTCAACGACCACAAACCCTCCGCGTCTCCGCGCCTCCGCGTGAACCAATAAAAAGGGAAAGACATGTTCGATCTGACGGGAATGACCGCGCTGGTGACTGGCGCTTCGGGCGGAATCGGCTCGGCGGTGGCGAAGGCGCTGGCCGGGCAGGGCGCTCGGCTCGCGCTTTCGGGATCCAATGCGGAGAAGCTGGAGGCGTTTCGTGCCGAACTCGGCGGCGATCATGTCGCGCTCGCCTGCGATCTCTCGGATGGCGCGGCGGTGGACGGACTCGTGCCGCGCGCGGTCGAAGCGCTGGGGCAGCTCGATATCCTGGTCAACAATGCCGGCGTGACTCGTGACAACCTGACCATGCGGATGAAGGACGAGGAATGGGAAACCGTGATCCGCGTCAATCTCGAGGCCGCATTCCGCCTCGTCCGCGCCGCGTCGAAACCGATGATGAAGGCGCGATTCGGACGTATCGTCTCGATCACTTCGGTCGTCGGCGCGACGGGCAATCCCGGGCAAGCCAATTATGCCGCGTCGAAGGCCGGGTTGGTCGGCATGTCCAAGGCGGTGGCGCAGGAGCTGGCCAGTCGCAACGTCACCGTCAATTGCGTCGCGCCCGGCTTCATTCGCTCGGCGATGACCGATGTTCTGCCCGAAGCGCAGAAGGATGCGCTGCTCGGGCGGATTCCGGCGGGCAAGCTGGGCGAAGGTGACGATATCGGCGCGGCGGTGGTCTATCTGGCCAGTCGTGAGGCATCTTACGTCACCGGCCAGACCTTGCACGTCAATGGCGGGATGGCCATGCTCTGATCGTCCCCCAAGCCGGGCGATCGATCGAAGGGAAGCGCGATGAGGATCAAGTGGCTCGCCGGCGCGACCCTGGCTGCCTTGTTGTCGCCCGTGCCGGCGCTGGCCGCTGACGCCGCAACGCTGGGCTGCATTGCGGACGGGCTCGATCCATCGATTCCCAGGCAGCTTTCCGACGATCTGTTTCAATCGATCGACGCGGAGACGGCACGGCCGCCCGGAGATGAAGCGGTCGAGGCCGTCGCCGCGCAGGCAGTCGCCTGCAAACAGAAACATGGCTGGTCCGACGTGGCGTTCGAGGCGGCGATCGGCCACGTCATCGCAGCGCTCACTGTCCCGGGTGCCGAACGCGCACTGGCCGGCGACGGATTCGACCCGGTCACGGTGACGCGCATTTTCCGTGCTCTGCCCGACGATATGCGTGCCAGCTTTCAACAGGATCCGATTCCCGATGCGACGATCGCCGCCTATATGGGCGCCGTCGCAGCGGCGGGTTTGAAGGTGGAAACCGAAATGCATGGCGAGCATCTGGGCATTCTCGCGGCTTTGCTTGCGGTGGCTGAAGTCGATCGTGCGAAATTCATTGCGAATTAGCGCGATCCGTGAAGCTGCTCCGCGGCCCTCTTGCCAGCGGCGCAGTGGCACATTAGGTGCGTCCTGAAGCTGAACACCCATTAAGAAAAGGATGACCTCATGAGCGAGACCGCCGACCGCGTGAAGAAAATCGTCGTCGAACATCTCGGCGTCGAGGCCGAAAAGGTGACCGAAGACGCGAGCTTCATCGACGATCTGGGCGCGGACAGCCTTGATATCGTCGAGCTCGTCATGGCCTTCGAGGAAGAATTCGGTGTCGAGATTCCCGATGACGCGGCCGAGAAGATCTCGACCGTGAAGGACGCGATCTCCTATATCGACGCCAACAAGGGCTGATCGGCTGGCCGTTCGGCCGCCCAAGGATATAGAAGCGGCTTCCCGACCCGGGTTCATCAGGGCCGGGGAGCCGTTTTGCTTTGGAATTTCTATCGGAGTGAGACTATGCGCCGCGTCGTCGTAACCGGACTGGGCCTCGTGACGCCGCTCGGGGCGGAGGTCGAAACCGTCTGGAGGAACCTGATCGCGGGTAAATCCGGCGCAGGACAGATCACGCGTTTCGACGCGACCGATTATGTCTGCCGCATTGCATGCGAAGTGAAGCCTGCGGACCATGAATATGGCTTCGATCCTGGCAAGCGCGTCGACCACAAGGTCCAGCGTCAGGTCGATCCCTTCATCATCTATGGCATCGACGCCGCCGGCCAGGCCTATGAGGATGCGGGGCTTGCGGATCTGACCGAGGCGCAGCGCTATCGCGCGGGCTGTTCGATCGGATCGGGAATCGGCGGCCTTCCGGGCATCGAGGAAGAATCGATCGTCCTGCACGAAAAGGGGCCGCGCCGCGTCAGCCCGCATTTCGTCCATGGCCGCCTGATCAACCTCATCACCGGTCAGGTTCAGATCAAATATGGGCTGATGGGCCCCAATCATGCGGTCGTCACCGCCTGCTCGACCGGCGCGCACGCCATCGGCGACGCGGCACGGATGATCGCGATGGACGACGCGGACATCATGCTGGCGGGCGGTTCGGAGGGTGCGCTGTGCCCGCTGGGTATCGCTGGCTTTGCGCAGGCACGTGCCTTGTCGACCAATTTCAACGACGAGCCGGCCCGGGCCAGCCGCCCCTGGGACAAGGAACGCGACGGTTTCGTCATGGGCGAGGGCGCGGGCATCGTCTGCCTCGAGGAATATGAGCACGCCAAGGCGCGCGGCGCCAAAATCTATGCCGAAGTGCTGGGTTACGGCCTGTCGGGCGACGCCTATCATGTGACGGCGCCGCATCCCGAGGGCTCGGGCGCCTTTCGCTCGATGGAGATGGCGATGCGCAAATCGGGCCTGTCGCTGTCCGACATCGACTATATCAACGCGCACGGCACGTCGACGCCGCTCGGCGACGAGCTGGAGCTGGGGGCGGTCAAGCGGCTGTTCGGCAGCGATATTTCCGGCTTGTCGATGAGTTCGACCAAATCGGCCATCGGCCATCTGCTCGGTGGCGCGGGTGCGGTCGAATCGATCTTCGCCATCCTGGCGATGCGCGATCAGATCGTGCCGCCGACTCTCAATCTCGACAATCCCAGCGACGGCTGCGAAGGCGTCGATCTGGTGCCGCATGTCGCGAAGGAGCGTCGGGTGAAGGCGATCCTCAACAACAGCTTCGGCTTTGGCGGGACCAACGCCAGCCTGGTGATGCGGGCGGTCTGACAGGGTGAAGAAGGCCGGCTGCCTCGGCCTCGTCGTCGCGATCACGGTCGCACTGGCGGGGCTCTACCTGTTGCGCAGCTGGGGCGGCCCGGGGCCGGCCGAGCAGAATCTGACCGTGATCATCAAGGACGGATCGTCGCTGACCGGCGCCGCGCGGACGCTCGAGCAGGCCGGGGCGATCCGTTCCGCGGACACGTTCCTCACCTTTGCCAAGCTGTTCGGGGACGATGCCCCGATCCAGTCCGGCGAATATCGCGTGCCCAAGGGCGCCAGCGCGTCCGACGTGCTCAAGATGCTCCAGGGCGGCAAGACGCTGCAGCGTTTCGTGACCGTGCCGCCGGGTATGCCTTCGATCCTGGTCCAGGAAAAGCTGATGGCGGAGAAGCTGCTGACCGGATCGGTGCCGGTTCCGCCCGAGGGGTCGGTGCTGCCCGATTCCTACAGCTTCGAGCGCGGCGAGCCCCGCGCCGCGGTGCTCAAGCGGATGCAGGATGCGATGACCAAGAAGCTCGCTGCGCTCTGGGCGACGCGCAAGCCGACCAGCGCCGTATCGAGTCCGCGTGAAGCGATCATCCTGGCCTCGATCGTCGAGAAGGAAACCGGCGTGCCGGGCGAACGCCGCATGGTTGCCTCGGTCTATGGCAACCGCCTGCGCACGGGGATGAAGCTGCAGGCCGATCCGACCGTCATCTATCCGGTGACGAAGGGGAAGCCGCTCGGCCGGCGCATCCTGCGTTCCGAGCTGAATGCCATGAACGGCTACAATACGTATGCGATGGCCGGCCTTCCCGCAGGGCCGATCGCGAACCCCGGCGCCGAATCCATTGCCGCGGTGCTCGATCCCGAGCAAAGCCGGGCGCTCTACTTCGTGGCGGACGGCAGCGGCGGCCACGTCTTCGCCGAGACACTGGCCCAGCACAACGCCAATGTGCAGAAATGGTATGCGCTGCGCCGATCCAAGGGCGAAATGTGATATTCCTCCCCATCGTCGATGGGGAGGATGATGTTCAGCCGATCCAGCCCTTCGCCGCGGCGAAGCAGGTGAACCAGATCTGGATCACGCACATCGCCACGATGAACAGCGGAAAGCCCGCAGACCCCCAGCCGAGCTTCTGGCCGCCGCGATAAGGGCCGAAGAACCAGCCGAATTGAAGCACCACTGCGGCCAGCGATATGACGAACGCCCATCGCGCAACATCCATGCGCATCGCGAGCAGCACCGCCCCGGCAAGCCCGGCCCCGACGGCAACGACATAAGCGAGCTTGATGGCGCCAGGCTGGGCGGTCCAGGCATCGCGTTGCGCTTCGGGAAGGGCTGCAAGCTTCTCGGGCGCGATCGTCATCTGGCTATAGCAGGCCCAGCATCCCATCAGGCCCCACAGGATGAAGACGGCGACAACGATCCAGAACCATGTCGGCGCGACGATGGCGGCTTCATTCATGATATCCCCCCTTGTTGCCCAAGGCAGGGAAAAATGCGCCTAAGCCGCGATCAAGGCAAGCTCCGGTAAAGTCGATCGCCATTGCGAAGCGCACAAGCGGCGAAGCAACCCGGCATCGGTCGCCCCGCTCGCAATAACGAGCATTTCAAGATCGCTGGATCCCTCTACAGCCGCAGCCCGGCATATTCGTCGAGCCCGATCGCCAGGTTGAGATTCTGGACAGCGGCACCGCCGGCGCCTTTGCCGAGATTGTCGAGCGCCGCGACCAGGCGCACCTGGCCCGCCGCTTCATTGGCGAAGACGAACAACTCCAGCCGGTCGGTGCCTGCGGAACGCTCCAGTGTCAGCAGCGAGGGATCGCCGTCCTGATGCACCGAGACCAGCCGGCTGCCGGCATAGGCCTCGGCAAGCGCAGCGCGCAGCGCGGTGGCGCTCGGCGCGTTCGCCATGGCGCACAATTGCAGCGGCACTTCGACCAGCATGCCGCGATAGGCGCGCGCGACGGCGGGCATGAACAGCGGCGGGTGGGCGAGGCCGCCCTGTACCTGCATTTCAGCGACGTGCTTGTGCCCCAGCCCGAGCGCATAGATGCGAAACGCGGTATCGGTCGCGTCCGGCGCCGCTGCATCCTCAAAGGCCGCGATCATCGACTTGCCGCCACCCGAATAGCCGGAAGTGGCGTTGACCGTGAACGGCCAGTCCGCCGGAATCAGCCCGGCGCGGACAAGCGGGCGGACAAGCGCCAGAAAACCGGTAGGGTAGCAGCCCGGATTGGAGATGCGCGTTGCCCCGGACAGTTCGGCGCGGCGCTCGGGCTCGATCTCGGCAAAGCCATAGGCCCAGCCCGGAGCCGTGCGGTGTGCGGTCGAGGCATCGATCACCTTGACCGCGGGATTTTCGATCAGCGAAACCGCTTCGCGTGCAGCATCGTCCGGCAGGCAGAGGATCACGGCGTCCGCATCATTGAGCGCGCCGCGCCGTGCCGCGGCATCCTTGCGATCCGCATCGGAAAGCACGGTGACGGACAGGTCGCTCCGTCCTGCCAGCCTTTCGCGGATCTCCAGCCCGGTCGTGCCCGCGGCGCCATCGATGAAAACGCGCGTCATGGCCGCCGCACCGTCGCCGCGCTCGTGCGCGCCTCGACATCGGCCAACGGCTCGATAGTGACGTTGCCGCTATGTGCGGTGGCGTGGATCATGCGGTCTCCATCGATCATCATCCCGACATGGCCGGGGAAAAAAGCCAGGTCGCCGCGCTGAGCGTTCTCCCCGGCTGCAAGCGGAGTCCCCATAGCGGCCTGGAGATCGCTGTCACGCGGCAGCGCAACGCCCGCCATGGCATATGCAAGCTGCACGAGCCCCGAACAGTCGATGCCGCGCAGGGTGCGGCCGCCCAGCAGATAGGGAGCGCCCAGGAAGCGTTCGGCCACCGCCACGGGATCGAAGGTCGCGTCGGGGGCCGCCACGTCGCCGAGCGCGATCGCGCCAAGCGGGGTCTCGATCACATCGCCTTGTACGGTGCCCTCGATCATCGAGCCCATGAACAGGACGTCACCCCGATCGGCGCGGGTTTCGGGAGCCGCGATCCGCCAGGTCCCGTCATGCGCAGTGGTTAGCGCATCCTGGCGCACATAGCCGACATAATGGTCGGCGCGGCAATAGCCCCAGGCCCAGCCGCCATTGAGGTCGAGCACTTCGAACGCCTCTCCATAGAGCAGTTCCGACACCCGCGCTGCATCGTCGCTCGGCCGCTCGCGCACCGGCGTTGACGGCACGGCGCAGTTCCGGCTCATCGGACAGGCATAGTGGGGGGCAAAGAGCGTGCCGGCGAGCGCGATGTCGGCGACGTCGCCGCGCACGGCGTTGATCCGGCGATCGAGGATCACCGAAG
>JASBTC010000362.1 GCA_030148625.1 Sphingobium sp. | reverse complement strand
GAGGGCTTCTTCGCCAAGCTCAAGCAATGGCGACGCATCGCTACACGATACGACAAGCTCGCCCAACACTTCCTCGGATTCATCAAACTCGCCAGCATCATGCTATGGCTCAAATGATTAAATCGTCACCACAGCCTAGCGGAATCTGAAATGGCCGAGGAAGGGCGCCAG
Organism: Sphingobium sp.; assembly: GCA_030148625.1. The sequence continues at coordinate 13,076 of JASBTC010000362.1, read as the reverse complement.
GCGCCAATCCAGCCCGGCCTCGATCAGCGGCGGCGGCGCGATCGCGGTCATCGCGCGAAGTTGGGCGTCGCTGATGATCGTGGCCCAGAAAAGCTCCGCCGCCGCTTCGGGGCGATCGATGTCGGCGCGGCCCTCACGGGTCCAGCGCGCGAAGATCTCCGCCATCTCCTGGACCACCGGCACATGGAAATCGCGATGGAATGCGCGCGAGAAATCGGGATCGCGCATCGATTCGACGATGATGACGCGCATCAGCGCGATCACGTGCGGCATCATCATATGTTCGTAAAGCTGGTGCGCATAACGCATCAGCAGCACGGCAGTGGATTCGCCGCCATCGGTACCCTCTTCCATCCGGCAGAGATCCGGGCCGCTCTGGCGTTCGACGACCGCATGAAGCAGCCCCTGCTTGTTGCCGAACAATTCGTAGACCGTGGCCAGCGATCCGCCGGAGCGCTCGATGATCGCGGCCAGGCTTGTCCGCTCATAGCCGCGCTCGAGGAACAGCGACTCGGCAGCCTCGACGATCGCGAGCCGGCGTTCCTCGCGCCGATTATCGGCGGAAGAGGCGGGGACGGGCGCGACGACGGTCACGAAAATATGGCTTTGATCGGATTGGTCATTGACTGTAATGTACATTACACTAAAGCGCCCGTCCAATCTTGTTGCAACGCAACATTGCGTGACGTGCCGACAGGGGAAGTTTGATGAAGCGTGTTTTCCCACTCCGGATCGCGGCGGTTGTCCTCGCCGCGGCAGCGGTCGCGTCGTGCGGACAGGAAGCGCCGCCCACGCCGCCGCCGCCGCAGGTGTCTATCGTCACGATCCAGCCCCAGTCGGTGTCGAACGTCATCGAACTCCCCGGTCGTGTGCAGGCATATCGCACATCCGAGGTCCGTGCCCGCGTCGACGGCATCGTCCAGGCGCGACTCTATGAGGAGGGCAGCGACGTCGGCGCCGGCAAGCCGATGTTCCAGGTCGATCCGCGCGAACTGCGCGCCGGCCTCAACGCCGTGCAGGCGCAGCTTGCCCGCGCGCAGGCGACCGCCGCCAACGCCCAGCAGGATGTTCAGCGCTATCAGGGGCTGATCGCGGATCAGGCGATCAGCAAGCAGGAATATGACGCCGCTGTCGCGCGGCTGCGCACTGCCCAGGCCGATGTCGCCCAGGCGCGCGCGCAGCTCGATTCGGCCAGGCTCAGCCTGGGCTACACCACCGTCACCGCGCCGATCTCGGGCCGGGTGGGGCGTGCCCAGGTGACCGAGGGCGCGCTGGTCAGCGCTGCGGCGGGAACATTGCTCACCACGATCGAACAGATCGACCGGATCTACGTCAATTTCTCGCAGTCGAGCTCCGATCTGCTCGCCGTGCGGCGCGACATGTCGTCAGGCAAGCTCACCGTGCCGGCGCTGGGCCGGGTTGAAGTGAAGCTCGTGCTCGAGGACGGCAGCGTCTCTCCGATCACCGGCCATCTCGATTTCCTCGACCTGTCGATCAACGAGCAGACCGGCACCGCCGCGTTGCGCGCCGAATTCGCCAATCCAGGCCAGCTCCTGTTGCCCGGCCAGTTCGTCCGCGCGCGACTGGAGGCCGGCGTCAGGCCCAACGGCATATTGGTGCCGCAGCGCGCCGTACGGGTCTCGGCCGATGGCGCGAGCGTGATGGTGGTGGGCCCCAAGAATGTCGCGGTTGCCCGGCCGGTGAAGCTCGGTGGGCTTCAGGGCAGCCAATGGGTGATCACCGACGGGCTCAAGGCCGGCGATCGCGTGATCGTCGAAGGCCTGCAAAAGGTCATGCCCGGCCAGCCGGTGACCATCGCCGCACCGGCCAAGCGTTGAGTCCGGTCCGATGATGGCGCCCCGCTTCTTCATCGATCGCCCGGTCTTTGCCTGGGTGATCGCGCTCGGCATCCTGCTGGCGGGCATCATCGCGCTGCGCGGCCTGCCGATCGAGCAATATCCCACCGTCGCGCCGCCGTCGCTGGCGATCACCGTCACCTATCCCGGCGCCGACGCGGCAACGCTCGAGCAGAACGTCACCCAGGTGATCGAGCAGGAATTGAACGGCGTCGAGGGTTTCCTCTACATGGCGTCGACGTCCAATTCGAACGGCACCGCGACGATCACCGTCACCTTCGACGCCGGTACCGACGTCGATATCGCGCAGATGAACGTGCAGAATCGCCTGCGCAGGGTCGAGCAGCGCTTGCCCGAGGAGGTCCGTCGCCAGGGTATCCAGGTCAACGAGGCCAATCCCGGCTTCCTGCTGATCGTCGCGATCACGTCGAAGAGCGGCGGGACTCCGACGCTCGAGCTCGGCAATTTCGCGAGCACGCGGATCGTCGACGAACTGCGCCGCGTCGAGGGCGTCGGCAATATCCAGGCCTTTTCGTCCGAATATGCGATGCGCATCTGGCTCGATCCGGCCAAGCTCGCGACCTATAATCTCTCTGCCGCCGAGGCGCTCGGCGCGGTTCAGGAACAGAACAGCCAGTCGCCCGGCGGCCAGCTTGGCGACCAGCCGATCGCGCGCGGTACAGAGATCAACGCGACGATCAAGACGCAGAGCCGCTTCACCACGCCCGAGCAGTTCGCCGCGATCATCCTGCGCGCCAATCCGGATGGTTCGGCCGTCACGCTCGGCGATGTCGGTCGTGTCGAACTGGGTGCGCAATCCTATCTGTTCGGCACCGAGCTCAACGGCAAGCCGATGGCGGGCCTTGCCGTCCAGCTCACCTCCGGCTCCAATGCGCTGCAGGCGGCGGAAGGCGTGAAAGCGCGCATGGCCGAGCTGGAAAAGGGCTTTCCGCCCGACATCACCTGGTCGATTCCGTACGACACCACGCCGTTCATCACCATTTCGGTCGAGGAAGTCGTCAAGACCCTGGTCGAGGCGATGGCGCTCGTCTTCCTGGTCATGTTCCTGTTTCTCCAGAATTTCCGCGCCACCATCATCCCGACGGTGGTCGTGCCCATTGCGCTGGCCGGCGCGTGCCTGGGTCTCTGGCTGTTCGGCTTCTCGATCAACGTGCTGACGCTGTTCGGCATGGTGCTGGCGATCGGCATCCTCGTCGATGACGCGATCGTCGTGATCGAGAATGTCGAACGCATCATGCGCGACGAAGGGCTGTCACCCTATGAAGCGACGGTGAAGGCGATGGGGCAGATCACCTCCGCCATCATCGGCATCACATTGGTGTTGATCGCGGTGTTTATCCCGATGGCGTTCTTCCCGGGATCGACGGGCGGAATCTATCGGCAATTCTCGGTCACGCTCGCCATCTCGATCGCATTCTCCGCCCTGCTCGCGCTGACACTGACGCCCGCCTTGTGCGCGGCGCTGTTGAAACCACACGATCCGGACCATGCGGAGCCTTCGAACCGGTTCCAGGCGGCGACCAATCGTTTCTTCGGTCGCTTCAACGACTGGTTTGCGCGGATCACCGATCGCTACCAGGGGCGTGTTGGCAAGATCCTGTCGGCGCCGCTGCGCTGGCTGGTCGTGTTCGTGGCGCTTGTCGGCATCACCTTCATCCTGTTCCAGCGCCTGCCGGGCGGTTTCCTGCCGCAGGAGGATCAGGGCTATGTCATCACCGTGATCCAGGCGCCGCCCGGCGCGACGCGCGAACGCACCGACGTGGCGATCGGCGAAGCGAAGAAATTCTTCGAAAGCCAGCCGCAGGTGAAGAACATGGTGTTCGTGCGCGGCTTCAGCTTCTTCGGCCAGGGCCAGAACAACGCGATGGGCTTCATCTCGCTCCATCCCTGGGACGAGCGCAAGGGCAAGGAGAACAGCGCGGATACGCTTGCCGGCAAGGCGCTCGGCGCGCTGATGCAGATCAAGGAAGCGATGGTCTTCACGCTGAATCCGCCGTCCATTCCCGAACTGGGCACGGCAAGCGGTTTCACCTTCAAGCTCGAGGATCGCGGTGGCAACGGGCCGGCCGCCTTGCTCCAGGCGCGCAACCAGATGCTGGGCATGGCGTCACAGAGCCAGGTTCTCGCCGGCGTCCGGCCGGAAGGGCAGGAGGATGCGCCACAGCTTCGCGTCGATATCGACCGGATCAAGGCGCGCGCGCTGGGCCTGTCGGTCGGCGACGTCAACGCCACGCTCGCGCTCGCATTCGGCAGTGCCTATGCCAACGACTTCACGCGTGACGGCCGAGTGCTGCGCGTGCTGCTCCAGGCCGATGCGCCATATCGGATGACGCCGCAGGACGTGCTCGATCTCAAGGTCCGCAACGCGCAGGGCGAGATGGTGCCGTTCGGCGCCTTCACCAGCGTCGACTGGACGGCGGGGCCGCCGCAGCTGCAGCGCTATAACGGCTATCCCGCCATGACGATCTCCGGCACGCCAGCGCCGGGCCGCTCGACCGGCGAGGCGATGGCGGAAATGGCGCGGCTGGCAAGCCAGCTTCCCGACGGGTTCACCTTCGAATGGACGGGCATCTCGTACGAGGAACAGCAATCGGCGGGTCAGATCGGGCTGCTGCTCGGCCTGTCGCTGGTCGTCGTCTTCCTGCTGCTTGCCGCGCTTTACGAAAGCTGGTCGGTGCCGATCTCGGTGCTGCTGGTGGTGCCGCTGGGCGTGCTGGGGGCGGTGCTGTTCTCGATGCTGCGCGGGCTCAATGCCGATATCTATTTCAATGTCGGCCTGATCACGATCATCGGCCTCGCCGCAAAGAACGCGATCCTGATCGTCGAGTTCGCGATCGAGCAGGAAGCCGAAGGTAAATCGACGCTCGATGCGGTGATGGAAGCGGTGAAGCTGCGGCTGCGCCCGATCATCATGACTTCGCTCGCCTTCATCCTCGGCATGGTGCCGCTGGTGATCGCCAGCGGAGCCGGCGCGGCCAGCCGCCGCGCCGTTGGCACGGGCGTGATGGGCGGGATGATCGCGGCGACGATCTTCGGCATCTTCTTCATCCCGCTCTTCTACCTGGCGGTCCGCCGCTGGATTTCGAAGCGGCGTCCGCCCGCGCCGGGTGAAAAGGGCCATCACGAACCGGAGCCGGGTCATGCGTAAGTTCGTTCCCGTCGCCGCCGCGCTGATCCTGGCCGGATGCAATCTCGCGCCGCCGCATGAGCGGCCTGCATTGCCCACGGCCGGAGACTATCCTGCCGAATTCTCGGGCGATTCCGTTCCCGGCCGGCGCGCGACCGAAATCGGATGGCGCGATTTCTTCGCCGATCCGCAGCTGGAAGTGCTGGTCGCCCAGGCGTTGAAGCGCAACCGCGACCTGGCCGTCGCGGTCGCGCAGATCGAGGAGGCACGGGGGCTTTACCGCATCCAGCGCGCCGATCAGCTGCCCACGCTTGCCGGCAGCGCCGATGCGACGCGCAGCCGCACGCCAGCGGGCGTCACCGGCCTTCCCAACGCCGTCACTGCCAACAGCTATTCTGTCGGCGTTGGCGTCACCAGTTTCGAACTCGATTTCTGGGGACGGGTACGCAACCTGTCCGAAGCGGCCAGGCGGCAATATCTCTCGACGGTCGAGGCGGAACGCGCATTTCGCCTGACTTTGATCCGCGATGTTGCCAGCACCTATCTGGCGCTGCGTGAGGCAAGCGAGCGAACCGCGCTCGCCGAAGCGACGGTGAAAAGCCGCCAGGACGGGCTTCGCATCGCGAAGCGCCGGCTCGACGCGGGGGTCACCTCCGCGCTCGATTATCGTCAGTCGGAAACGCTGCTGACCCAGGCCGAAACCGAGCTTGCCGCCCTGCGGCTGACGCGGGCGCAGAGCGCCAACTTCCTGGCGGTACTGACCGGCGGTCCGGTGACCGAGACCCTGCCCGACGCCTTGCCGCTGGCGCAGCAGACCCAGTCGCCGGCGCTCGCCGCCGGCCTGCCGTCCGATCTGCTCGTCGCACGACCCGACATCATGGGGGCGGAGGAGCGACTTCGCGCCGCACGCGCGAATATCGGCGCCGCACGGGCCGCCTTCTTCCCGTCGATCTCGCTGACCGGCACGCTGGGCTTCGCGTCGGCCGATCTCGGCAACCTCCTGGGCGGTGACAATCTGCGCTGGAGCTTCGGTCCGGCGATCAGCCTGCCGATCTTCGATTTCGGCCGCAATAAGGGCAATCTGACCGTCGCCGAAGCGCGCGAGAATATCGCGGTCGCAACCTATGAGCGCACCGTCCAGGGCGCTTTCCGCGAAGTCGCGGATGCGCTGGCTGGGCGTCGCTATCTGGCGGAGCAGGTCGCCGCGCAGGAACGCGGTACCCTCGCCACCCGCCGCATCGCGGATCTGGCGCGTACACGCTATCGCGAAGGCGTTGCCGGTTATCTCGAAGTGCTCGATGCCGAGCGCAACCTGTTCGTCGCCGAACAGGCGCTGATCCAGATCCGTCGCGCCCAGGCCGACAATCTCGTCGCGCTCTACGTCGCGTTGGGCGGCGGCTTGATCGAGTAGGGCGGTCGGTGCTGGCGGAGTGCCGAATAGAATCGTGTGATTATTAACCTAATTTCTTGCCATCCGCCCCTGGGCAGCGCTACCCCTCTATGCGAGAATCCATAGGGGGAGTTTGTGATGGCACGTCGCGTCGGCAAGCCGCTGTTGTTCGTGCTGGCGCTTGCCGCCTTGGCCCAGGCTGCTCCCGCACAGGAAGCGAAGCGCCGCTGGGACCAGCTCTGCCAGATCCGCAAGGACAAGTTCGACCTGATCCTGCCCGAGGCGATGCGTGGCAACGGCATCGACATGTGGATCGTCGCGATGCGGGAGGGGCATCCCGACCCCAATGCCGAGATGCTCGGCGGCGGTTATGTCGGCGATATCGGCTATTATGTCTTCACCGATCGCGGCGGCGGCCGGATCGAGCGCGCCAGTTTCGGCATCGGCGGTGCCGCATTCGACCAATGCCCGCTTTATGACATCAAGGCGTCGACCGATACGCTGCGCGCCTTTGTCGAGGCGCGGGCGCCGAAGCGCATCGGCATCAACGTCGCGACCGAGATCGATACCGCCGACGGACTGAGCCATTCGCTTCATGAGAAGCTGCGCGGGGCGCTGGGCCCGGATCTCTCGGCGCGATTGGTGTCGGCCGAGAAACTGGTCTCCGAATTCCGATCTCGCCATACCGGGACGGAGATCGCGGCTTTTGCGAAAGCCGGCGAATATTCGCGCACCATCGCCGAACGCGCACTGTCCAACGAAGTCATCAAGCCCGGCCATACCACCACCGGCGACGTCGCCTGGTGGATGATGGAACAGCTCCACAAGGAAGGGCTGGGCAATTCGTTCGGTCTGCCCAGCGTCTATATCCTCGGCCCCGGCGAACGCGGCCCGGTGTCTGGCGATCATGTCATCCAGCCAGGCGACCTGATCACTATGGACTGGGGCGTCAATTACCTGCTCAGCTACACCGACATGAAGCGCATGGCCTATGTGCTGAAGCCTGGCGAGAATGCGCCGCCCGCCGGCGTCCAGCGCGCCTTCGACCGCGCATTGCAGGTCCGTCGGATGATCCTGGATGTCATCCGGCCCGGTGTGACGGCGGGAGAGGCGCTGGCGACGGTCAACAAGCGGGTCGCGGAAATGCCCGGTTTCGTGCTCGCGCCGGGCTATGACAATCCCGGCAACGATCCCAAGGTGACCGACGTCGTGATCGGCAGCCATTCGGTCGGCGATTTCGGCCATGGATCGGGACCATCGATGGCGGACTTCAATCCGTTGCGGATGACCTATCAGCTCCGCCCGGGCAATTTCCTGTCCGTCGAGCTGTTCGTCTACACCGTCGTGCCCGAATGGGGCAGCCGCAAGATCAAGATCCCGCTGGAGGATGACGGCGTCGTCACCGAACGTGGCCTCGAATGGGTATATCCCGCGAACAGCCGCATCCTGCTCGTCAAATAGGACTCGTCGCAGCGGATTTTCCAAATGGAAAATTCGATCTTGACGAGGATGTTGCCGGCCCTAGCATTGCCCCCGGTTCAACGGGAGGATGCGTGATGGGCGGCGGCCGTAAAATGGCGGAACGGTGGCTTGCAGGCGGGTTGGCGATCGTGTCGCTTGTTGCGACGATGCCGGCTGTGGCGCAGCTTCCGCCGGAGGGACGGCCAGCACCCAGCCAGCCTGCACGCACCCAGTCGCGATCGATGGTCGTCTCCCAATATGGCATCGTCGCGACCAGTCAGGTGGCGGCGTCACAGGCCGGTGCCGCGATCCTCGCAAAGGGTGGCAGCGCGGTCGATGCCGCGATCGCCGCCAATGCGGCGCTGGGCGTGATCGAGCCGATGATGAACGGCATCGGCGGCGATCTGTTCGCGATCGTCTATGACGCCAAGACCAGGCAGGTCTACGGCCTGAACGCCAGCGGCTGGACGCCCGCGGCGATGAGCCTGGACGCGCTGAAGAAGCGGAAGATCGACAAGCTTCGCGTCATCGATCAGGTGACTGTGCCGGGTACGGTCGCGGGTTGGGACATGCTGGCCAAACGCTGGGGCAAGCTGCCGCTGGCCCAGAGCCTCGCGCCCGCCATAGCACTGGCCGAAAACGGCTTCGGCGTTGCCGAGAACGACGCGCTGAACTGGAAGAACACCGGCATGCCCTTTGCCGGCGATCCCGCTTTCGCCAAAGCCTTCCTGCCTGGCGGGCAGGCACCGGCGGTAGGCGATCTGGTCCGCAATCCCGACATGGCGGAATCGCTACGCCGGATCGCCCGGAATGGCCGCGACGGTTTCTATCGCGGTGCGACCGCCGATGCGTTGCTGGCACTGCAACGCAAGCTGGGCGGCTTCATGACCGCCGAGGATCTGACCAGTTTCGAGCCCGAATGGGTCACGCCGATCAGCACCGATTATCGCGGCTGGAAGATCTACGAGCTGCCGCCCAACGGTCAGGGCATCGCGGCGCTGTCGATGCTCAATGTCATGGAGACCTTTCCGCTCGCTTCCTGGGGGCATAACAGCCAGCGTGCGCTGCATGCGATGATCGAGGCGAAGAAACTTGCCTATGCCGATCTCCAGCAATTCATCGGCGATCCGCGCGCCAGCACGATCCCGGTCGAGGCCTTGCTTTCCAAGACATTGGCGAAACAGCGCGCGGCGACGATCGGCGAGCGCGCCCAGTGCAATGTGCTTCCCTCCGACATCAAGGCGGCGCTGGCGAAACAGTCGAGCGACACGACCTATCTCACCGTGGTCGACAAGGAGGGCAATCAGGTCTCGCTGATCCAGAGCGTCGCCAGCGCCTTTGGCGGCGGGCTCGTCGCCGACGGCACCGGCTTCGCGCTCCACAATCGCGGCAAGAGCTTCGCGCTCGAGCCCGGCCGCCCCAATTCGCTGCGTCCGCGGATGCGTCCGCTCCACACCATCATTCCGGCTTATATGGAAAAGGGCGACCGCCACATCGCCTTCGGCATCATGGGCGGCTTCAACCAGGCCCAGGCGCATGCGCAGTTCGTCTCGAACATCGTCGATTTCGGCATGAACATCCAGGGTGCGCTCGACGCCGCGCGCTTCACCAAGCTCGATTTCGAAGGCTGCGGTTTGTGGATGGAGGACGGTATTCCGGCGGAGACCGTCGCGGCGCTGAATGGGCAGGGGCACCAGATCAAGGTCTGGCCGCGCTATTTCGAAGGCATGGGACGCGGCAATGCCGTCGAGACACGCGACGGCAAGGCCGTGCATTACGGTGCCTCCGACCCTCGGACCGACGGCGCCGCCGTTCCGGAACAACCGCCTTTCTGATCACGCTTCCGATTCCGCTTGCGGACCGTATGGTGATATAATTATGATATCATGATTCTTGCAGGCAAATCCGCTGTGCCGGATTTCGGGAGGGAAATATGATGTCGATGATCTCGTCTTTGGCGATGCTCGCCGCCGCCGCCACGGTTGCACCACCGGCCGACATGACGGTCGGCGAGGGAACCGGGCAGCTTCACGGCACATTATTGTCGCCAGCCAAGCCCGGGACCGGCGGCGTGGCGGTGCTGATCCTGGCGGGTTCGGGGCCAACCGATCGCGACGGCAACAGCCCGCTCGGCGTGAGCGCCGCGCCCTATCGATTGCTGGCCGAAGCGCTTTCAAGCGCCGGAATTCCCGCATTGCGTGTCGATAAGCGCGGCATTGCCGCCAGCGCCGCGGCGATGACATCGGAAAACGCGTTGCGCGTACAGACCTATGCAGCCGATGCCCGCACCTGGGCCAAGGCATTGCGCGAGCGCACCGGCGCGCGCTGCGTCTGGCTGCTGGGTCATAGCGAAGGCACGCTCCACGCGCTGATCGCCGCACAGGAGAGCGAGGGGATTTGCGGCCTGATCCTGGTTTCTCCGGTTGGCCGGCCGCTGGGGGAGATCTTGCGCGCGCAGTTCCGATCGCTTCCAGCGTTTGCGCCGATGCTCGACGAAGCGACGCGTATCCTTGCCGAACTGGAAGCGGGGCGAACCGTGTCGGCGGACGGCATGAACCCCGGGTTGCTGCCGATCTTTCGTCCCAGCGTCCAGCCCTTCCTGATCTCCATGCTCGCCGCCGACCCGCCCGCATTGGCGACCGCCTATCCCGGCCCGATCCTGGTCGTTCAGGGCACCACCGACCTCCAGACCGCGGTCGCCGATGCCGAGCGGCTCGGGCAGGCCCGGCCCGGTATCAAGGTCGCGTTGATCGACGGCATGAACCATGTACTGAAAGTCGCGCCCGCCGATCCGGCGGCGAACCACGCCACCTACACCAACCCCGATCTTCCGCTGGCACCGGGCCTGGTCGATACGATCGTCGATTTCATCCGTGCGAACCGGAGCGTGGCAAAGGCGCGATAAGGGGCTCAGATCGCCATGGCGTAGCGCGCTTCGAGCAGGTCGAGTTCGCGGATCAGCTTGCGGGCAAGTTCGCTGCCCAACTCCCGCTTGCGAACCATCCGGAAAATCTGGGTGCGCTCGGCCTTCAGCGCGGCGAGGCGCAGGTTTCGCTCGATCGCTTCGGATCGTCGCTCCAGGGCGTTGCTCTCGGCATTGCCCGCGCGGCTTTCGATCCGTTGGCGATAGGCGTCCATGAGCCGGGCGGCCGCCGAGACGTAAAGGTCGGCGTCATTCCGCCCCTCGGCCAGGCTGTGCTGAACCTTCTCGATCTCGGCGATGGCGGCTTCCGCCGCCCTGATCCGGGCGGCGTCCTCAATGGCCTGCAGGTCATGCTCGGCCGGCATTTCGAGGCCGTTGAGAAGCCAGGGCAATCCAATGCTGGCAACGATCAGCGAGGTGATGATGACCCCCATGGCAAGGAAGATCGCAAGATCCCGTGCCGGGAAGGCCGATCCGTCGTCCATCGCCAGCGGCAAGGTGAGAACGCCCGCCAATGTGATCGCGCCGCGCACGCCCGCGAACGACATGGCGGCGACGATCCGCCAGTTTGGTTTGGTGCGCCATTGACCGGACCGAAACAGCGTCATCCGGAACGACAGCCAGACCCAGAGGAAACGCAGGCCGGCAAGCCCCAGATTGATCGTGACGACATAGATCGCCAGCCACCATGGTTCATGATGACCGGTCATGCGCACCGTCTCCGCCGAGCTGGCGAGGATCGCGGGCAATTGCTCGCCGAGCAGCACGAAGATGATCCCGTTCGCGGTGAACTGGATGACGTCCCAGACGGTGTTGCGCCTGATCCGTGTCGCCGCCTCAAGCTCGCCGCGGGCCTCGACGAAGCCCATTGTGAGGCCTGCTGCGACGGCCGCCAGGATGCCCGAACAATGGAGGTGTTCGGCGATGAGATAGGCGCCGAAGGGAATGAGCAGGCTGATCAGGATCTGCGATCCGCCTTCCTCGCCATAGCGGCGCGATATCCACTGCTTCGCCCGGCTCACGGCCCAGGTGACACCGGCGCCCACTGCAATGCCGCCCAAGGCCACCCAGGCGAAATTGAGTGCGGCGTCCTGAACCGAAAAGGCGCCGGTCAGCGCTGCGGCGATGGCGAAACGCAGGCAGACGAGGCCGGACGCATCGTTGAGCAGCGATTCGCCCTCCAGGATGTGCATCATGCGCTTGGGGATCGGCACGCGCTGGGCGATCGCCGACACCGCGATCGGATCGGTCGGCGACACCACCGCGGCCAGCGCGAACGCCACGGCCAGCGGCATGGCGGGGATCATCCAGTGAATGAGGAATCCCATGCCGATGACGGTGAACACGACCAGGCCGAGCGCCAGTTCGACGATGGTCTTGCCATCCTTGAACAGTTCCTCGCGCGGGATGCGCCAGCCGTCGAGAAACAGCAAAGGCGGCAGGAAAAGAAGGAAGAAGATTTCCGGATCCAGCGTCACGCGCCAGTCTGCGGCCAATCCGATCAGAGCGCCCAGCGCGATCTGGAACAAGGGGCGCGGCAGAGGCAGAGGCACCATGCGCGAGAATATGCCGCTCAGGATGACGGCGAGCAGCAGCAGCAGGACAATCGTGATGGTTTCCAATAGTCGTCCTTCTTGGTGGGCCGAAAGGCGGCGGATATGGTTCGTCAGGGCGTTCGAGGCTTCCTGACGAACTCCGCGCAAAACACCAAGCTCTTCGTAACAATCGGACGCATCGATCCGCCCGATCGGGAGCGACCTTTTAATCCAGCGCTGCGGTTGCCTCGATCTCGATCAGGAAATCGGGCAGCGCGAGTGCCGCGACGCCGAGGAAGGTGTTGGGCGCTGGCGTCGCATCGCCATAGAATGCGCCGATCTCGGGCAGCACCACCCCCAGTTTGTCGGGGCTGTGGTTCACCACATAGGTCCTGAGCCGAACGATATTCGCCGGGGTCGCGCCGGCCTCGGCCAGCACGGTCTTCAAATTGGCGAGCGCCTGGCGCGTCTGCGCGGCAAGGTCATCGCCGCCGACGACGTTGCAGTCCTTGTCCCATGCGACCTGGCCCGCCAGATGCAGCGTCCGGCCGCTTTCCTGGAGCGCCGCGTGGGAGAAACCGTAACCGACCGCGTCGTACAGGCCGGCGGGATTGATCTTGCTGTTCGTCATGGCGTTTTGGTCTCCGGAAAAATGGTCAGTCGACGATTTCGAGCTGATGGCCGAACGGGTCGAGCACATAGACGTTCTTCTTGCCCGCCAACGGCCCGTCGTCGATATGGATCGTCTCGAGCGGCGTGCAGC
>JASBTC010000355.1 GCA_030148625.1 Sphingobium sp. | reverse complement strand
GACACGATGATCGCCGAACTCGCGGGCTATTTCGATCGAATCGCCGGGGATCGCGCGTGCCGCCGCAGTGTCGATCGCGAGGATCTCGGCATGGGCGACGGGGCTGCGCACCATGCGCACGACCAATGCGCCGGGCAACGGCATATCGGCGAGATAGCGCCCCTTGCCCGCGACGAAGCGATCGAGCGTGGTCCGGCGCGCGCCGCTGCCGATGATCGAGCCGGGGCCGGATGGGTCGGGTTTCATCGGCGGATCATCCCGCGGGACCGAGTCTGAAATGGAGCCGTCCTAACCACGCCCGGCCTCCCGCTGTTTCACCACGGCCTTCACCGCCGCGACGATCGGTTGATAGCCGGTGCAGCGGCAGATCACCGCGTTGAGCGCGGACCGGATCGCAGCCTCGTCGCCATGATCGGGCACGCCATCGTCCGCCAGATAATGCCGCACCACCGCGAGCATGCCCGAGGTGCAGAAGCCGCATTGCGCGGCATGATGATCGGCAAAGGCGCGCTGGATCGCGGCGCCCTCGGGATCGGCGGCCAGTCCCTCGACGGTGACGACCGCACAATCCGCCGCCTGGGCGGCGAGCGTCAGGCAGCTGCGCACCGGCTCTCCGTCGATCAGCACGGTGCAGCTGCCGCATACCCCCTCGCCGCAACCGATCCGTGTACCCGACAGATGAAGATCGTCGCGCAGCCAGTCGGCAAGGCTGGTCCAGCCCGTGGCATCGAGCGTCCGACGCTCGCCATTGACGGTCGCTGCGCTCATGCCGAGGCCGCCCGCATATGGCAGCGCCGCAACAGCCGCGGTGCGATCGTCCGGCGATAATCGATCGTGCTGGCGTCGGGCAGCGCCGGATATCGTGCCAGCATCCCGGCGACGAAGCCGACCGCCAGCGCATCGAGCGCATCAGCATCGGCACAGGGCAAGGCGGCGCTGCGCACGGGCCGGTCGACCAGCCCGCCCAATGACAGCCGCACCGATCCGTCGGACGATATCGCGCACGCGGCGGACAGGATCGCCCGCCCCGTCGAATTGCGCCCGAGCACTTCGTCGAAGGCGATTGGCGGCGGCGGCGGGACAAGAACCTCCAAAATCGCTTCGCCCGGTTCCAGCGCGGTCGCGAACGGGCCGGTGATGAAATCCTCCGCCGCGATCGTCCGCCGGCTGGTGACGATCACCGCGTCGTGCGCCGCCAGGATCAGCGGCACTTCGCCGCGCGGATCGGCCCAGCCCAGGCATCCGCCCAAAGTCGCACGGTTGCGCACGACATGATTGCCGACGAAGCGCAGCGCCTGCGTCAGCGCCGGCAAGGCCGCCGCGACCGGCGAGGCGAGGATCGCCGAGAGCGTCACCCCGGCCCCGATCACGGCGCCCCGATCGTTCAGCGCAATCCGTTTCAGCGCCGCGATCCGCCCGATATCGACCAGCCGCCCCGATCGTTGCCCGCGCAGGGCGAGCGCGGGCAGCAGACTATGCCCCCCGGCCAGGATCATCGCATCGGGATCGGCGGCCAGCAGCGCGAGCAGGCCGTCGACATCCTCGGGCGCATCATAATGCCGGCTGGCCGTCAGCGGATGAACTCCGCAGACGGATGAGCGCGCGGATAGTCGCGCATATAATCGAAGAAGCGCGCCAGGGTCAGGTCGCTGCGGGTCAGCGTGCCGGGTTGCAGATGGATGGTCTGCATGTTCATCAGATCGTCGAGCACGACGCGCGTCTCCATCTCGGCGATCGCTTCGAGGAACTGGTCGACTTCCTCGGGCGTGCCCATGTCCTTGCGCGCGCAGACGGTGATGAACACGGTCGAGCGGCCCGGGCGGGTCAGCGTGAAGGGCGAAACGAAGCCGAACCATTGGCCCGCGAATTCGGTGCTCTGGAAATACATGCTGGTGCCGACGATGCCAATGCGGTGCTTCACCGGATCGCCCGTCACATGCGTGCCTTCGAATTCGTAGAACATCGAATGGTCGGTCCATTCGACCGCCTCGTGCGGATTGTCGCCGTTGATCTCTATGCCGTGCAGATAGCGGATATGCTGCATGTCGGGGGTGTTGGCGCACAGCACCCAGGGATCGACGGGCACTTCCTCGCCAAAGACCTTGGTCTTGAACACCAGATCCTCGTGCGGGAATTTGAAATCGGGCAGCTCGTAATGCGGCTCCAACCCATTATAGGCCCAAAGGATCCCGTATTTCTCGCAGACCGGGAATTTGAACAGTCGCGCGGTGCCGGGGATCGGATCCTTGCTCGGCATGCCGCTGCAGCGGCCATCGGCGCCGTATTTCCAGTGGTGATAGACGCAGCGGACATTGCCGTCGATCATGTCGCCGATCGACAGGTCGGCGCCGAGATGCGGGCAATAGGCGCTCATGACGTGCGGATTGCCGTCCTTGTCGCGAAAGGCGATGACGCGGCCGTCGAGGAAATCGAAACCGCGCACAAAGTCCGACGTCGCAGCGCTCGACATGCAGATCGGATACCAGCTTTGGGTGAAGGTGCCCCCTTCGCCTTCGAACGGCACCGACTTGCCGAATGCACGGCGGAAGATTTCGGGCGCCTTCGTTGCCGCGCGGGGCTGGGTCCGGGGATCATCGAGCGACATGGCGCGCCTCCATCAGATATGAGAGTCGGTGGGTTCCGTCAGCGAAACTGTCGCAGCATGGCCCCCATGCCTACCCGCCCAATAGGACGGGTGCCCCATCGCCCCGGCCTGACCTTTGCCGGGCAGGCGCACGCCTGTCCGAAAGGACGGGCGTTCTGACCGATCGGACGAGTGGGTGGCGGCCCCGCGCTGTGGGACAAGCCCGTCATCGAAAACCCCGGGACGGGAGCCTGTCTGGATGAGCAAGAATTTCCTTTTCGTCGTCACCTCACATGGGGAGCTTGGCACGACCGGCAACAAGACAGGCAGCTGGCTGGAGGAACTGGCCGCGCCCTATTGGCGCTTCATCGATGCCGGCCACAGCATCACCATCGCGTCGCCCAAGGGTGGCGCCGCCCCCGTCGATCCGATGAGCATCGAGGATAATTGGGTGAGCGAGGCGGGCCGCCGCTTCCTGGCAGATCCGGCCGCCGGCGCCGCGATGGCGGATACGGTTCCGCTCGATCGCATCGACGCGCAGGCATATGACGGCGTCTTCATGGTCGGCGGCGCCGCCACCACCTGGGACTTTCCGGGCAACCCGGCGCTGAAGGCGATCGTCGAAAGCTATTTCGCGGCGGACAAGGTGATCGCGGGCGTCTGTCACGGCGTGATCGGTCTGGTCCAGGCGGTCGACGCCAATGGCGAGCCGCTGGTCAAGAACCGCCAGGTCACCGCGATCAGCAATGCCGAGGATGTGATGATGGGCCTCGACCGGATCGTGCCCGTCCTGCCCGAGGAAATGCTGCGCAAGCTGCGCGGCATCTACACCGCCGCCGCCCCGCTCGCCGCGCATGTCGTGACCGATCCGCCGCTGTTCACCGGCCAGAACCCGGCCTCCGCCGATCCGCTGGCGCTGGCGATCCTGGCGCATCTGGAAAGGAAGGCGCAGGCGGCCGCCTGACGCGATGGCGGAGGCTGGGTCGCATCACCCGGCCTCCATCATCACAGAGCAGCGTTTGTCAGGCCAGCGCCCGAAGCCCGGCACGCAAGGCATCCGGCGCCGCCAGCGCCCCCTCGACCTCTCCATGGGTCGCTTCCCAGATCGGTATCGCGCGTCGCAACGCGTCCCGCCCCGCATCGGTCAGCATCAGCAGTCGCCCGCGCCGATCACCCGGATCGACTCTGGTTTCGAGCAGGCCGCGCCGTTCGAGTGGCTTGAGATTGGCGGTCAGCGTCGTGCGATCCATCGCCAGCAGCGATGCGACCGCGCCCATTTTCGGCGGTGCCGGCCGGTTGAGAGACATCAGCAGCGAGAATTGACCGCTGGTCAGCCCCACCGGCCGCAGCGCGTCGTCGAAGCGGCGCGCCAATGCCCGTGCCGCCCGCTGCGTGGCGAGGCACAGGCAATGATCGCGCACATGCAGCGTGGTTTCGAACGGGACCGTCATGTCGTCCGCCATCGGGCAATTATGTTGATAGCAACCTAATTGTCAACGCGAGCGCGGCGTCACTTGGCGGGGCGGCAATCCCTGAGCCACAGCACATGGCGGGCTTCGCTGAAATTGTCATAGACGCCGCTGAGCTTGATGCTTTTTCCCGGCTTGAGCTGGAGCGTGTACGCCGCCTGCCCCTTGGCCATCATGCACATGATGTCGGTCTTGAACGGCGCGGCGTTGGGCAGACGCAGCACTTCCTCATAAGGATGCGGGATCTTGTAGCCGACCCGATAGGCGTCGCCGTCCTTGGTGACGAAATCGACAAGGCCGTCGACGATGAAGGTCTTGCCCTTGTAGCGCAGCGGCACGGCCGCGGCATTGCGTTCGGTATCCTTGGAAATCTGGTGCGACAGAGCGAGCGCGCCGATCGCCAGCGGCGCGGAGGTGCCGACCGCCTTCATGCCGCTCGACGCGGCGGCAGCACCCGCCTTTCCGCCCTTGAGCTGGTTGAGCATGGCGCACATCTCGGTCTTCGCGCCATCGGATCCGGCCATCATGCCGGCGCGCAGTTTCGCTTCCATCAGCACGGTGCCGACGCCGGCGCTGGAGGTCGCGGTGATCGTGATTGGAAAGGCGCGCGCCTTGCCGGTCTGCGGCTGCTCGATCAGCATGCTGCCGTCCTCGGCCTCTGCCGCGAGCACGTCATAACCCTTGCTGACCGCGATCCCGCGCATCTGGCCGATCGCGCTGGCCGGCGCCAGATTGGGAACCGTGGTCGACGCGGAAAAGCGCAAGCCACCGATCGGCGATCCGGTCTTGGCGAAACTCTCTTCGCAGGTCGTCGCCTGCGCAACGGCCGGAACGCAAAAACCGGCAAAAACAATGACGGAACGAAAACGCATACGCTAACCCCTGCTACAGATCTCTGCCCAAGACCCGGCAGAATCAGGGGTGTCTTAGCAAGGTCTCCAATCCTGTAGAACCGGGTTGTTCGGGACGTCCTAAAGCTTCCCGGTCTTGCTCGGCTCGGGCATGAGCAAAGCCGTCAGGAACGCGGTGCCCGCGGCGAAGGCGACATACCAGTAGAAGACGCTTTCATGCCCCATCTGCTTACACAGCAGCGCGACATATTCCGCAGTGCCCCCGAAGATCGCGGCGGCGACGCTGTGCGCGAAGCCGACGCCGAGCGCGCGGACATGCGCCGGGAACAGCTCGGCTTTGAACAACCCACTGACCGATGTGTAGAAACTCAGGATCACCAGCGCCGCGACGACCAGAGCGAATGCGCCCAGCGGCGTGTTCGCCCCCGACAGCGCGGTGAGCAAAGGCACCGCGCCGAAGGTCATCAGCCCCGAAAAGATCAGCAGGCAGGTGCGTCGGCCGATCGTGTCCGAAAGCCGCCCGATCGCGGGCTGCAGCAACATGAAGACGACGACCGCACCGGTCATCACGCCGCTGGCCGACTGGGTCGACATGCCGGCGGTGTTGACCAGGAATTTCTGCATATAGGTG
>JASBTC010000336.1 GCA_030148625.1 Sphingobium sp. | reverse complement strand
CGTGATCGGATCGGTCCTCGTCTCCTACGCACCGCCGCGGACCTACGGCGCCACGCTGACCTGGAAATACTAAGGGCCGTGTCGAAACACCACCCATCCTGTCATTCCCGCGAACGCGGGAATCCAGCTTCTTCTTCTTTCTGATGCTTCACGGAAGAGCTGGATTCCCGCGTTCGCGGGAATGACAAGATGAGTTAATCTCGCTGGGTCAGACCCTAGAGCGCTTTCAACCGTGGGGGGAACGGGCAATGCGCATCGGATTGATCGGGTTCGGTTTCATCGGGTCCGAGATCCATCGGCGCATTGCCCGCGACCATGGGCCGCTCGAACTGGCCTTTGTCCATAATCGCAGCCCCGGCCGGCTGGCCGGTATCGATCCCGCGCTGATCCTCGAGGATCTGGCCGATGCGCGCTGCTTCGCGCCCGATCTGATCGTCGAGATCGCCGGGCCTGAGGTCACGGTGCGGCATGGCGAGGCGCTGCTTGCCATCGCCGATTATATGCCGCTGTCGCTGACCGCATTGGCGGATGACGGCCTGCGCATGCGTCTTGTCGATCGGGCGCACCGCTCGAACCGTTCGCTGTTCGTGGCGCATGGTGCGCTCGTCGGTGCGGACAGTCTGCTCGAATGGCGCGCGATGTGGGATCATGTGTCGATCAGCTTCCGCAAGCCACCCCGCAGCCTCGGTGCTGCGGGCGATGGCATCACCTGCGAGACCGTGATCTTCGACGGCAGCGTGCGGCAGATCGCGCGGCAATTCCCGCACAACGTCAACGCCATGGTCGCCTGCGCGCTCGCAACGACCGGGCTGGACGCATGCCGCGCCCGGCTGGTTGCCGATCCGGCGCTCGATCGCCTCGAATTGATGATCGAGGCGATGGGCAAGGATGGTTCGCATTTGAAGATCGCGCGCAGCCAGCCCGCGATCGGCGTTTCGGGCAGCGAAATGGCGGCGGCGGTCCATCGCTCGATCCTGCGTGCCGCCGGCTTCGCGGGGGCATTGGAGTTCGTCTGAGGAGTTGAGCGTGGCCGATATCTTTCCGTTCCTGTCGCAGACGATCTTCCCGCTGATCATATTCGTCATCATGTTCGGCATGGGGCTGGCGCTGGGGCTTGCCGATTTCCGCGCGATCCTGTCGTCGCCACGCGCCGTTCTGGTCGGTCTCTCGGCACAGATGCTGTTGCTGCCGCTGATCGCGATCGGGCTGGCCTTTGTCCTGCCGATCGGGCCCGAGGTCGCGGTCGGCCTGATCATCCTCGCTGCCAGTCCCGGTGGAGTGACATCCAACGCGATCACGCTCGCGGCACGCGCCGACGTCGCGCTTGCGGTCAGCCTGACCGCGCTGTCGACCTTGCTTGTCGCGATCACCTTGCCGCTCTGGATCGGTTTCGCGCTGCATCGGTTCATGGGGGACATGCGGACGGTCGACATGCCGATGGGGCAGACCGCGATGACGCTCGGGCTGCTCACCATAGTGCCCGTCGTGCTCGGCATGATGGTCCGTGCGGTCGCGCCCGCGCTGGCATCGCGCGGCGTCGAGATCGGGCGGCGGCTGTCCGTCGTGCTGATCCTGTTCATGTGCCTCACCACCACCGGCTTCAACTGGCATCATCTGGCGGGATGGCGCGTCCTCCTGGAGAGTTTCGGCGTCTGCCTGGCGCTGATGCTGCTGGCGATGGTAGCGAGCCATGCGCTGGCGCGGGCGGCACGGCTGGGACCGCTCCAGCGATTGACGATCGTGATCGAAGTCGGCGTGCACAATCTGGCAATAGCGCTGATCGCGTCGGTGACGCTGATCGACATGCCCGCCATCGCGCGCCTGCCACTGGCCTATGGCTTGCTGATGATCACCATACCGTGGCTGTTCATCCGCTGGGAAAGGGCGCGTCAGGGGCGCGCCGAAGCCGGCAATGCCGCGTCTTCCTGCCTCGCGGACACGCCTTCGATTATATGAAACGGGAATAGAGACCGCTCAAAACATTATTTTGTGGATATAATGCGAGGTTCTAGCCTCGCCGAAGAACAGACCAGCCAAGGAGTGCTTCGTTGAGCCCGATCGCGAACAAATCCGCCTTGCCCCGCGTCAGGGCCGTCATCCTGACATGCTGCGCCGGTGCCGCACTGACGCTGGGATCCGCGGCGCGATCGTCGGAGGAGAAACAGGAGCAACCGAAGATCGACATTCGCGATCCGGTGGTGAAGCAATGGCACGATCTGACCTATGACCGGAAACCGCCGCCGCCTCAGCCCGGCGTCGATTACGGCATCGATCCGAAGACCGGCGTGTTCGTCCATCCCAAGGCGACGCCGCTGCACGAGGGGCGTGCGCCGTTCCCGGGCCAGCTCGGTTACTGGGATCAGAAATCCTACGCCAAGAATATGGAGGTCGTCGCTTTCTACCCCCAGGTCGCTTCGCCTTTCCACACTTGGCAGAATATCGCGGACTTCGACGGCAAGCGGTATCTCTACGTCTATGACCGCCACAATCTGAAGGTATTCGACATCACCGATCCGGCCAAGGCCCGGCTGCTCGTGACCAAGGGGCAGACCTGGACGGGCAAGGGCGGCGGAACGCCGGTCAATCCCTTTCCCGAAGGCGAGATGATCGGTGCATCCTCGATCCAGTGGGACAAGGCGCGCGGCAAATACATCATGGTCCAGTCGAACGAGGTCCAGCGCTTCGGCGTCTTCGAAGAGAAGATGAACGAGCCCGACGGCGTGCAGAAGATCCGCGACTGGCGGTATAACAAAGGCTTCAACGTCTATGTGATGAACGGCCCGCTGCCCGATCAGTGGGAAAGGATCGCGACGCGCACCACCGACTATAAGCATCCCGATGCCAAGCCCGGCCATCAGCAGGGCTCGGGCTCGCTCGACGTTCCCGCCTGGTTCGGCGGCAAATACATGTTCCTGTCGTCCGCCCCCGACGATAGTTTCGGCCTCACCGAATATCCCAATTATCTCTATTCGCCGGGATACCAGTCATGGGACATGTCGGATCCGGCGAACCCGAAATTCCTTCAGCAATTCTCGGTGCCGGGCCAGATCGTCGGCGATAAGGCGGAGGGCGACGCCTATCTCAAGAACCCGCGCGCGGGCAATCGCACCTCATGGATGGGATCGCGCATGCCGATCTTCATTCCCAAACCGGTGGAGAAGGGCGGCACGATCGGCTTCGCGGCGATGGGTGGGCTCGGCTTCTACGTGCTCGACATCTCCGATCCCGCGCACATGAAAGTGATCAGCCATCTCGACATGGTGCCCAAATTCGCGGGCACCGAAGCCGACAATATCGATGTCAGCCAATATGAGCGCACCGGCTATATCTTCATGAACGGCTATCCGATGAACGATGACTGTTACGAGCCGTACAAGGACATTTTCGTCATCGATGTCCGCGATCTCAAGAACCCGAAGATCGTCAACACCTTCCCGCGCCCGACGCCGCCCAAGGATGCAGCATTCAAGGATTTCTGCGAGCGCCGCGGCAGCTTCGGTCCCAAGCGACCGGGCTATTTCACCCAGCCGGGCCGCTCACGCGAGGGGCTGGTGCCCTATGCCTTCTACAATGCCGGGGTGCAGCTGTTCGACGTGCGCGATCCGACCAGGCCCGAGATCGCGGCCTATTATGTGCCGCGCTTCCCGACCGATGCGGAGACGCCCGATTATGTGAAGGGCAATCTCGGCTTCGGCATCTATGTCGAATATGATCGCAACATCATCTGGATGTTCACCAATCACGGCTTCTACGCACTGAAGAGCCCATTGCTCGGCGAACCGAAAAAGGGCGTTCCCGCCAAATCCTGGCCGCCGCGCGACTGATCGGCCGGACATGGCGATCCCGATCAGCCGGACGGTGGACGGCCTGCCGGTCACGGCCTTCCACATCCGGCTGCTGATCCTGGTCGGGGCGATCATCCTGCTCGACGGCTTCGACGTGCAGGTGGCGGCATTCGCCGCGCCGGCCATCCTGGCTGACTGGCACGTCACCGCTGGCATGCTCGCGCCCGCCATGGCGGCGGCGCTGGTCGGCATGGCGGTCGGCACCGGCCTGGGCGGGATCGCCGGCGACCGGATCGGCCGCCGCCCCGCGCTTATCGGCAGTGTGCTGTTCTTCGGTGCGCTGTCGATGCTGGCGGCGTTTGCGCCGGGCGTCACCGAACTGGCGATCCTGCGTTTCCTGACCGGCATCGGGCTCGGCGCTGCCGTACCCAACGCGACCGCACTCGTCGCCGAATGGATGCCCGCCAGGGTTCGCAACTATGCGGTGACCGCGATCATCGTCGCGGTGCCGTGCGGTGGCATGATCGGCGCTGGCTTCGCATCCTGGCTTATCCCTGCCTATGGCTGGCGGCTCTGCTTCCTGTTCGGCGGCCTGCTGCCGCTGCTGCTCGCGCTCGAAATGTGGCGCAGCCTGCCCGAATCCCCGATGATGCTGGCGCGCCGGCCCGCCGGCGGCCCGGCGCTGGCGGCGCTGCTCGATCGTGCAGGCGCTCGCCTTCCCGCCGAAACCGTCTTTGCGGTGGAGGCGCCGATCGAAAACGGCGAGCATGCGGGCGTCTATGCCGGTGCGCTGCGCCGTTCGGGCATCGGCCTCGCCATCGCCTTCTTCGCGAGCATGCTCGCGCTCTATGCCTATCTCAGCTGGATTCCGGTGCTGCTCGCCGGCGCGGGTTTTCCGATGGATCGCGCGATCCAGGGCTCTTTGATCTTCAACCTGTGCGGCGTGCTGGCTTCCTTCGGCGCGGCCTGGGCAACGCCGCGTTTCGGTTCGCGGCGGACATTGATCGCCGCCTGTTCGGCCGCGCTGCTCGCGACGGCGGGTTGCGCCTATATGATGGGCAGCGGCGATGCATCCCCGGCGCAAATCCTGATCGCGCTCGGAGCAGCGGGTGCCGGTGCCTTTGCGGTTCAGGTGACGCTGTACAGCCTGGCCGTGCACGTCTTTCCGGCATCCTGCCGTGCCGCGGGCATCGGCTATTCGGCGAGTATCGGCCGGCTGGGTGCGATCTCGAGCGTGTTCGGCGCCGGGATATTGCTCGGCATGCCGACGGGGCGGCCGGTCTATTTCGCGCTGATCGGCGTCGCGCTGATCGTGTCGGCAGTGGGCGTGGTGATCGTCGACCGCCATTCGCGCCGGCGGGTGGTATAACGGGAAGGTAGGGGCTCCTATTGCGCCATTCCTGCGTGCTGATTGCACAATCCCTCTCCCCCTTCAGGGGGAGAGGGTGGTCGAGCGTAGCGAGATCGGGAG
>JASBTC010000335.1 GCA_030148625.1 Sphingobium sp. | reverse complement strand
GATCCGGCTTGAACGGCCCTTCGACCGGCACGCCGATATAGTCGGCCTGCTTCTTGGTCAGGGTGGTCAGCTTCACGCCCAGCTTTTCAAGGTGGAGCATCGCGACCTTTTCGTCGAGATGCTTCGGCAGGACGTAGACCTCGTTCTGGTACGCGCTCGAATTGCTCCAAAGTTCGATCTGCGCGAGCACCTGGTTGGTGAAGCTCGACGACATCACGAAGCTCGGATGGCCGGTCGCGTTGCCCAGGTTCACCAGACGGCCCTTGGACAGGATGATGATCTGCTTGCCGTCCGGAAATTCGACCAGGTCGACCTGCGGCTTCACTTCGGTCCACTTGTAGTTGGACAGCGCCGAAATCTGGATCTCGCTATCGAAATGGCCGATGTTGCAGACGATCGCCATGTTCTTCATGCCCTTCATGTGATCGGCGGTGATCACATCGGCATTGCCCGTCGCGGTGCAGAAGATGTCGGCGCGGGTGACCGCTTCCTCCATCGTCACGACTTCATAGCCTTCCATCGCGGCCTGCAGCGCGCAGATCGGATCGACTTCGGTCACCAGCACGCGGGCGCCGCCGTTGCGCAGCGACGCGGCCGAGCCCTTGCCGACATCGCCGAAGCCGGCGACGCAGGCGACCTTGCCGGCCAGCATCACGTCGGTGCCGCGACGGATCGCGTCGACCAGCGATTCCTTGCAGCCATAGAGATTGTCGAACTTCGACTTGGTGACGCTGTCGTTCACGTTGATCGCGGGGAAAGGCAGTTCGCCCTTCTTGGCGATGGCGTAGAGACGGTGGACGCCGGTCGTGGTCTCTTCCGAGACGCCCTTGATCGCTTCGACCGTGGCGGTCAGATAGCCGGGCTTGCGCACGACGAACGCCTTCAATGCGCGCTGGAACTCGACTTCCTCGTCATTCTCGGGCTCGGGCAGCGTCGCGCCGGCCTCGATGCGCGCGCCCCACAGCGCGAACATGGTGGCGTCGCCGCCATCGTCGAGGATCATGTTGCAGGTCTCGTCGCCCCAATCGAAGATCGAGCCGACATAGTCCCAATATTCGGCCAGGCTCTCGCCCTTGATCGCGAAGACCGGCACGCCCGACGCGGCGATGGCGGCGGCGGCGTGATCCTGGGTCGAGAAGATGTTGCAGGTCGCCCAGCGGACGTCGGCGCCGAGCGCGGTCAGCGTCTCGATCAGCACGGCGGTCTGGATCGTCATGTGCAGCGAGCCGGTGATGCGCGCGCCCTTCAGCGGCTGTGCGGCGCCATATTCCGAGCGCAGCGCCATCAGTCCGGGCATCTCGGTCTCGGCGATGTTGATCTCCGCGCGGCCGAAATCGGCAAGCGTGATGTCCTTGACGACATAGTCGTTGAAATCGGCGACAGGTGCGGTGGCCACGAAAAATCTCCTGATGTCATATGGCCGCGCGCACGATGAAAAACAGGCGGCCGATCGCCGGCCAGATAGCCGTGGCAGCCCTCAAACGCAAATATAAAGATGTCTTTATATCATGCCTGGCCGCTCATCGGAGACAATAGGCTGGCGTCGATGCCCACCGACGAATAGCCCGCCGCCCAGCGCTGGCGGGCGGACAGATCGAACAGCAGCGCATCGGTCGCCGGCACCGCAAACCAGCCATGGCGCGTCATTTCCTCGTCGAGCTGGCCGGGCGACCAGCCGGCATAGCCGAGCGCTGCGACCCAGTGGCGTGGCCCCCTGCCCTCGGCGATCGCGCGCAGCACGTCGATCGTACCCGACAGCGCCCATTGTCCGGCAACGTCGACGCTGTCCTGCCCGCCCCAATCGGGACTGTGCAGCACGAAACCGCGCCGAGGCTCGACCGGCCCGCCCAGATGGATCGGCCGATCCTCCGCATCGCCGGGATCGATCTCGAACTGGCGGAGCAGATCGTGAAAGCCCAGCCCCTCGACAAGCGCACCAAGGCCGATTCCGAGCGCGCCGTTTTCGTCGTGCGCGCACATCGCGATCGCGGCCCGCTCGAATCGCGGATCGCCGATACCGGGGAGCGCGAGCAGGAACTGACCCGAGAGATAGGCTGGCATATCCATGTCGCACCCTATAGAGCGCTGGCGGCGACCGGCCAATGCGGGTGCTGAACGCCCCGCCGGTTTTCGGAACCTATTTGCCAAGGAGAACATGCGATGACGATCAAGCCCGGCGACACGCTTCCCGATGTCAACTTCACCATTCCCGGCGAACAGGGCCTGGAACAGGTCGACACCAACGGCTTCTTCAAGGGCCGCAAGGTCGCGCTCTTCTCGGTTCCCGGCGCTTTCACGCCGACCTGCTCCGCCCGGCACCTGCCGAGCTATGTCGAAAAGGCCGAAGAGCTGAAGGCGAAGGGCGTCGACGCCATTGCCTGCACCGCCGTCAACGACGCGTTCGTGATGGGCGCGTGGAGCAAGTCGGCAGGCGCCGACAATGCCGTGACGATGCTCGCCGACGGCAATGGCGATTTCGCCAAGGCCGTGGGTCTCGAAATGGACGGCTCCAAGTTCGGCCTGGGCCAGCGCGGCCAGCGTTTCTCGATGATCGTCAATGACGGCGTCGTCGAGGAACTGAACATCGAAGCCCCCGGCGAATATCGGGTGAGCTCGGCAGAGCACATGCTCGGCCAGCTATAATTCCATCCGAAAGGTCCCTGCCGTAAATCGGCAACCGCCCATCGCGCGGCAGGGACATTTCAGCGAACCGGTGCGTTGAGGCGGGTGCAGTTCCAGATGGGAGACACGCCATGGCGACGATAGAAACCGGTACGCTCGACACATCCTCCGGCGCGGTTGCGCAGGATCATTCCCAGTTCGATGCCGTGCTCGAAAAGGGCAAGGAATATCTCGACACTGCAGTGAACGCCGCGAAGGAAAATCCCTGGACCGCGGCGGCCGTCGGTGCAGGCGTCGTCGCTGCCGCGGCGGCGACAGCCTATGGCGCGACGAAGCTCAGCCAGCGCTCGAACGGGGCCGGCTCCACATCGGCAAAATCCCCAAAATCGACCAAATGACGTGATATGCGAAGCCGGGGTTCGAGCTCCGGCTTCGCAACGCGTTATGTCTTCAACACCGCTTCAAATGCCTTGATCGCTTCGGCTTCACCGCCGGCTGCGTTCCACACCGCTGCGCTCACCGCCAGGAAATCAGCCCCGGCCGCAATGAGTGGAGGCGCATTTTCGGGGGTGATTCCGCCGATCGCGACGCATGGCAGCTCGAACAGAGTCGTCCACCAGCTCAGGATCGACGGATCGGGGCGATGCCGCGTCTCCTTGGTCGCGGTGGGATAGAAGGCGCCGAACGCGACATAGTCGACGCCCGCCTCTCCGGCCTCCATCGCCAGATGACGGCTGTCATGGCAGGTCACGCCGATCTGGACCGATGGGCCGAGTTCGGTGCGCGCATCGCGTGCATCGCCGTCCCCCTGCCCCAGATGCACACCGTCGGCGCCGATCCGCTTCGCCAGGCTGACACTGTCATTGACGATGAAAGCGACGTCGCGATCCGCGCAGATGCGTTGCAGCGGTTCGGCCAGGCGCGTCGCCGCATGCTGATCGATATCCTTCACGCGGAACTGGAAGGCGGCAACCGGCCCGGCATCCAGTGCACGCGCGAGGCGTTCGGGGAAGTTCCCGCCGACATCGAGCGGCGAGATCAGATAGAGCTGGCAAGGCGGCCGCCGCTGATCGCGCTCGAAGCGCGACGCAAAACCGGGATCCAGTACGATGTCGTTTTCTTCCATCCCGCCGCCCTATCGTGCCGGCGCGCTTTGCGGAAGCCGTATCGCGTTCACATGCCGCTCAGGCACGCGCTGTAGAGAGTGGGGCATGACCATGATGCTTCGCCTCTCCGTCCTGCCGCTGCTCGCCCTCTGCGCGACCAGCGCATCCGCGCGACCGCATGAAGGGCCGGCCCGGCTGGGGCAGTCGGTCTATGTCGACGGCATCACGGTACGGCCCGAACGCGTGATCGAGGACAGCCGCTGTCCCGCAAATGCGGACTGTGTCTGGGCCGGACGCGTGGTGCTGCGCGCCACGGTGCGCGGCGGCCGATGGAAACGCACGTTCGACCTGGTCCCGGGCAAACCCGTGCAGGTGGCGGACGGCGCGCTGACGCTCGTCTCGGTCGCGCCGGGGAAATATATCAAGCGGATCAAGCCGCGCGACTATCGCTTCACCTTCAAATTCGACGGCGGATTCTAAGCAATTCCCGCGCCGGGAGAGCCCGCCGGCATAAGGCCGGCGAGCCCGGGGCCCATCAGGCCGCGACGAGCGACTTCTCGGTCGAGGCGCGGTGGATCTCGTCGATCGCGCCGCCCAGCGAGCCGTCAAATTCGTCGTCGCTCATCTGGTGGCGCAGATCCTGCAGCAGCGCGCGGCTGAAGCTCGCGATCATGCCGCGATTCTTCGCGAGCTCGACGCATGCCTCGGGACGCGCAAAGCCACCCGAAAGCGCGACGACGCGCAGCACGCGCGGATGATCGACCAGCGGATCGAACAGGCCGGCCTTTTCCGGGATCGAGAGCTTGAGCATCACCTTGTCGTCGCCCGGCATCGCGTCCAGCGCCTTGAGGGTCTCCTCGAGCAGGATCTGGTCGGCGCCCGCGCGCTCGGCGCTCTTGATGTTCACTTCGGGCTCGATCATCGGCACGAGGCCGCCAGCGAGCACCTGCTGCGCGACTTCGAACTGCTGCGCCACGATTGCGGCGATGCCTTCGCGGTTGGCGAGGTTGATCACCGAACGTTCCTTGGTGCCGAACACGCCAAGGCTCTTGGCACGGGCGAGCAGCACGTCGAGCTCGGGCATCGGCTTCATCAGCTGGACGCCGTTCTTCTCGTCCTCCAGCCCCTTGTCGATCTTGATGAACGGCACCACGCCGCGCTCGATCAGCGCCTGAGGGGTCGGCTTGCCATCGACCTGGCCGTCCATCGTGCGTTCGAACAGGATCGCGCCGAGCACCTTCTCACCATTGAAGCAGGGCGAGGTGATGATGCGGCTGCGCATGGCGTGGATCAGGCCGAACATCTCCTCGTCGGTCGACCACGCCCCCTCTTCGACGCCATAGCCCTTCAGTGCCTTGGGGGTCGATCCGCCGCTCTGGTCGAGCGCGGCGATAAAGCCCTGCCCCTGAGCGATCCGGGTGGTCATTTCGGAGGTCTGCATGAATTATCCTCTATCGTACAAACGAGTCTGCCGCGGCTGATAGCCGCGCGAATCGGCATCGGCAACGACCGCGCGACGAGCGGCCGCGCCAGCACGGGCATTCGCCTTATCGACGAACGCCTGAAAAGAGTCTCAACGCGGCGAGAGCGCCGCCACGCCGGGCAGCACCTTGCCCTCCATCCATTCGAGGAAAGCGCCTGGTCCACCGAAGAGGAAATGTTCGGCCTGATCCACGCAATGCGC
>JASBTC010000332.1 GCA_030148625.1 Sphingobium sp. | reverse complement strand
GACACTGAGAACTCAGGCGAGTTCGCCAAGGCCGAGAGTGTCGAGCAGCGCGATGCGCGCGGCG
This sequence comes from Sphingobium sp., assembly GCA_030148625.1. The sequence continues at coordinate 3,025 of JASBTC010000332.1, read as the reverse complement.
GTGATCTCGGCGCGCAACGTCTCGCTCGACAGCTCGGATGGATCGATGCTTTCGGGCCAATGCCGCGCCACCAGCGTTTCAAGCGCATCGATCTTTGCATGATCGAGCAGGAAACGGGGATCGACATCGGCGGGATCGCAGGCGACGCGCAACCTCAGACAGGCCGGGCCGCCGCCATTCGCCATCGACTGGCGCACATCGACGGGGGCGAGTTGCCGGATCGGCCCGTTGCCGGCGACGTGCTTTTCCAGCCAACTCCAGACCGACGGCGTCTCCTGTGCTTCGGTCGGCAGCACGAGCGTCATTTCGCCCGATGGCGGCGTCAGCAGCTGCGCGTTGAACAGGTAGGATGAAATGGCGTCGGCCAAGCTGACACGCGAGGCAGGCACCTCGACGATTTCGACCTCGGGCATCATCCGCCGCAGATCGGCGTAGAAGGCATCCTTGTCGGCAAAGGCATGCTCGTGGGTGAACAGGACACGCTCATTGGCGACCGCGACGACATCGTTGTGGAAGGCGCCGGCGGCGATGGCCTCCTCCGACTGGGCGACGAACAATGTCCGCTGCGGATCGAGGCCGTGGAGCCGCGCAACCGCCTTCGACGCCTCGACATGCTGGCGGGCGGGGAAGGGGCCGCCGCTGCGCCCATAGACGAAGACCTCGACGCCCGGCGCGCCGTGCGACGCGCACAGCCGCATATGATTGGCGGCGCCTTCGTCGCCAAAGGGCGAGGGGACGGGCATGTGGACGGCGAAGGCGGGTGCTGCGAACGCCAGGCGAAGCTGGGCGAGGGTGCCGGGCCATTCATGGCTGCGGTGCGGCATGGTCTGGAGATTGGCGACGGTCAGGTGGCAGCGGCCGTCGGCGGTATCGGGCGCAGGGGAGACCGTCGCGGCATTGGCCGCCCACATCGGCGACGCGGAGAGTGCACAGGCGCGCAGATGCGGCTCTGCGTGCGCGATATCGGTGCCGAGCGTGGCCAGCCAGTCATGATTGGGCCGCGCATGCGGCAGCAACAGGCCCTGTGTCAGACCCCGCGCCAGATTGCCGCGCATCTTCGCCAGGCCCTGCAGCGCCGCGGCGCGAGGCTGCGAGGCAGCGCCGGCGTTGCGCGACGAGGCGAGATTGCCGAGGCTGAGCCCGGCATAATTATGGCTCGGCCCGATCAGGCCGTCGAAATTGATTTCGGTGATTGTCATGGGCTCTCTCTAAGCGTCTCGTTCCATTCTTGCGGGAACGTCGTTGAATCCTTTTACCAGCGCGCGACGTGGCTGATCACATCGCCCACCGCGACGCCCAGCAGCCTGGCCGCACGCTCGTCGATGGTGACGCCGCCGTCGCGCCGGTCGATCTGCGCATAGCAGGTCGCGAAATCGGCGAGGCGGCCGGTCGAAACCAATGCCTTGGTCTCACCGTCGGCGAAGCCGACAATCTCGCTGTCCTCGGCATCGGCGACGCTGCGGATGCGATCGGTCTCGACCGTCATCGTCGGTCCGCCGTCGAAGATGTCGACATAATTCTCGAAGCGGAATCCTTCATTCTCCAGCATCCGCATCGCCGCGCGGCCGCTGGGATGCGGTGATCCGATCACGGTGCGCGCGATTTCGGGAAGCATCGCGGTATAGATCGGATGCTTGGGCATCAGATCGGCGATGAACTGGTTGCCATGGATCGCGTTGAACGCATCCGCTTCCTGGAAACCCATGCCGAAGAATTTGCCGGCCAGCCCGTCCCAGAAGGGCGATCCGCCGGCTTCGTCGATCACGCCGCGCAATTCGGCCAGCGTGCGGTCCGCGAAGCGGTTGCGATGGGCACGGATGAAGAGATAGCGGCTGCGCGCGATGAGCAGGCCGAGGCCGCCGGCACGCTCGCCGGGATGAAGGAACAGGCCGCCGACTTCGCTGGAGCCTTCCAGATCGGTCGACAGCGTCAGCATGTCGGCGCGGAAGGTGCGATCGAGTTCGCTGCTATGCTGGGTGAGCGTGCCGAGCCGATAGGAATAAAAGGGCCATTTCCGGCCGACCTGGCTGAACAGCTGGCATGTGCCGCGGACTTCCCCGGTTTCGACATTCTCCAGCACCATTACGAACAGATCGTCGCCGAGAACCCCGTCGTCACGGCCGAGCGCCGCCTCCGAGCGGGCGAGCTTGGCGGTGAGCGAGGCTCGATCGGCGGGCAGGTTGGTGAAGCCGCCGCCAGTGAGCTTTGCCATTTCGTAGAGCGCCTGGAGATCCTGTCCCCGGGCCGCGCGCATCCTGAAACTCAAACCGTCCCCCTTTCAACGATCCGCATTATGGTGAGCGCCGACAAGGCTGCACGCTCGGGTAGCGAATCCGTGATCAAAAATTCGTCCGACGAATGGATCGCGCCGCCGCGCGCGCCCATCGTATCGACGACGGGCACGCCGCATGCGGCGATATTGTTGCCGTCACACACGCCCCCGGTCGCTTTCCACGTCACGCCGATGCCGAGATCGGCACCGGCCTGCTTGACCAGTCCGAACAGCCGATCGGCGGCCGGGTCGAGCGGCTTTGGCGGGCGGTTGAAACCGCCATGGACATGGACGTGCACATCATGTTCGACCGCGATCGCGGCGGTCAGCGTATCGAGCATCGTCTGTGCCGCGGCTTGGTCGGCAGGGGAAGCGGGGCGGAAATTGACGCGGAGCACGGCGTGGTCGGGCACGACATTATTGGGGCCGCCGCCATCGATTTTGGCGGGATTGACCTTCAAGCCCGGCCCGTGCGCGGCCTTGAGCCGGACGGCGAGATCGGCGGCGGCGACAAGCGCGTTGCGCCCGTCTTCCGGGTTGCGGCCGGCATGCGCGCTGCGGCCGGTGATGATGATCGAGAAATTGCCGCTGCCCGCGCGCGCGCCGGCCAAAGTGCCGTCGGGCAAGGCGGGTTCGTAGGTGAGGGCCGCGACCTTGTTCCGAGCGAGCCGTGCGATCAGCGCGGCCGAGGAACCGGAACCGATCTCCTCGTCCGAGTTGATCAGCACGTCATAACCAAAGAGGCTGGAGGTG
>JASBTC010000330.1 GCA_030148625.1 Sphingobium sp. | reverse complement strand
ATCGGCGCGATCCACTCGGTGGTGTTCGGCGGCTTCTCGCCCGAGGCGCTGGCCGGGCGGATCACCGATTGCGATTCGACCATCGTCGTCACCGCCGATCAGGGCCGGCGCGGCGGCAAGCATGTACCGCTGAAGGCCAATGTCGACGAAGCCGCGAAACATGTCCGCTGTCTCGACAAGGTCGTGGTGGTGAAGGCGACGGGCGGCGATGTCGCGATGCAGGACGGCCGCGACATCTGGTATCATGAGGCGGCGGCCGAGGTTCCCGCCGACTGCCCCGTCGAAGCAATGGGTGCGGAGGATCCCTTGTTCATCCTCTACACCTCGGGCTCGACCGGCAAGCCCAAGGGCGTGCTCCATTCCACCGCCGGCTATCTGCTCTGGGCCAGCCTGACGCACGAGCTGGTCTTCGACTATCGCCCCGGCCAGATCTATTGGTGCGCCGCCGATATCGGCTGGGTCACCGGCCACAGCTATATCGTCTACGGTCCGCTCGCCAATGGCGCGACCACCCTGATGTACGAAGGCCTGCCCAACTGGCCGACACCGAGCCGCATCTGGCAGGTGGTCGACCGCCACAAGGTCGAGATCCTCTACACCGCGCCGACCGCGCTGCGCGCGCTGATGAAGGAAGGCGACGATTTCGTCACCACTACCAGCCGCAAGTCGCTGAAGCTGCTCGGCACCGTCGGCGAGCCGATCAATCCCGAGGCGTGGCGCTGGTATCATGCGGTGGTGGGCGAGGAACGCTGCCCGATCGTCGATACCTGGTGGCAGACCGAGACGGGCGGCGCGATGATCACGCCGATGCCCGGCGCCACCGCGCTCAAGCCGGGATCGGCGACCAAGCCGATGTTCGGGGTCGAACCGCAGATCGTCGACGGCGAAGGTACGATTCTGAACGGCGCCACCGAAGGCAATCTGGTGATCGCGCGGAGCTGGCCGGGCCAGATGCGCACCGTCTGGGGTGACCATGCCCGCTTCTTCCAGACCTATTTCACCACCTTCCCCGGCAAATACACCACGGGCGACGGCTGCCGCCGCGACGAGGACGGCTATTACTGGATCACCGGCCGGGTCGACGACGTCATCAACGTCTCCGGCCACCGCATGGGCACCGCCGAGGTCGAAAGCGCGCTTGTGCTGCACGAAAAGGTCGCGGAAGCCGCGGTGGTCGGCATGCCGCATGAGATCAAGGGCCAGGGCATCTATGCCTATGTGACGCTCAACGCCAATTGCGAAGCGAGCGAGGAACTGCGCGCCGAGCTGCGACAATGGGTGCGCACCGAGATCGGCCCGATCGCCACGCCCGATGCCATCCAGTTCGCCCCCGGCCTGCCCAAGACACGATCGGGCAAGATCATGCGCCGCATCCTGCGCAAGATCGCCGAAGGCGACGTGTCGGCACAGGCGCTGGGCGATACCAGCACGCTCGCCGACCCGGCGGTGGTCGACGATCTGGTGGCCAACCGGGTTTCGCAATAGGGGCGCCATCCGCCATTTAACGCGATCTTAAACGCGATCGAGGCACAAGTGCGCGACGTTGGGGGGCGCAGATGGCATCGATCTATCCGGTTAGCAACGCGCCGCGCGATGCATTTCGCGAGGCGCTGGCCGATCCGGCGCTGGCGATCGCCAGTCCGCGCATCGATGCCTTGTGCTTCTGGGGCGCGCCGGCGATCGCGCTCGTCTTCTGCACAATATGGATGCTGCTCGCGTCCCTGTTGCCGTTGCACGATGGGGAGCAGGCGACCCAATTGCTGCTCCTGCTCGGCGGCATCCTGACCTATGCCCATCTGATCGCGGTGGTGCCGCGCGCCTATTTCAACAAGCAGGTCTTCGACGATCACAGGCTGAAGCTGACCATTGTCCCGGTGCTGCTGATCGCCGGGCTGTGGCTGTCGGACACATTGCTGGTCCTGGCACTGGTTCTCAACGTCTTCTGGGACGTGCACCATTCGGCACTCCAGACCTTCGGCCTCGGCCGCATCTACGACATGAAAGCGGGCAATGATTCGCATCGGCTCCGCCGCGTCGACCTGATGCTCAACTGGGCGCTATATGTCGGCCCCATCGCGTTCGGCGCGTCGCTGATGGCGCACATCGCGGCCTTCAACAAGTTCGACCAGATCGGCTGGACGATGCTGACCCAGGTTCCCGATTTCGCGCAAGGCGTGGCAGGCTGGATCCGGCTGGCCGCGGTCACCGCCGGCGTCGCCGTGACGAGCGTCGCCGCCTGGGAATATCGCCGCGCGATGAAAGCCGGCTATGCGATGCCCGCACATAAGGCCGCCTTGTTCGTCACAACGGGCATCGTCTCGATCCTGGCCTGGGGCTTCGCGCCCCCGGTCCTCGCTTTCATTGCGATCAACATCTTCCACGCCGTCCAGTATTTCGCGCTGGTCTGGCTGAAGGAAGGCAAGAGAATGGAGATGCTGGCGTCGTCACGTCCGCGCATCGCGAAACAGGCGATCCCGATCTTCCTGATATTCTGCACGCTGTTCGGCATCGGCTATACGCTTGCCGGTTCGTACAAGGGGCTGATCGCGCCGTTCGTCGCCTGCTCGCTGCTCCATTTCTGGTATGACAGCTTCGTCTGGTCGGTGCGCAAGAAGCAGGTCTGAAACCCTGCCGGTAGACGAAGGCGTCATTGCGAGAAGCGAAGCGACGAAGCAATCCAGCAGCCGACGCATCCCTGGATTGCCGCGCTGCGCTCGCAATGACGAAGCGTGGAAAGGAGATGCGGAGGAAGCTACTTCCGGTTGGCGGATCGAAATCTAGACCTTCACCAGCCCCTGAGCGATCAGGCTGCGCGCGGTATCCTCGATCGTATCGGCTTCATCGCGCGTTTCCCAGCCGAGCACCGACTTGGCATGGCTCGCATCGATGTTGCGGACATTGCCGAGTTCGGAGACGACCTGACGCACCATCGGATCGAAACGCGCGACGATGCGGACCAGCCAGTCGGGCAGTTTGCGCGTCGGCACCTTGCGCGCCTCCGTACCCAGCCGATCCTTCAGCACATGCGCGATATCGTTGAGCTTCATGAAGCGGCCAGACGCGGCGAAACGCTCGCCGTCGAGCCCGGGCACGGTCAGTGCCAGCACATGGAGATCGGCGAGGTCGCGGACGTCGACGATCCCGAAACCGAAATCGGGCGTGCCCGGAAAAGCGCCTTCGAGCAGCTTCTTCACCAGTTCGAGCGACGTCGAATAATCGGCGCCGAGCACCGGCCCCAGGATCGCGGTCGGGTTGATCGAGCAATATTCCATGCCGCCGCCCTCGGCCGCCATCCAGTCGCGCGCGGCACGCTCGGCGATCGTCTTCGACTTGATATAGGGATAGACGCCGGGCGCATCGACATTGGTCCAATCGGCCTCGCTGAAGGTCCGGTTGCCCTTGCCATGACCATAGGCGATCGCCGCGGCGGAAGAGGTCGCGACGACGCGGCGCACGCCCGCATCCCGGGCGACACGCAGCACACGCAACGTGCCTTCGCGCGCCGGAACGATCAGGTCGTCCTCATGTTTTGGCGCGGTCGCCGGAAAGGGCGAGGCCACATGCGCGACGAACGAGCAGCCCGCCACCGCTTCGGCCCAGCCATCATCGCGCATCAAATCGGCGGCGAAGATCTTCAGCCTGGCATCGTCGACGCCAAGCGTTTCGCGGACCTCGGTTTCGCGGGCAAGGTTGCGGATCGTCGCATGGACGGTCCAGCCATGCTCGACGAGCCGCCTGATCAGGAAACCGGCGAGATAGCCGCTTCCACCCGTCACCAGAACCGTGCCCGTCGCCATCGCGCCCTCCGTCCCCGATCAAGGGAGGATAGCCATTTAAGTTGCGATAAACAACTTATTTGAGCAGCACCAGCTCCTCAGCCATGCTGGGGTGAAGCGCGACGGTGTCGTCGAACGCCTGTTTGGTCAGCCCCGCCTTCACCGCCACCGCCGCGGCCTGGAGGATCTCCGGCGCGTCGGGGCCGATCATGTGCAGGCCGACGACGCGGTCGCTCGCGGCATCGACG
>JASBTC010000328.1 GCA_030148625.1 Sphingobium sp. | reverse complement strand
CATCGCGAGCTCGCAGCCGCCGCCCAGCGCATAGCCGGCGACCGCGGCGATCACGGGCTTGCGCGTCGCGGTGACGCGATCATAGCCCGCAAAGAAGTTGCTGGCGTACATTTCGGCAAAGCCCTGGCCCGACATCTCCTTGATATCGGCGCCCGCCGCGAACGCCTTTTCGCTGCCGGTCAGCACCGCGCAGCCCTGGCTGGCATCGGCATCGAACGCCTCGAGCGCGGCGATCAGATCGGCGAGCACCTGGGTGTTGAGCGCGTTCAATGCCTGGGGCCGGTTGAGCGTGATCAGCGTCACCGGGCCGCGCGTTTCGACGAGCAGGGTTTCGTAATTCGCCATTGGGTCGTCCTTCGTGATGGGAGAGGGTTCAGGCGGGCGTCCAGGCCTCGTCCTCGGGCAGCGGCGCGAAGATCGTGTCGAGCATATGCTCGGTCACGCCCTCCGGCGTCGCCGGATTCCATTGCGGCGCATTGTCCTTGTCGATGATGACGGCGCGGACGCCCTCGAGGAAATCGTGGCGCTGCACGACATGACAGCCCACCGCATATTCCTGCCGCATCTCGTCGGCGAAATCGTGCATGGCGGCGCCCTCGCGCAGCAGGCGCAGCGAGACCTTCATCGTCTGCGGCGATTTGGTCTTGAGCGTCGCGAGCTCCTTGGCGGCCCATTCGCCGTCATCGGCCTCGAGCGCGGCATAGATATCCTCCAGCCGGTCCGACGCGAACAGCCGGTCGATCTGCGCACGGCTCGCCTCGATCCGCGCCGGGGGCGGCGCCACCGAAAGCTGGCCCAGGATTCCGTCGATCCGCTGCGGATCGGCGGCGATCCGGGCCTTGGCCTCTTCGAGCGCCTCGGCGGGGAGATAATGGGTGGCGATGCCGAGCGAGAGGCATTCGGCGCCGTCGAGCCGCGCGCCGGTGAGCGCGAGGAACTGGCCGGTCCGCCCCGGCAGGCGGGAGAGATGCCAGCCGCCGCCGACATCGGGGAACAGGCCGATGCCCGTTTCCGGCATGGCGAAGCGCGTATTCTCGGTCGCGACGCGGTAGCGGCAAGGCATGGCGATGCCGACGCCGCCGCCCATGGTGATGCCGTCCATGAAGGCGATGGTCGGCTTGGCATAAGCGAACAGCCGGTGATTCATGCGATATTCGGTGTGGAAGAATGCGCGCGCCTCCGCGCCGTCCTTCGCACCCGATTCGGCGAGCATGCGGATGTCGCCGCCCGCGCAGAAGCCGCGGCCCTCGGCGTGGTCGAAGATCACCGCCTCGACGCCGAGATCGCCGCGCCAATCCTCGAGCGCGTCGAGGATGCCGACGCACATCGCGGTGGTCAGCGCATGGATCGCCTTGGGCCGGTTGAGGCTGATGCGGCCAGCCTTGCCGTCGACACGGACGATGAGTTCGCTGGTCATTTGGTGCATCCCCAAGCTGGTTACTGGCGAGTCAGGTCTCGTCCGACGATCATGCGCATGATCTGGTTGGTGCCCTCCAGGATCGAATGGACACGCAGGTCACGCCAGAAACGCTCGATCGGATAATCCTGAAGATAGCCATAGCCGCCATGGAGCTGGAGCGCGTCGTTGACCACCTTCGATCCGGTATCGGTGGCGAAGCGGTTGGCCATCGCGGCGAAGCGCGTCTTGTCGGGCGCGCCCGCGGTCACCTTGGCGGCGGCGGTGTAGAGCAGCGCGCGCGCGGCCTCGAGCTCGGTCGCCATGTCGGCCAGCATGAACTGGGTGTTCTGGAACTCCGCGATCGGCTGTCCGAACTGCTTGCGTTCCTTGGTATAGGTGATGCTTTCGTCGAGGCAGCGCTGCGCGCCGCCCAGCGAGCAGGCGCCGATGTTGAGCCGGCCGCCATCGAGCCCCATCATCGCGATGCGGAAGCCTTCGCCCTCGCCGCCGACGAGATTCTCGACCGGCACGCGCACGCCGTCGAAATTGACCTGCGCGGTCGGCTGCGATCGCCAGCCGAGCTTCTTTTCATTGGCGCCGAAGCTGACGCCCGCCATGTCCTTTTCGATCACCAGGCAGGAAATGCCCTTCGGCCCGTCCTCGCCGGTGCGGACCATGGTGACATAGACCTCGTTCTCGCCGCCGCCCGAAATGAACGCCTTGGATCCGGTGACGACATAATGATCGCCGTCGCGGACCGCCTTGGTCTTGAGCGCGGCCGCGTCGGAGCCGGAGCCGGGCTCGGTCAGGCAATAGGATGCGATCTTGTCCATGCCGACGAGCTGGGGAAGATATTTGTCCTTCACCACCTGGCTGCCGAAGCGGTCGATCATCCAGCTCGCCATATTGTGGATCGAGATGAAGGCGCTGGTGGAGGGGCAGCCATAGGCCATCGCCTCCATGATCAGCGCCGCTTCGAGCCGGCCGAGGCCGATGCCGCCCATTTCCTCGGACACGTAGATCGCCGCGAAGCCGAGCTCGGCCGCGGCCTTGATCGTATCGCGCGGGAAGAAATGCTTCTCGTCCCACTCCGCGGCGTGCGGGGTGATCGCGTCGGCGGTGAACTTGCGCGCCAGATCCTGAATCTCGCGCTGTTCGTCTGTCAGGTCGAACTGGGTGGTCATATCAATCCGGCTTCACCTATGGTTGTGTCACGATCCGAGCGTCGTCGGTTTCCATCTCGTCCTCGACTTCGACGACGGCCTCGCGCGTCATCTGAAAGCCGCCCGTCCAATCCTCCAGCGCCCACTGGCCGGTGACCGACAGGCCATCATCCGCCAGTTCGCCCGTATAGTCGACACGGTGCGCCAGATCGCCGGAGCCGTCATATACCTTGGCGAACGCGACCGAAAAACCGCTGCGCGTTCCCCTGATAAAGGCTTCGAGCCGTCCGGAGGAAGCGGTGATCGTGTTGGGCTCGCTGATCGACCCGGAAAGCTGCCCGCCGATATCGTCGATATTGGCGATGAACTGGACAACGGGCTCCGACGGGGCGTCGTACCAGTAACGCCCCGTCCAGAAACCCGTCATGTCCGTCCTGTCCAATGTCACCCCATGGTCGGGATGACGAACGCGTTGCTGCCGTCGGGCGAGCCGTCTGGCCAGCGCTGGGTAATCGTCTTGGTCTTCGTCCAGAAACGGACGCCTTCCATGCCGTGCTGGTTGATGTCGCCGAATGCCGAACGCTTCCAGCCGCCGAAGCTGTGATAGGCGACGGGGACGGGGATCGGCACGTTGATGCCGACCATGCCGACATTGACGCGGTGCGCGAACTCGCGCGCGGCATGGCCGTTGCGCGTGAAGATGGCGACGCCGTTGCCGTACTGGTGCTGCGAGGGAAGGGCGAGCGCCTGCTCGAAATCATCGGCGCGCACGATCTGGAGAACGGGGCCGAAAATCTCTTCCTTGTAGCTCTGCATCGTCGGCTTGACGTGATCGAACAGGCTGGGGCCGATGAAGAAGCCCTGCTCATGGCCCTGCAACGTGAAGTTGCGGCCATCGACGACCAGTTCCGCGCCTTCGTCGACGCCGGTCTGGATCCAGTTCTCGACGCGCTGCTTGTGCGCGGCGTTCACCACCGGGCCGTAATGCGCCTCGGCATCGGTCGAGACGCCGACGCGCAGTGCCTCCATGGCGGGGATCATCTTTTCGCGGAGCGCATTGGCGGTCTTCTCACCGACCGGCACCACCACGGGCAGCGCCATGCAGCGCTCGCCCGCCGAACCGAAGGCCGCGCCCGACAGGTCGTTGACCACCTGGTCGAGATCGGCGTCGGGCATGACGATGCCGTGATTCTTGGCGCCGCCCATCGCCTGGACGCGCTTTCCGGCGGCAACGCCGCGCGAATAGACATAATGCGCGATGTCGGACGAGCCGACGAAGCTGACCGCCGCGATATCGGGATGGTCGAGGATCGCGTCGACCATTTCCTTGTCGCCGTGCACGACCTGAAGCACGCCGGCGGGCAGGCCGGCTTCGAGGAAGAGCTCGGCAAGGCGGACGGGCACCGAGGGATCACGCTCGGACGGCTTGATGATGAAGGCGTTGCCGACGGCGAGCGCGACGCCCGACATCCACAGCGGGATCATCGCCGGGAAGTTGAACGGGGTGATGCCCGCGCCGATGCCGAGCGGCTGGCGCATCGAATAGACGTCGATGCCGGGGCCGGCGCCCTGGGTATATTCGCCCTTCAGCGCATGCGGGATGCCGCAGCAGAATTCGATCACTTCGAGGCCGCGCTGGATGTCGCCCTTCGAATCGGCGATCACCTTGCCATGCTCCGACGAGAGCAGATGCGCGAGCTCGTCCATATTGGCTTCGACGAGCGCCTTGAAATTGAACATCACGCGCGCGCGGCGCTGCGGATTGGTCGCGGCCCAGCCGGGCTGCGCCTTCAATGCGGCGGCGACGGCGGCATCGAGCACCGCCTGGTCGCCCAGCGCGACGCGCGCCTGGATCTGTCCGGTATTGGGATCGAAGACATCGCCGAACCGTGCGCCGTCGGACGCGAGCGGGGTGGCGAGCGTGTGGGTGATCTGGCGCATGGGGTCCGGCCTCTCCTGTATTGATCGGCGCCTCACTGGACCTTTGTGAAATTGCACTCAAGGCCAAATCTTCGCATGCTCAACCTGCAATTTTGCAGGGTTTTGGTGCCGAACGGCCCTGGCCGGGCGAGATTGCACGGCGATGCGGGCAATGGTTTCGGATCCGCATCGGGCGCGTTCGAAGCGCCGCGATGTCGGTGGCCCCTTAAGGGGAAGTGTTTTTCAGAAAATGGTGCTGCCGGTGAGGATTGAACTCACGACCTCAGCCTTACCAAGGATGCGCTCTACCACTGAGCTACGGCAGCACGGCCCG
>JASBTC010000325.1 GCA_030148625.1 Sphingobium sp. | reverse complement strand
CTATGGCAAGACCGCGACGTTCATGCCCAAGCCGATCAAGGAAGACAACGGATCGGGGATGCATACCCACATCTCGATCTGGGAAAAGGGCAAGCCCCTGTTCGCGGGCGACGGCTATGCCGGCCTCAGCGACATGTGCCTCTATTTCATCGGCGGCGTCATCAAGCACGCCAAGGCGCTCAACGCCTTCACCAACCCGACCACCAACAGCTACAAGCGGCTGGTGCCGGGTTATGAGGCACCGGTGCTGCTCGCCTATTCGAGCCGCAACCGCTCCGCTTCGTGCCGCATCCCCTATGGGACCGGCAGCAAGGCGAAGCGCGTCGAGTTCCGTTTCCCTGACGCTCTGGCCAATCCGTATCTCTGCTACGCATCGCTGCTGATGGCCGGCCTCGACGGCATCCAGAACAAGATCCATCCGGGCGAGCCGATGGACAAGAATCTGTACGACCTGCCGCCCGAGGAACTGGCCGAAGTGCCCACCGTCTGCGCGTCGCTGCGCGAGGCGCTGGAGTCGCTGACCGCGGACATGGACTTCCTGCTCAAGGGCGACGTGTTCACCCGCGACCAGATCGAAGCCTATATCGAGCTCAAATATGAGGACGTCGCCCGCTGGGAGATGACCCCGAGCCCGGTCGAATACGACATGTACTACAGCGCCTGACGCTTTCCGTAGCGTCAAGCTGGAAAGACCCCGGAAGCCACGCGCTTCCGGGGTTTTCTTTTGCCTATCCAACCTCCATCTCATGCGACAACCCCGGAATCGCGTGACGAAAGGACGAGGCATGCAAAGCTATCTCAACCAATATATCGACGGAAAATGGGTCGCGAGCGAAGGCGGCACGCGCCATAAGGTGATCGATCCGGCCACCGAGGAACCCTGCACGGAGATCACGCTGGGCAGCCGCGCCGATGTCGACAAGGCAGTGGATGCAGCGCGCCGTGCGTTCGACAGCTTCTCACGCACCAGCGTCGACGAACGTATCGCCCTGCTCGAGCGCATCCTGGCCGAATATAAGACGCGTGCGCCCGACATCGCCCGCGCCATCGCCACCGAAATGGGCTGCCCGATCTCGATGGCGCAGACCGCTCAGGTCGGATCGGGCATCGGCCATTTCATGGCGGCGATCACCGCACTCAAAGAATTTGAGTTCGAAGAGACGATCGGCGGCAACAAAGTCGTGCATGAGCCGATCGGCGTCGTCGCGCTGATCACGCCGTGGAACTGGCCGATGAACCAGATCGCGGCCAAGGTCGCCCCCGCGCTGGCCGCTGGCAACACGATGATCCTGAAGCCTTCGGAGGAAGCACCGTCCTGCGCCGCGATCTTCGCCGAGGTGATGGATGCCGCAGGCGTGCCGGCTGGCGTGTTCAACCTGATTCAGGGCGACGGCCCCACCGTCGGCACCGCCTTGTCCGAACATCCCGGCATCGACATGGTGAGCTTCACCGGATCGACGCGCGCCGGCATCATGGTGGCGAAGGCCGCGGCCGACACGGTCAAGCGCGTCCATCAGGAACTGGGCGGCAAATCGCCCAACATCATTCTCGAAGGCGCGCCGCTCGACAAGGCGGTGCCCGCCGGCCTGATGAGCGTGATGCTCAATTCGGGGCAGAGCTGCATCGCCCCCGCCCGGATGCTGGTCCACAAGTCGCAACATGCCGAGGCGGTCGAGGTCGCGAGAGCGGCGCTGGCCCGCACCGTCACCGGTGATCCGCAGGCCGAGGGCCGCCATATCGGCCCCGTCGTCAACAAGGCGCAGTTCGACAAGATCCAGGGCCTGATCCAGAAAGGCATGGAGGAAGGCGCGACGTTGGTCACCGGCGGCCCCGGCCGTCCCGACGGCGTCGATCGCGGCTATTATGTCCGCCCGACCCTGTTCGCCAATGTCACCAACGACATGACGATCGCGCGCGAGGAGATTTTCGGCCCCGTCGTCACGATCATTCCATATGAGGATGACGAGGACGCGATCCGCATTGCCAACGACACCAATTACGGTCTGTCCGCCGTCGTCTCGGGCGATCCGGCCAAGGCCCGCGCCTTCGTCCCCCGTTTGCGTGCGGGCATGGTCTATGTGAACGCTGGCAATCCCGACCCCAATGTCGCATTTGGCGGCTACAAACAGTCGGGTAATGGCCGCGAATATGGCAAGTTCGGGCTGGCCGAGTTCATGGAGATCAAATCGGTGATCGGCGACCTGGGCTGACGGAAACGGGGCAGACAATCGCCGATATGATTGTCCGCCCCGCTCCAGACCGCGATTTCAGAATTTCAGCCGCACGCCGGCATAGAAGCGTCGGCCATAGGGATCATAGACGTCGGCGGTCTCGACGCCCGCGATGCTCGACGCGAAGCCCGCGGGAATGAGCGGCGGATTGCGATCGAACAGGTTGTTGACCCCGAAATAGGCCTCGTAGTTCCGCTTCTGGCCGATCGCGTAGCGGAGCTGGATGTCGTGATAGAAGACATCACCCACGCGGTTCAGCCCCTCGAGATATTCCTTGTCCGCGCCCGACGCGACATAACCGAGCCGATCCTGGATCTTGCCCATATAGGTGACCTGCCAGCTCGCGGTGAGACCGCCGGCCTTATATGCGATCCGCGCGCTCGCCTTGTTCTTGAAGCCGGTGCCGAGCCGGCCCGCCGCGTAGAGCTGCCCAAGATTCTCCTCGATCGGCCCGCCCTTGAACGACTGTTTCTCCAGCGCGAGCAACCGCGTGTAGAGCAGGTTCAGGCTGATATTGTCGTCCTCCGACAGGCCCAGCGGACGGCTGTAGTTCAGGTTGAAGTCCAGCCCCCGCGTCTTGATGCTCGCCACGTTCATCAGCGTGGTGGACATGGTATAGAGCTTGCCGGTCGGGAAACGCTCGATCTGGCTGCAATAGACCGGATCGCCGGTTTCGATGCAGCGATTGACCAGGATCTGCGCGGGCAGCGAACCGACCGCACCGTCGACCTTGATGTCGAAATAATCGACCGACAGGCTGAAGCCCGGAATGGCACGCGGCGTCAGCACGGCGCCGAGCGTCAGCGTCTTGGCGGTTTCCTCGCGCAGATTGGGATTGCCGCCTTCGGTGATGCCCATCCAGTTGAGGTCGAACGACGTGTAGGTGAAGGCACCGCCATTCGCCGCTGCTTCCTGCAGCAGCCCCGGTATCGCCCGGCAGGTCGCATCCTGCGGACGGCTGCTGGTGGCCGTCGTGCCCGCGCAGGGATCGATGACCGTCGCGCCGCTCGCTCCGCCGGTGATGCTGGCATAAAGCTCCGCGACATTGGGTGCGCGATTGGCCTCGGCGTAATTGGCGCGGAAGCGCAGTCCGCGGATCGGCGCATATTCCAGGCCGGCATTCCAGCTCAGCACGGTTCCGACGGTCGAACAGTCCGAATAGCGCGCCGCCGCGGTGACGCCGAGATATTCGAAGACGGGGCGACCGGCGAGGATCGGCACATTGACCTCGCCGAACACTTCCTTGACGTCGAACTGGCCGGCGAGATCGTCATAGGCCGCACCGGTGCCGTCGCCACGATTGGTGATGTCATCCCAGTCGGTCGTGCTCTTTTCCTTGCGATACTCGCCGCCGATCGCGATGCCGAGATCGCCCGCGGGCAAGGTCAGCAGGCTGCCGGTCAGGCTGGCGGAGACGACATGCTGGGTGTTCTTGATATGCGCGTAGCGGGGAACGGTGACATAATTCGCGCCCGGCTGCGTGACGGTGTTGAAACCGAACAGGTTGATCGGCACGCAACCCGCCGCACGTGCCGCGGCATCGCGGCAGACGACCTGGTTGGTCCCGGGATCGAAGATCGAATCGAGTGCGGCGCGATAGCGGGGCGCATCGATATCCTGCGTATTCGTCCGATCCTTCATGCTGCCGAAGACGTAGGAGAGTTCGTATTTCCAGTTATTGGCGATCTCGCCGCGAAGCCCGGCGGCGACGCGCCAGGTGTCGCGCTCGTTCACGTTGCTGCGGTTGTACACTTCGTTCTGGCGACGCCGGAACTGGATCGCCTTGATGTCGTTCGCCGGATCGGCATCGCCGTTGCGCGCGGTGATCAGGCTCTGGATCGACGCCGGAATATAGGCGTTGGTGATCGGCATGCCGAGCTCGCCATCCTTGTAGATGAAGCTCCAGTCGAACGAATAGGCTTCGAGCAATGCCGAGGATTTGACCTTGCCATAGGTCGGTTCGACAAAGGCGGTCAGCTTGTCCGAAATCTCGTAGCGCAGGTTCGCCGATACGATGTAGCGCTCCACCGGGAGTGAGATGCGCCGATCCCCGTTGCGATTATAGGCCAGCGCCTGCGGGAAGCCGAGGACGAGCGCGTTGCTCTGGTCGAAGGTGAAGACCTGGGCGCTGCCCGTCGCGGTGCGCAGGTCGAAACGGCCCTGCGGCGCATAGGAACTATAGGCGGGAACGCCGACCAGCGCGAGCGAGCGATCCTCGCTCGAGATCTTGCGGTTTCTGGACAACAGCCCTTCGTCGGACTCGTGAGTGAAGTTGATGGCGATCCGGCCACGATCGTCGGCTCCCCAGCTGGTTCCGCCGGTGACGCTGACCAGATAGCGCGGATTGTCGCCGCGCGACGTGAGGCCATATTCGGCGCGCGCTGTGATGCCGTCGATCTTGTCCTTGAGCACGAAATTGACGACGCCCGCGACGGCGTCGGATCCGTAAATGGCGGACGTTCCGCCGGTCACGACTTCGACGCGCTCGACAAAATCGGTCGGGATATTGTTGAGATCGACGGCCGAGGTGCCCGAGAAGCCGGCGACGAAGCGCCGCCCATTGACCAGCACGAGCGTGCGGCTGGGGCCGAGATTGCGCAGGTCGACCGAAGCGGCGCCATTGCCGGTGGCGGAGAAGTTCGAATTGGAACGCGTCGTGCCGATGCCGACCTGCGGCATCTCGCGCAGCACATCCTGGATGTTCGACGCGCCATCCTGCTCCAGTGCCGCGGCGTTGAGCACCGCGATCGGAATATTGGCATCGATATCCGGGCGCGCGATGCGCGATCCCGTCACCACGATGGCTTCCGCGGAATCGGCAGTATCGGCCGCCGTGGCGTCGCCCTGGGCGAGCGCCGGGCTCACGGTTCCGATCGCGACGACGAACGCCGCACCGTTCGCCAGCAATTTGGTCTTGATCAGTTTCCTACGCATCATCAGAGTCCCCTTATTGGCCAAAGCGGCGCGCAGCAGGGCGTCCGTCCCGCGCAGGTGCACGGATCCGCCCTCCCCGAAGCGGCCGCCCGGAGCGTTGCAATTCAGATGTCGTCCGCCAGCCGGACGATCGCTTACCTAGACATCGCCTTTCCCGACGCGCGTGGCGGTCCCACGTCTCTGTCCCGAACTGTTCAGATCATGTTCCACGGCTATTGCGCACGTCGCAGCACGCGCCCGTACCGCCCGGTGCCCATCACCCCATTCTCGCGCGCGACCCGACCGTTCACGATGACGATGTCGAAGCCTTCGGCGCGTTCATAGGGTTTCAGATAGTCGGATTTCGCGCGCACCTTCGCGGGATCGAACAACAGCAGATCGGCCTTGGCGCCCACGCGCACCACACCACGATCTGTGAAACCCATCGCGGCGGCGGGCAGGCTGCTGCTCTTGCGCACCGCTTCCTGCAGCGTCAGTGCCTTGGTCCCTTCCACATAATGCTCGATCAACCGGGCATAGGTGCCCGTGCCCCGCGGGTGACGGATCGACGGGCCACCGTCGGTGGAGATGGCGGTGAGCGGGCTGGCGACGAGCAGGTCCTGAACCCCTTCGTCCATGATGAAATGCGCGCCATGGGCACCGTTCGGCCCGAGCGCGAGCAGCACCTCCTCGAACGGCTTGCCCCGCTCCGTCGCGACATCGGCCAGCGTCTTGCCGGCGAGCGGCGCGGATCCGAACAGCAAGGCGCCGGGGCCGCCGCGCTTCGTCATGCGCGCCTTCAGATAAGCGAGCAATTCAGCCCGGCGCGTCTTGACGACGTCTGCGTAATTGGCCGGCGAAAGCGCCCATTCGGGGAAGATCAGGCCCAGCCCGCCATAGCCGGCGGTATAGGGATAGACGTCCGCCGACAGCCGGGCGCCTTCGCGCTGCCTGGCCTCGATGAAGGACAGCAAGCGATGCGCGGTCTCCGGCCCCTTGCCGAACACGATCTTCAGATGCGACGCCTGAATGCGGGCATTGGCGCCATAATCGACCAGTTCCTGGACCGCACCTTCCACCAGCCCGTCATCCTCGGTGCGCATATGGCTGATGATCACGCCGTCAGCATCGCCGACGAGTTTCGCCAGCGGGACAAGCTCGGCGGTTTCGGCATAGCGGCCGGGCACATATTCGAGACCGGTGGACAGGCCGAAACTCCCCTCGCGCAACTCCGCGCTCAGAATGTCGTTCATCCGGGCCTGCTGTTCCGGGGTCAGTCCCCGCGCCGAATCCGGGATGCCCGCCTGATGCCGGATCGTCCCGTGCCCCGACAGGACGGCGATATTGAGCTGTGCGCCCTTCGCCTCGACCGATTTCAGCCAGCCGCCCAGCGGCGCGGCGGGCCGCGAGATGTCGTCACCGGTCGCGGCGGTGTTCGCGCTGCGGCCGTCCTGTCCCAGGATGACCGTGGTCACGCCCATCGCGAGGAATCCGTCGAACGAATCCTTCAGGGGATCGGCATGGGTGTGGGTGTCGATGAAGCCCGGCGACAGCGCCCGCCCCGCCGCGGCGATCGTACGGTCGGCCTTGGCGGCGCCCTGCGGCACGTCGCCGATAAAGGCGATCCTGTCACCCTCGATCAATATGTCGGCCTGGACCGGCGCCGCGCCCGTCCCGTCGACCAGTGTCGCGTCCTCGATCAGCAGATCGAAACTGCCGCCTGCGTCCCTGATCGCGGACGCAAGATCCTGAGCCATCAGCGCCGACGGTGCGGCCGCCAGCAAGGCAAGGGCAATCACACGGGTCAATTTCATGGGCATGTCGCCTTTGTCAGGGGAAATTCGTCCGCATAGGCGAACAGCGCCGGCGTCCCTCCGGTGTGG
Source organism: Sphingobium sp. (assembly GCA_030148625.1). Next base: position 1,812 of record JASBTC010000325.1, on the reverse strand, counting down.
ATGAACACGACGTCGCCGCCGAGCGTGCCGCGGCCGAGCAGGTCGAGCAGGCCGGCCATCGCCTTGGCCGTATAGACGGGATCGAGCAGCAGCCCCTGGCTTGCGGCGAGCATCCGCAGTGCGTCATTCGCCTCCGCAGTCGGGATGGCATAGCCCGGCCCCGTATAGTCATCGAGGACGACGATATCGGCGTCGGGGACGGTCGCACGCGGCGCGGCGCACAGATCGAGCATCGCATCGGCGACCATGCGCACCTTGTCGAACTTGACCTCCTTCGGCTCGCTGACCGAAATACCGATGACCGGTATCGCGGATCCCAGGAGCCGCAGGCCCGCGAGCAACCCGGCATGCGTGCCGCCGCTGCCCGTCGCCAGGACGATCGCCGTCGGCGAGATCGCCTGCGCCTCGAACTGCGTCAAAAGCTCGCGCGCACATTCGGCATAGCCGAGCGATCCGATCGCGTCGGACACGCCGAGCGTGACGACATAGGGCTTTTCCCCACGCGCCAGCGATTCTTCGACCAACCGATCGATTCGGGCCGTGGTGGCGTCGCCGTCATCGGCGACGAAGTGCAGATGCGCACCGAAAAGGCTGTGGAGCAGCAGATTGCCGGAGGCGCGATAAGCCTCCGTATCCCGCCCGGCCGCATCGGAGATGACGACATGACAGCGCAGCCCGGACCGCGCGGCGGCGGCGGCGGTCTGCCGGACATGGTTCGATTGCCATGCGCCGCTGGTGATCAGCGTGTCCGCCCCCATCGCCAGCGCGTGGCCGATCGCGAATTCGAGCTTGCGCGTCTTGTTGCCGCCAAAACCAAGGCCCGTGCAATCGTCACGCTTGACGAACAGCCTTACGCCCTCGGTCTCGCCCGTCGGGATGTGCAGCGGTTCGAGCGGCGTCGGCAGATGCGCGAGGGGGGTCCGCGGGAAAGGCGAAAAATCCATTGTCATGCTGCCTCTCGTGCACGCGAAAAATAGATACGCGTCTCCGCCATCACCTTGCGGGAGAGCAGGATTCCCGAAACCATCGTCGGGATCGCCATGAGCGCGAACATGATATCGATGAAGCCGACGATCAGTGCGGTCGTCGATGCCGCCCCGACCACGATGCTGGCGACGTAGAAGCCGTTATAGGCACCCTTCACCTTCGCACCGAACAGGAAGGAGAAGCATTTCATCCCGAAATAGGAATAGCTGAACAATGTCGCGAGCCCGAAGGCGAGGATGCAGACGAGGAGCAGCGGACCGCCGAACATCGGATAGGTGTCGCTGAACGCGCGCGCGGTCATCAGCACGCCGTTGAGCCCCTCGACCTTCCACGCATCGGTCACCAGGATCGCCAGGCCGGTCAGCGTGCAGACGACCAGCGTGTCGACCACGGGCGAGAGCATCGCGACCAGCCCCTCATGGACCGGCTCCGACGTCTTGGCCGCGCCATAGGCGAGTGCGGCGGTGCCGATGCCCGCTTCGTTGGAGAAGGATGCGCGGCGCGCGCCGAGCACGATGAGGCCGCCGAGCGCCCCGCCGAACATGGCCTGGCCCTCATAATATTCGGCCTTGAACGCGTCGGTGACGATCAGCGAAAGATAGTGCGGCACGACATCGGCATGGGCGATCAATATGCCGAGCACGGCCAGGAAATAGACGCCGACCATTGCCGGCACGAGCGCCGCGGCAACCTGGCTGATCCGGCTGAGACCGCCGAAGATCACGAGCGCCGCCGTCGTCGCGAGCACCAGGCCGATCACCAGATCGCCACTGGCGCCCATGGCGATGCCCGCGGGTTCCAGTCCGAGGACCTGGATCGCCTGGG
>JASBTC010000305.1 GCA_030148625.1 Sphingobium sp. | reverse complement strand
CGGAGCATATCGATACCGACCGTCGCGGATATCGGCTGCCGGAGGACGATATCCCCAGCGAAGTGATCCCGCTGGTCCGGGCGATCAATGGCGCCCTGCACCGGCTGGACGAAGGCTATGAGCGGCACCAGCGTTTCGTCGTCGATGCGGCGCACGAGCTTCGTACCCCCATCGCGATCCTGCAGGCCAAGATCGAGGGGCTGGAGGATGCCGATATCGCAAACCGGCTCGGACGCGATGTCGGGCGGCTTGCCACTCTGGCCGAGCAGCTCGTCGATCTGCAACGCATCGACCGGAGTGTGTCGCTGTCGAACGGCATCGATCTTGGGCTGATCGCGCGGACCGTCGCCGCGGACCTTGCGCCCATTCTGATCGCCAATGGCTGCGAGGTCGAAGTGGCCGGTCTCGACACCGTTGCTGTGTGGGGTGATGCCGGCGCGATCGAGCGGATTCTGTCCAACCTCATCCGCAACGCAATCGAACATGGCGGAAACCATGTCGTCATCCGTGCGCATGAAAACGCCATCGAGGTCGAGGACAATGGGCCGGGCATCCCGGCGCATGAGCGCGAGCGGATCTTCGAACCATTTTATCGGCTGCGCGCACGGGCGACGGGCGCGGGGCTGGGCCTGAATCTGGTGCGGCAAGTGATGGATCGACATCGCGGACGGATCGAGGTGTCGGACGCGCCCGACGGCGGCACGACGATACGGCTCGAATTTCTCCCGGCCGCGCAGCGTCTGCAACCCTGACGCAATCTTCATGGCGTTGGCTGTGCAGCGATCAAATCCAGATTCGACTGCGAGGTTTCATGAAACGCCAGAGTCCGACATTGTTTGCCGGCCGAATTGCCCTGCTGCTTGTATCGACGCTCATGGTCGGCGGATGCTCGACCGACATCATGCGCGGCTATATCGGCCGCCCGCCGGAGTCGGTCATGGCCAAATATGGCCCGCCGATCGATGTCAGAGACTTGCCCGGCGGGCGGCGCGCCTATCAATGGCTCGAGGAATCCACCACCACCACGCCCGGCACCGCGACGACCCGGGTCGAGCACAAGGGGCGCGGAAACCGGCATCCGGAGGTCAAAACCGAATATACGCCGAGCACCACCGAGACGGATCGGTGCTTCTACACCTTCTATGCGAACCGCGTGGAGGACGGATGGCTGATATATGATTTCGAAAAGCCGAGATTCGGTTGCTGAGCGCGCACCCGGAAAGCGCCCTGGCGCAACGCCAGCTATGCGCAATGTCCATCATGTCTTGTCCGGAAACGGCGCTGTTGGCCGTCAGTCCGGAGTAGAAAAATGGTCGCTCGACTCAGAAAATACGCCCTTGCCGTGGGAGCCTTTGCCTGGCTCGCCGGAGCCATGCCGCTCTCCCCCGTCGCGTTCGCGCAGGATGGACAGGACCAGCGTTGGAGCCATCGGCCGCCACCCCGGCCGATGGGGCCGTCGATCTCGGACAATTGCCGGGGGCTGCATGGGCGGGACCGGGTACGGTGTGATCGCGATCGTGATCGGCGTGGCTGGCGGCACCGGGAACGGGAGCGCGAACGGCGCAAGGAGGCCAAGACCGACGGGATCGTGGCGGGTGTCGTCGGCGCCGCGATCGTCGGCGGCGTGATTGCTGCGATCGGAAGCGACAACAAGAAGAAGAAGGAGCGCCGCGAACGGCGTCGCTACTGTCTGGATCGCTATGGCAATTACGATGCGCGAACCGACAGCTATCGGGCCAGGGATGGCCGCTTCTATCCCTGCGAATAGCCTGCACTTTCAAATCCCCGACATATTGCGTTCCGGGTATGTCCCAGTGTGCCCGGAACGCCGGCCCCAAGGTCGATCCGAGGGGGCGATCTGCCGGCTCGTGGACATTGCGGTCCGCGAGCCGGCCTTTTTTTGAGGAGCGGATCTTGCGATCGGGCGTGATTGTTCACGCTTGCGAGCCGTACCAACCCATGCGAAGCCACCTGCATCATCGGAACAGGCAGGTGAGGGCCTGCCACCATCGGAGCAGTCGGCCATGGACCTGACCGGGATCATCGTCTTTTCGATCGCGCTTCTCGTTGCCGCGGTATCGCCGGGGCCCGGCATCGCCGCGATCCTCGCCCGTGTTCTCGGGCGCGGTTCCAATGGCGCCGTCGCCTTCACCGCGGGCATGGCGATCGGCGACGTCGTCTGGCTGTCCTGCGCGATCGTCGGGCTCGCCGCACTGGCGCAGACCTTTTACGGGGTTTTCGTCGCGATCAAATGGGCTGGCATCGCCTATCTCATATACCTCGCCTGGAAGCTCTGGACGGCGCCGGTCGTCGCACGCGATGTCGAACAGGACGCGCGGCCCGAACATCCGGTCAGGCTGTTTCTGGCCGGCCTCGCGCTGACATTGAGCAATCCCAAGACGATGATGTTCTATCTCGCCCTGCTGCCGACGATCATCGATCTCAAGCGCATTTCGATGCTGGGTTATTTCGAACTGGTGGCCGCGACGCTTGCGGTTCTCGCCTTGGTGTTCGGCACCTATATCTATCTCGCGGTCCGCGCGCGGCGGCTGTTCACCAGCCCGCGCGCGATCAGGGTGCTCAACCGGACGAGCGGCGCGGCGATGGCGGGCGCGGCCGTGGCGGTTGCGACCCGCTGATCGCCTGAGACCCGCCGGCCGATCGCGCCCGCGTCACCCGATCGGCGGAGCGAAAGAAGGTCATCGGCGACGAAGCGCAACCTCTGCGTGCCGGTATCGACGGCGGTGATGGCGATCGGGCTCGTTGCCGAGCGGCGTGGGCACGAGGTTCGCACGGGTCGTGTTTTCGCTCCCCGCGTCCATGCTGTGCCCGCGATCACTTGCCGCCTCATCGGCCTGGTCTATACTCGCTTTTCAACCGGACAGGCAGGGCCCAGCCATGGCGGATATCTTCATCAGCTATTCCCGGAACGACCGCGACCGGTGCATCGCGATCCGCGACGCGCTCGCCGCGCTTAAGGTCGGAATCTGGTTCGATGCCGGGATCGGCGCCGGCGCGTCGTTCGATCGCGAGATCGAGCGTGAGATCGAAGCGGCGAAGGCGCTGCTCGTGCTCTGGTCCGAAACCTCCGCCCAGTCCGACTGGGTCCGCAACGAGGCGCGCACCGGCAAGGAACGCAGCGGGCTGATCGCCGTCCAGCTCGAGCCCTGCCAGCTGCCGCTCGAATTCCGCTCGATCCAGGCGGAGGTGCTGCCGGCGGGCGCCGAAGGCACCGACAATCCGGTGTGGCTCGGCATCGTCGCGCGGATCGGCGAATTGCTCGGCCGCCCGGGGCTGGCCGAATATGCGCGGCTGAGCCGGACGGGCAGCATCGACGACTGGAAACGCTGGCTGGCACGCTACGCCGCTGATCCGCTGGCATCGGACGTGATCGACACCATCGTCGAGCGCGCCATGCCCGATATGCGGCAGCAGCTTGCCGGCGAGCGCGCGAAGCGGGCGGCGCTCGAAGCCGAGCTGGCCGAACAGGTCGATACGGCCAAGGCGCAATCGGGCGAAGTCGCGACCGGCGCACGCGAAATGGTGCGCATGCGCCGCGAGCTGGACGAGGCCCGGACGGGCCAGCAACAGGCGGAGATGGAGCTTGCCCGCTTCCGCGCGGCATCGGGCACCAAATCCGGCCGTTCGGACAGCGGCCTGGCCGGGCTCGGCATCGTGCTGGAGAACCGGCTGGCGCTCTATGTCGGTGCGCTGCTCTGGGTCGTCGCCATCTGGTTCTGCTGGGGACCGCTCAAGAAACTGATCGACGGCTATGCCGGGTTGGGCGAGGTCTTCGGCCTGGCCTTTGGCATCGTCGCGCTGATCGTGCCCGCGATCATCGTCACCGCCAAGCTGCTGCGCAAGCGCGCGGCCCTGTCGCGAGAGGCGGCGGCGCAGGAGGTTGGCGTGCAGGACGACGGGCCCGTGGACGCGGCAGCGGACTGAACCGATGACCGATGCGCTCGATCGCGCGCGCCGGGCGATCGCACGCGGCGACCTGATCGCGGCCTATGACGAAGCCGTCTCGGCGATCGGCGAAGGCGACGAGTCGCCGGCGATCCGTCATCAACTCGTGCTGGCGCTGGCCAGGATGGGCGATGCCGATCGCGCCGCCGAATTGTTCGGCGAATATGGTCTCGATCACTCCGACGATCCGCACCACCGCGCAATCGCCGCGCGTCTGCTCAAGGATCGTGCGCTGGCGATGCCGGCGGACGATCGCCGGCTGAGCGCGCTCGCGGCCGCGTCCGATGCCTATCATGCGCTGTTCGAGAGCAGCGGCGATCCCTATCCGGGCATCAACGCCGCCAGCCTGGCCGCCTTGTGCGGGCGCGACGATTCCGCACGGGCGATCGCGACGGCGATATTGGCGCATCCGCAGGTCGGCGATCCGCGCGACTATTATATGGCGGCGACCGGCGCGGAGGCGCTGCTCATCCTCGGGCATGTCGCGGAGAGCGAGGCGATGCTGCGCCGGGCCGTCGCGCTCGACGGCGCCGATCATGGTGCGCGGTCGACCAGCTGCCGGCAATTCGCCGTGCTTGCCGCGCATCTCGGGCTCGACGCGGATGCCGCCGACCGCTTGCTGGACGCGATCCGGCCGCCGCGCGTGATCCATTTTTGCGGGCATATGTTCGTGGCTGATGCCACCGCCGAAGCCGCTCTCGCCGCGGAAGTCGGGCGGCGGCTGGCCGCGGAGGATGTTGGCTTCGCTTATGGCGCGCTCGCGGCCGGCGGCGATATCCTGATCGCGGAGGCGGTGCTGGCGCGCGGCGGCGAACTCCATGTCGTCCTGCCCTTTGCGCGCGACGATTTCATCGCCCAGTCGGTGCTGCCCGCCGGGGCTGGATGGGTCGAACGGTTCGAACGCTGCATGGCGGCGGCGGCCAGCCGGACCTTCGCCAGCGAAATGGCCTATGTCGGCGATCCCGATCAGTTCGCTTATGGCAGCCGTGTCGCAATGGGGCTGGCGGTGCTGCGCGCCCAGCATCTGGGCGGTGTGCCGCGGCAACTCGCGATCTGGGATGGCGCGGCGGCGGCGGGATCGGCGGGCACCGGCGCTGACGTCGCCACCTGGCGCAGGCGCGGCGGGACGACGCTTGTCGTCGATCCGGGCAAGATCGACCGTGCGCTCAGGCCGCGGCCGGCGGGGGCGGAGGAACAGAGCGAGCGGGCGCTGGCGGCGATCCTGTTCACCGATTTTCCGGGCTTTTCGCGATTGGCCGAAGCGGTGCTGCCGGCATTCTGGAACGGCGTGATGCGGCATGTCGCCGATGTGCTCGACGAGCGCGAAGGCGATGTGTTGTGCCGCAACAGCTGGGGCGACGCGCTCTATGCGGTCGCGTCGAGCGCCGCCGCCGCCGCGGAGATCGCGTTGATGCTCCAGCAAAGGCTGAGCGATTTCGACTATGGCGCGCTTGGCCTGTCGCACAGCGGCGGCATGCGGATCGGGGTGCATTACGGCCCGGCCTATCGTACGCTCGATCGCATCACCGGGCGCATCAATTTCTACGGAACCGAAGTGTCGCGCGCCGCGCGTATCGAGCCGGTGACGCCGCCCGGTGCGGTCTTCGTCACCGAACCCTTCGCGGCGATCCTGACGCTGGAGGCGCCCGATGCGTTCCGATGCCGCTATGTCGGGCGGATCGCGCTGGCCAAGCGCTATGGCACCTATCCGATGTATCGGCTGACGCGCGTCGATGCGGGTGCGGAGAGTGCTGCGTCGCGATAATCTTCGCTGCACTGCAGCGATTTGAACCATCGGCCGACCCGGCTGTTTGCCCTTCACTAACATCAATCGGAGGGACGCGCGATGACGATGCCCACACAGGATTCAAGTGCGCGTCGTCCGATCGCACCGGGCGCCGGCAAGCCGGTGGCGCGTGCCGATCTGCTGGCGACCTATATGCCGCCGCACCAGCCGCGCGCGGTGCTGCCCAACCGGGTCTTCCGCGGCGGTTGAGATGGTTCGGTACCGCTCGGGTTCCCTGCGCCCCTGTTCATGAGATGAAGACGCGCGTTTCGCGCGCACCCACCCCTGACCCCTCCCGTGAACGGGAGGGGGATTGATCCGGCTTTTGTCTTCCCGCGCGACCCGCCTCACCCGCCGCGCGTGAAGGGTTCGTCGGTATCCTCTATCTCGTCGATGCGGTCGGCATCGTCCTCGATCTCGTCGTCATCGGCATCGCCGCCGCCCAGGTCGGGAACGATGTCGGTCTGCACCACGCCACGCGCACCGCGTGGACCCAGGCTTTCGGCTTCGAGAATCTCGGCGCGCTGGCTGTCGTCATAGCCATCATCGGCGAAATCATCCTCCGGCCCGGCGCCGATCCGGCCGTCATCGCCGGGACTGCCCGACTGCCCCTTTTGCCGCTGCGCCTCGGCAAAGGTTTCCTCGATCTCGCGATTGTCGATGGTCATGCGCGGGCCTCCTTCGTGCCGAAGGATCAACACCCGGCCCAACGGCGATGTTCCGTGTCTGCATTCCCGGCGGGTGGGCGAACCATTCGCAGCCCGCCGGGGATTGTACGTTCGGGGCCGATTATTGCGCGCCGGCGGCGCGCTTCGCGTCGTCTTCGGCGATCGCTTTCGCCATCTTCTCGGGATCCGACGGCTTGAGCTTGGCGGACTTGCCGTCGAATTCCTCCTTGGTCGACGGCGACAGATTGGGCCGGCCGGCCATGATGCCCATGCCGATCTTGCACTTCACATAGCTGGTCTCGTCGGCTTCCGCCTCGACGTTCAGCGTATCGGTCGCTTCCGACTTGGTGGTGAACGTGTGTGCGCCCGGCGTGGTGGTGAGCACGAAATAGCGGCCGTTATTGGTCGTGCCGAGCATCTTGCCGTTCTCGCGGATGTTGCAGCTGATCGCCATGCCCATCGCGCTGGGGCGGAAAAAGACGATCTGGCTCATCCCCGCCTGCGGCGCGGGAATGACGACCGGCGCCGCAGCCTCTTCGGCGGCGAAGGCGGCGGTGCCGGACAGGGCGAGCGGCGCTGCGAAGGCGATCGCGATGGGCAGAAGGCGATGGATCATGGCTTGGGAGCTCCTTGTTCGACGGATGGGGTGGCAATTGGCGCGGCCGGCACGGGAAGGGTGACCGGTGCAGACGTCTTGGCATTGGCGATCGTGCCCGCCGGAATATTCACTTCCCCGCCGGTGACGAGGAAAGCGGCGAGACCTGCGGCGATGCCGACCGCAAAGGCGGTATCGGTGTTGTCGAGCGCGCGTCTGGAATCATAAGTCAGGCTGCGCAGCGGAATGCGGACGCTGCCGAAGTCGAGATAACGCACTGCCAGGATCAACTCGCCGGGCTTGCCGCCGAAGCGCGACTTCGCGGCATGGACGACGTCGCCCGACCCGGTGATGCCGGCGGCGATCTGGAACCCGCCTGGAATGTCGATCGGGCTCGCCAGGCGGATCGGGAAGTGCGCGCCGATCCGGCTCGCCTGCGAATTCATCGTTTCCAATATCTCGATCCTGACCGGCGTGAGTGCTGGCACGATGATCGCGGCAGGTGCCGGCAAGGGCGGTGTCGCGACGGGCTGGGTTTCGATTTCTGGCGGAGCGCCGGCCGATTGCGCGGCAAGCGGCGCGGGCAGCAGCCACACAGCCAACACCAATGGCGCGAGAACGCGCATGACCCGATTCCTCCCCAGCCCCAAGGCCGCGCTACATCGCGCCGCGGTGCCGCGCAACGGAGATATATCCGTATCGGACCGGATTATGCGACGCGGAGACTGATCGTTAACCTGGCGATCCTAGCGTCTCGCCGACCGGGGTGGGGCGTATGAGAAGCGCGGTGTTGGGTATGTTGGGGGTCGCGACGGCGGGAGCCTATGTGGTGAGCGGCGGGGGTGGCGTGCATCACGAGCGGATCGTGAACGAATCGCCGCAGGCGGTTTACGACTTGCTCGCAGCGAATGCCGATCTGATCGAGACCCGGCGCATCGAGGGATTTCGGGCCCCCGGCATGCGCGCGCCCGACGGCAGCGACGGCATGGCGGAGGATAGCGCGGTGAAGGGCAAGACGCTCACTTTCAAGACCGAGAAACGTGACGGCAAGGCGGTCTCGATCGAAGTGCTGGCCGACGACGAGGAGATCGCCGATATCGACTTCACCGTCGAGCCGGCCGCCGACGGCAAGACCAAGCTCGGCGCGACGTTCGACCTCGATGGCGGGCCGGTGGGAATGAAACCCAATTTCGCGATGCTCGAGCTCGGATCGGGCGTGATGATGGATGAACTGGTAAAGGGCATGGAGCGCGGCGATATCAAACGCCTCGTGCAGCTCGATCTGCCCCGCATCAAGGGAATGATGGAACGTTTCGAGGCCGAACGGCGCGGCGTGACGCCGAACAATCCCGCAATGGGGGTCGCCATGCAGCGGCGCGAACGCGAACAGGCGATGCGCGACGCGGCGAAACCGATGGTCGATGTGAGCGGCCACAACCCCTCCGGGCATGGGCATAGTGATTGGCACAGGATGCATCGCGAGCATTGAGCGCCGGATTTGTCGTTCCGGCCATGCAATGTTAGCCTGTGACCGAATTTGGGGGAGGCATAGCATGACGCGTTTTGCCCTTGTCGCCGCGGTCCTGGTTTTCGGGACGGCGGTTTCCACCACGGTTCCGAAGCCCGCAGCGGCGCAACCGATGCCGCCGGGCGAATGCCCCACCAAGCTCGAGCCCGGTCGTCAGACTCTGGTCTGCCATTGCTCGTCCGAGGCGGTTGCGGCCGGTTCGGTCTGGGGGTCGGATATCTATACCGATGATTCGCAACTCTGCCGGTCGGCGCTCCATGCCGGCGCGGTGCGCGAGGATGGCGGCACTATTCGGGTCGACGCTCGCCCGGGGCGCAGCGCTTATGCCGCATCGACGCGGCGCGGCGTGGCATCGAGCGATTGGGGATCATGGTCGCGCAGCTTCGTCGTCGCGCGCGCCACCGCCGCCAATTCGGTTTCGCCCGGCTATCCCGAGACGACGGTGGCGATCTGTCCGGCCAGCGCCGGCGTGCTGGCGACGGCGGGCACGACGCTCGCCTGCCGCTGCCCGGCCGAAGCCGCCGCTTCGGGTTCGGTCTGGGGCAGCGGACCTTATACGACCGACTCCGCGATCTGCCGCGCTGCGCTCCACGCCGGCCTGATCGGCCCGCGCGGCGGCACCGTCACGATGCGCGCAGTACCCGGGCGGTCAAGCTATGCGGGCAGCGAGGCCAATGGCGTCAGCACCGGCGACTGGGGAAGTTATCCGACGAGCTTCGAGTTCGTCCAATAGGATGAAGGTCCACGCCAATTGGCGCTAGGTCCGAACAGACCCACCTCTAACCCCTCCCGCAAGCGGGAGGGGGATTGGCTGAACTAAAAGCCGGAAACCTTAGCTCGCGGCTTCCATCGAATGCTTCAGGTCGCGCATCTGGTCATGGCCCTGGCGGACCGAGCCATAGGCCTGTTCGATCACGCCGCGGGTCTGGGGCGTCAGATCGTCGTCCTTGAGCGCATCCTCGAACTTCGCCTTGATATGATCCTCGCCGCGTTCGACTTCGTTCACGATCGCCTTTTCATCCTTGCCCAGCACGGCGGATTTGAGATTGAGGAACACGCGGTGTGCGCCGGCGAGCGCGGTGCCGTCATCTTCGGGATTGCCGCCCAGGCGGGTCACTTCGGTCTGCAGCAGCGTCAGGGCCTGGCGACGCTCGGACGCGCGATCGGTGAAGATCGAGCCAAAGCGGCCGCTATCCGAATCCTTGGCGGCTTCGGTATAGCCATCGACGCTGTCGATCGTCGTGGCGATCAGCGAATTGAGCGTACGGATGTCGTGGCTGGTGTCGGTCATGGAAAATCTTCCTTCAGGTAGAGGAAGTTGTCCAACGAGCGGGCCGATACGAAAGACCCGGGGGCCGAACGCATTTTTCGGGCGGCATGACGCCGGCATCGACTGTCGGGCTATGTGACGAAGAAAACCGACACGGACAAATTCACTCCGCCGCCTCGCCCTCCAGCGCCAGTTCCTTCGCGGGCGCCTTCTTCCCCCGCACCAGCAGCGGTTTCAGATAGCTGCCTGTGAAGCTACGCGGATTTTCGGCGACCTTCTCCGGCGTGCCTTCGGCGACGATCTCGCCGCCCTTGACGCCGCCTTCGGGGCCCAGGTCGATGATCCAGTCGGCGGTCTTGATGACGTCGAGATTATGCTCGATCACCACGACGCTGTTGCCCTGTTCGACCAGCGCGTGGAGCACTTCGAGCAGCTTGCGGACATCCTCGAAATGCAGGCCGGTGGTCGGCTCGTCGAGGATGTAGAGCGTGTTGCCCGTCGCGCGGCGGCTCAGTTCCTTGGCGAGCTTGACGCGCTGCGCCTCGCCGCCCGACAGCGTCGTCGCCTGCTGGCCGACCTTGACGTAACCCAGGCCGACTTCGGCGAGCATCGCCATCTTGTCGCGGATCGGCGGCACCGCCTTGAAGAATTCGACTGCGTCCTCGACGGTCATGTCGAGCACATCGGCGATCGACCGGCCCTTGAACTTCACTTCCAGCGTTTCGCGATTGTAGCGTGCGCCGTGGCAGACGTCGCAGGTGACGTAGACGTCGGGCAGGAAGTGCATCTCGATCTTGATCAGCCCGTCGCCGGTGCAGGCCTCGCAGCGGCCACCCTTGACGTTGAAGCTGAAGCGGCCGGGCTTGTAGCCGCGCGCCCGTGCCTCGGGTGTCTTCGCCATCAAGCTCCGAATGTGGGTGAAGACGTTCGTGTAGGTCGCCGGGTTCGAGCGTGGAGTCCGTCCGATCGGCGACTGGTCGATGGCGATCAC
>JASBTC010000301.1 GCA_030148625.1 Sphingobium sp. | reverse complement strand
ATCGGCGGCGGCGATGCCGATCGCATGGCCGACGAAATGCGCGACGAGCGGCGAGGGCGCGGTCGAGAATATGAAGGGGCGTCCGCTATTGATCAGTAAATCGAACACGGTGCGCGGCGCCCAGATCAGCGCGCCGCGCACCGTGATCGATTTCCTGATCAATCGCGGACGCCCCTTCATCTTCTCGACCGCGCCCTCGCCGCTCGTCGCGCATTGCGTCGGCCATGCGATCGGCATCGCCGCCGCCGATCCCGAACGGCGGGCGCGGCTCGGCCGGCTGGTCGATCATGCCGCGAAACGCCTTGCCCCGCTCGGCATCCCGGCCACGGGATCGCAGATCGTGCCGGTCGTGATCGGTGAGGACGACCGGACGATGGCGATGGCCGCCATGCTTCAAGAGCGCGGCTTCGACATTCGCGGAATCCGCCCTCCCACCGTGCCGGAAGGTACCGCGCGGCTGCGCCTGTCGCTGACGCTCAACGTGACCGAGACGGACGTCGATGCGATGGCCGACGCGCTCGCCGAGGCGATGGCGCCGGTTCCGGCATGAGCGCGCAATTCGTCGTCACCGGCACCGACACCGGCATCGGCAAGACGGTATTCGCAGCCGCACTCGTCCAGGCGCTCGGCGCGACCTATTGGAAGCCGATCCAGGCAGGATTGGAAGACGAGACCGACAGCGAAACCGTTGCGCGGCTGACCAATCCTCCCTCCCCGGGACGGGGAGGATCTGTTCTTCCCGAAACCCATCGGCTGAACACGCCAGCCTCGCCCCATCTCGCTGCAGAACTGGACAGCGTAGCCATCGATATCGGCACACTCATGCCGCCTGAAACAAACGGCCCGCTGGTGATCGAGGGGGCCGGTGGTGCGCTGGTGCCTGTCACGCGCGATACGCTGTTCGCCGACATCTTCGTGCGCTGGCAGATCCCGGTGATCGTCTGCGCGCGCACTGGTCTCGGCACGATCAACCACAGCCTGTTGACGATCGAGGCGCTGCGCCATCGCGACGTGCCCATCCACGGCATCGCGTTCATCGGTGATCCCATGCCCGACAGTGAAGCGATCATTCCCGCGCTCTCGGGCATACGCCGCCTCGGCCGCCTGCCCCGGCTCGATCCGCTGACCCCGGATACGCTGGCCACCGCCTTTGCTGCCGGTTTCAACCTGGATGATTTCCGATGACCGGATCGCCCGTCTGGCACCCCTTCACCCAGCACGGCCTGGGCGAACCGATTCCGCTGATCGCCCGCGCCGAAGGGGCGGCGATCTTCACCGAGGACGGCAGTCGCTGGATCGACGCGATCTCGTCCTGGTGGGTGGTCACGCACGGCCATTGCCATCCGCGCATCATGGCGGCGGTCCGCGCGCAGACCGAAAGGCTCGACCAGCTCATTTTCGCGGGCTGGACGCACGAGCCCGCGGAAACGCTGGCGCGCGCGCTCGTCGCGATCACCCCCGAGCCGCTGAAGCGCGTTTTCTTTTCGGACAGCGGATCGACCAGTGTCGAGGTCGCGCTCAAGATGGCGCTCGGTTACTGGGCCAATATCGGCGAGCCGCGCCATCGCGTGCTGGTGATGGAGCATAGCTATCATGGCGACACGATCGGCGCGATGTCGATCGGCGCGCGCGGCGTGTTCAACCGCGCTTACGAGCCGCTGCTCTTCGATGTCGGCACCATCCCCTTCCCCATAGCGGGCAAGGAACAGGACACGCTCGACGCGCTGGAGGTCGCCTGCCGCGACCATCCCGCCGCCTTCATCGTCGAACCGCTGATCCTGGGCGCCGGCGGGATGCTGATCTATCCGCCGCATATCCTGGCCGAGATGCGCGCGATCTGCGCGGCACATGAGGTGCTGTTCATCGCCGACGAAGTCATGACCGGCTGGGGCCGCACGGGCACGATGTTCGCATGCGAACAGGCGGGCATCGCACCCGATATCATGTGCCTGTCCAAGGGGCTGACCGGCGGATCGCTGCCGCTTGCGGTCACGCTCTGCGCCGAGCCGATCTTCGCGGCGCACTGGTCGGAGGATCGCGCCCGAACCTTCTACCATTCGAGTTCCTACACCGCGAACCCGATCGCTTGTGCCGCCGCCAATGCCAATCTCGCCATCTGGCGCGACGAGCCGGTCCAGACACGGATCGATGCGCTGGCCGCAATGCAGGCAGGCCATATCGCGCGCCTGTCCGACCATCCCCGCCTGAGCGGACAGCGCCGGCTGGGCACGATCGCGGCGATCGATGTCGAGGTCTCCGACAGCGGCTATCTCTCCGACCTCGCACCGCGCCTGGCCGCTCGGTTCCGCGAACGCGGCGCGCTGCTCCGGCCACTCGGCAACACCATCTATGTGATGCCGCCTTACTGCATCACGGCCGAGGATCTCGACCACATCTATGCGGTGATCGGCGAAGCGCTCGACACGATCTGAGGAAACGCATCGTTTCGCGCTTTCCGATGGAACTTCGCGCGCATTTCGCCAATTGTCCGTTCCGCACACTCAACGAACGGAGCACCCCATTCCGATGCGCAGAATCCTGATCGCAACCAGCCTCGCCACGCTGGCCGCCATTGCCGTGCCCGTCATCGCGCAGATGCCGACCAGCGCGCCGGGCACCAAGGACCGGAGCAAGGTCGCCGCCGGCACCTATGCCGCCGATCCCGGCCACAGCCTGATCGCATGGGAAGTCAATCATTTCGGCTTCAGCCCCTATCATGGGTTGATCACCGGGGTCAGCGGCACCTTGAAGATCGATCCCGCCAATCTGGCCGCGTCGTCGGTCGAGGTCACCATCCCGATCAAAGCCGTTGCACCCTTCGCCGGAGTGGCGAGCGGCAATGCCAAGCTCGATGCGCATCTGGCGACCGCCGATTTCTTCGATGCCGAGAAGTTTCCGACGGCCAGCTTCAAATCGACGCGCGTAATTCTCGACAAGGACGGCGACGAAGCGAAGATCGAAGGCAATCTCACCATCCGCGGCGTGACGAAACCAGTGGTGTTGGATGCCGAATTCGTCGGCGCGGGCATCAATCCCTTCGTCAAGAAGCCGACAGTGGGTTTCAAGGCCGAAGCCACGATCAAGCGCAGCGATTTCGGCATCAGTTACGGCGTGCCGCTGGTCACCGATGCGGTGAAGCTCGACATCTCCGCCGCCTTCGAAAAATGATGCGAAGGAACCCGTCCGGCCCCTGCCGGGCGGGTTTCCTCTGGACACGCGACCGGTTCCGCGTCATTGAGCCGGATATGTCAGCGCACCGCGCCCTGCTTCTTCTTCGACTTACGCGCCCTTAGGCGCGACGTTTCCGTGCGGCCTGCGGGCTGCCGCGACCGCCTAAGGGCAGATCACCGGAACCCAGCAACTCCACCCGCTTATGCGCGGATGAAGCGAAGAGAGCACAGCCATGTTACGCGATCCCTCGACCAAATATCGTCCTTTCCCCCAGATCGACTTGCCCAACCGCCAATGGCCGTCGCGCACCATCACCCAGGCACCGCGCTGGCTGTCGACCGACATGCGCGACGGCAACCAGGCGCTGATCGATCCGATGGACGGCGAGAAGAAGACCCGTTTCTTCGACCTGCTGCTCAAGGTCGGCGTGAAGGAGATCGAGGTCGGCTTCCCCTCCGCCGGCGCCACCGAGTTCGATTTCATCTCCGGCCTGGTCCAGAACGGCCGCGTTCCCGACGACGTCGTCATCCAGGTGCTGACCCAGTCGCGCCGCGACCTGATCGAAACCAGCTTCCAGAGCCTGAAGGGCGCCCGCCAGGCGATCGTCCATCTCTACAACGCGGTCTCGCCGGCGTGGCGCAAGATCGTCTTCGGCATGACCCGCGACGAAGTGCGCGAGATCGCGATCACCGGCGCCAAGATCCTGCGCGACGAAGCCGCCAAGCAGCCCGACACCGACTGGATGTTCGAGTACAGCCCCGAAACCTTCTCGACCGCCGAGATCGATTTCAGCGTCGAAGTGTGCGCGGCGGTGATGGATATCCTGAAACCCACGCCCGAGAAGCCGATCATCTTCAACCTGCCTGCCACCGTCGAGTGCGCGACGCCCAATATCTAAGCCGACCAGATCGAATATTTCTGCCGCGCCATTCCCAATCGCGACAGCGTGATCGTCAGCCTGCACACGCATAATGACCGCGGCACCGGCGTCGCCGCGACCGAACTCGGCCTGATGGCCGGCGCCGACCGCGTCGAAGGCTGCTTGTTCGGCAATGGCGAACGCACCGGCAATGTCGATCTCGTCACCGTCGCGCTCAACATGTACACGCAGGGCATCGATCCCGGCCTGGACTTCTCGGACATCGATGAAGTCATCAAGACCGTCGAATATTGCAACGCCATCCCCGTCCATCCGCGCCACCCCTATGCCGGCGAACTCGTCTTCACTGCCTTTTCGGGCAGCCATCAGGACGCGATCAAGAAAGGCTTCGCGGCGCAGGAAGCGCGCAACGACGAGTATTGGGAAGTCCCCTATCTGCCGATCGATCCCGCCGATCTCGGCCGCAGCTACGAAGCGGTGATCCGGGTCAATTCGCAATCGGGCAAGGGCGGCGTCGCCTGGGTTCTCGAACAGGATCGGGGGCTGAAGCTGCCCAAGCGCCTCCAGGCCGATTTCAGCCGCCACGTCCAGGCAATGGCGGATGAGACCAGTCGGGAACTCAATGCCGCCGACATCTGG
>JASBTC010000300.1 GCA_030148625.1 Sphingobium sp. | reverse complement strand
ACCGCGCTCGGCGCCGCCTTTCTCGCGGGTCTCACCGTCGGAATCTGGCCCGATATCGCGTCGCTCGACGCGCTGCCCCACAGCGTGACGCGCTTTTCGCCGATGATCGACACGCAGCATCGGGCGGAATCGCTCGGGCGTTGGCGCAACGCGGTGCGGCATGCGCTCGCGGCGAGCCCACCCTAGGCTTTTGTTTTACCGCGATTTCCAGGTCGCTTGATGAGTCCGTCGACCTGCCAATCGCTCCGGGAGGAAAGGATGAACGCGATGCCCATCGGCTGGGAAACACCGTCACGGCTCAGCGACGTCGCGCGCGCGCAGCCGGGATTTGAGGACAGGTCCGCGCTTTCAGACGGTATCGCGCGGTTGAGCTATGCCGAACTCGATCATGCCATCGATACGGCGCGCGGCGCCTATGGCGGGCTTGGGCTGATGCCCGGCGAGCGTGTCGTGCTTCTCCTTCCCGCCTCGGTCGCGTTCGTCACCGCCTATTTCGGCGCACATCGTGCCGGCCTCGTCGTGATCCCGCTCAACCCCTTGCTCGGCCCTGACGAGGTCCGCTTCATCCTTTCGACGATGCGTCCGGCGATGGTGATCGCGGATGCCGTCGACGCCCCCTTTCCGGTCATGGGAGAGCTTGAAGCCATCGTCGCCGGGATCGGTGGGACCCATCTCATGCACATCGACGGAGGCGCCGGATTCGCAGCGCTCATGGCACGGGCACGTCCCGACCTGCCCGTGGTCGATCGGGGCGACAACGACGAAGCGCTGATCCTCTTCACCTCCGGCACCTCGGGGCGCCCCAAGGGCGCCTCGCATCGGGGCGGCGCGCTCATCACCAATGCGCGACACAGCAATGCGGTGCTCGCGATTGGCCCTGCGGACGTGCTTCTCTGTCCGCTGCCCCTGTCCCACGTCTTCGGCCAGATCGTCCTGATGCTCGGCGGCCTGATGGCGGGTGCCGAACTGGCGCTCGTGGCGCGGCCGGCCCCCGAGGCGGTGCTCGCGGCGATGGCCGATCGCGGTGCGAGCTTTCTGGCGGCCGTGCCGACCACCTTTGCCGCGCTCGCCGAGCGGGGACGCGATCATCCCGATGAGGCCGGCGCCGCATCGCGCCGCCTCCGCTTCGCGCTGGCGGGCGGCGCCCCTTTGCCTGCGGCCACGGGAGAGGCATTTGGGCAGGTGTTCGGCATTCCCGTCCATCAGGGCTATGGCATGACCGAAGTCGCCTGCTGCATCGCGATCGAGGGACCGGGCGCACCGCCTTCGGGCGGCGTCGGCACGATCTGCACGCCGCTCGATCATCGCATCGTCGCGCTGGACGGCGTCAAGGAGGTTGAGAACGAGTTCGAGGGCGAACTCGAGATCGCCGGGCCCAATCTGATGCGCGGATATTATATCGACGGAAAGCTCGATCCGCGTGCACCGAGCCAGTGGTTCGCGACCGGCGATGTGGTTCGCCGCGATGACCAGGGCAATATCTTCATCTTCGATCGCAGGAAGGAAATGATCATCCGCAATGGATACAATGTCTATCCCTCCGAAGTCGAAGCGACGCTGGCCAGCCATCCGGCGGTGATGCTGGCGGCGGTGATCGGCATCGACGACGCCGGCGTGGGTCAGGAAATCGCGGCCTTCGTGTCGCTGCGCGATGGCGCGGTGGCGACGGCCGCCGATCTGGCCGAATGGTGCCGGACCCGCATAGCCCTCTACAAATATCCCCGCCTGGTCGCTATCCTGCCGAAACTGCCCACCAATCCGACGGGAAAGATCCTGAAGCGCGCCCTCGACCCTGCCCTTCTCCAGCGCATCGACGCACGGTAAGGCGAACGCGATGGCAGTGGAAACCTTTCCCAGACGGCGCGGACGCCCTCCAGCGGATCCCGCGATGCAGGCCGCGACCACGCAGGAGATCCGCAACGTCATTTGCGAGGCCGCGCTGACGCTGTTCCAGTCGGGCGGGGTGGATGCGATCAACATGCGCGACATCGGCAAGCAGCTCGGCACATCGCAGATGATGGCCTATCGCTATTTCCCGAGCAAAGACCATCTGCTGATGGAATTGCGCATCAGGGCGTTCTCGCGCTTCACCCGCTCGCTCGCCCGCTGGCGCCGCCGCGCGCGCAAGCCGGAGGATGCGCTTGGCCTGGTCTGCGGCGCCTATCTTGTCTTCGCCTTCGCCAATCCGCACGATTATCGGCTGATGTTCGACATGTGGGCGTTCGAAAGCCCCGAGACGATGAAGGCGGAATTCGGCGAGAAGGTTCGCCGCCAATCGGCCTCCTGGCTCGAAATCCAGGCCGCGATC
>JASBTC010000296.1 GCA_030148625.1 Sphingobium sp. | reverse complement strand
CGGAGCCATTCGAGCCTGCGTTCGCCGGCGGCTTCGGACATGTCATCGATCTTGTCCTGGTCCGTCTTGTCGCCCTGAAAGGAGCGCGCGATGGGGCTGAAGCCGAGTTCCTCCTCATATTTGGTATCGAGCCACGTGTTGAGCCGCGCTGTGTCTGTCGCTTCACTGGCCCGATCGGCGCGATCCGCAGGCCTGGCAGTCTGCGCCGATGCGGCACCCGGCGACACGGAAGCAGTCGTCGCGAGACAAACCGCCATGATCATCCGGATCGGGCGTGAGTGCGCGCGTTCGGACGCAACCGCGAAAGAGAAAATGCGCATCATGGCGTAACCTCCGAATATCTCTGATCCGCGTGTCCCGCGGCCGTGAACGTGTCGCCGGGATCACGCATGTGGGCGAAGCGGCGCGGTCCGCTCCTGGAGCCACCGACGCGTGTCTGCGGGAACCAGCGGCCCGATATGATCGAGCACCTTGGCATGGTAGCTGTCGAGCCAGTCGATCTCGGCGTCGGTAAGCAGTGCGACGTCGATCAGGTCGCGGTCGATCGGGGCCAGAGTGATCGTTTCGAAGCCCAACATCGGCTTCTCGGCGCCTTCGACTTTGCGCGCAACCGCGACGACGAGGTTCTCGATCCGGATCCCGTAATCGCCGGCCTTGTAATAGCCGGGTTCGTTGGAAAGGATCATGCCCGCCTCGATCCCGGTTTCCCCCGGTCGCGGCGTTGCCGGCAGATGATTTGGTCCTTCATGCACGTTGAGGAAATGACCCACGCCGTGACCAGTGCCATGGTCGTAGTCGAGTCCCGCCTCCCACAAGGCCAACCGCGCCAGTGGATCGAGCCGGCTGCCCAGCGTTCCTGCGGGAAAGACCGCGGTGGCGAGCCGGATATGGCCCCTGAGCACCCGGGTAAAGCGATCCTTCACATCCTGACGCGGCGCACCGATGGCAATCGTGCGGGTCACATCGGTCGTGCCGTCCGGATACTGCCCACCGGAATCGATGAGATAGACACTGTCGGGCCGGATCGGCCGGTTGCTTTCCGGCGTCGGCCAATAATGCGGCAGCGCGCCATGGGCGTCGGCCGCCGAGATCGGATCGAACGAGACGCCATGGAATCCGGTGAGCTCGCGGCGGAAGGCCGTCAGCCGATGCGCCGCGGACAATTCGGTCTGCTCACCCCGCGAGCCCTCGATCGACAGCCAGTGGAGAAAGCGGGTCACCGCAACGCCGTCGCGGACATGTGCCTGCTTCATGCCCGCGATCTCTACGGCGTTCTTGATCTGCTTGGGCAGTTGCGTCGGCTCGCGATCCTCGCGTACCGCCGCGCCAGTGCTGATGAGCGTATGCGCGATGGCAGTGGGCGAAAGGTCGGGATCGATCGTCACGCGCTGCCCCGAAAGCGTTTTGAGCGCGGGATAGAACGCGTCGTAAGCGGCCAGCCGGACGCGGTTGCCAAGGTGTTGGCGAACATGATCATTCAGCTTTGTCGCATCGACGAAAAGATCGGCGGTGCCGTCGCGCCGGCAGATCGCGTATGAATAGCCAAGCGGCGCAACGGCGATGTCGCTGGCACGGATGTTGAAAAGCCAGGCGATCGAATCGAGCGCGACCAGCACTGCGGCGTCGGCGCCGATCGCAGTCAGCCATTCGGTGACCTCGCTGAGCTTGTCCTCGGATGCCTTCCCTGATCGTTCGATCGGCTGGATGAACAGCGCCGTCTGCGGCCGTGCCGGCCGGTCGGCCCATATCGCATCGATGGGATTGGCCGCGACCGGAACCAGCGCAATATCGGCCTGGCTCAGCGCCCGCTCGACCGCCCGAACGGCATTGCAGCCATGAAGGCGGGGGTCATAGCCGATCCGCGCGCCGCTCGCCGCATTGTCGGACAGCCAGTCGGCGATGCTCGCCTGCGGCAGGTCGACGAAGGCGTAGTAGCGGCCGTCGACCTGATCGCGCACCGCGGCGGTATAGCGGCCGTCGACGAACATCGCCGCGCGGTCCCTCAGCACCGCGGCCGCGCCGGTCGTGCCGGTGAAGCCGGTCAGCCACGCAAGGCGGTTGGCGAACGGTGCCGGCCACTCCGACATGTGCTCGTCGCCGGTTGACAGCATGAAGCCGTCGAGACCCAGCGACGTCAGTTCGGCACGCAGCGCGATCAACCGGTTCCCGCATTCGCTCATCGCGCGCCGCTCTTTTCTCAACTTGACGGTTACAGCGGCAGCGCGAACCGCAGTCCTCGGCTCATCGCCGGCAGGATCGCGCTTAGATGCGTTTCGCCGCCAAAGACGATCGACTCAAAGTGCGCGTCGGCCGGTGCCTTCACCGCCTTGAGGCGCTCGACCAGACTGGTGGCGTTGGTGACCATGGCGAACGCCTTCAGCATGCCTTGCATCTGCTCGCGACTGACGCCTGGATACAGCTTCACATGCTCGGCCAGCGTCTCTTCATACTCGCCTGCGGTGACGAGCACTCGGGGCGCGGCCTTGCCGGACTGCAGCTGCGCGACCAGCTTGGCCTCGTCCTTCAGGATCGCGCCCCCGCTCCAGTTGATCGACGGGCTGTTGACCAGATAGGTGTGATAGGCGCCGGGATCATTGAACAACACGTGCAGGGCGAAAAGGCCACCAAAGGAGTGGCCCCACAGAGTGCGGTCGCGGCGGCTCACCGGGTAGCTGGCTTCGATCAGCGGCCGCAGCTCTTCTGTCATGAAGCGATGATAGAGCGCGGCTTCGCCATAGGCCGCACCCTTGGTCAGTGGCGAGGCTTCGAGGCCGGCACGGGTGGCTGGATCCGGCTGGGACGGCGTCAGGTCGGCGCAGCGTGTGCGGGAGGCATATTCCCAACCTTTGCCGTAGCCGATTCCGACGATGTAGGCCGACGCCAGCTCCAGCGCGATCGATTGCATCATCAGCGCGTCGGCGGCGGTATGGAACTCGAAATCGCCGTCGTTGAGATAGATGACCGGATACCCCCCCGGCGGCGGCGGCTTCGTTCCCGAAGGCCTGGCTACGAATATGCGATAGGTGCGCCCGGTGATCCGCGACGTCATGTCCCATTGCTCGGCGTCGGGGCGCACCACCGGTGAATGGACGGGCTTCGCGTCAGCCCGTTGGCCGATCGCCGTGATCGCATTCGCGGTCCCGCCGAGCATCGTCGTGGCCGATGCTGCCAGTGCGGTCATCGCCGTGCGCCTGTTGATCTCCATGAACCTTCCTTTCGTGCCTGCCGCGTCGCAGCGGGGCATTTTTCTTCATCCATATCCCGATCGGATGATCCGTTCCGCGCTCGACCAGCGATCGATCCGCGATCCCACGCGGTCCGGTGGCGCTCAGGCCGTGATCGCCTGCGCGGTCCGCCGCGGATCCCCGCACGCCGACGCCGTGCCGTCGTCGGCGATGCGGATTCCGTCGAACGACCCGTGCATCCAGTCCCAGGGGCTGGAATTCGTCAGCTTCTGGCCGCGCGCCCTTAACTGGCCGATCAGGGCCTCGCCCATATCGGATTCGATCATTGTCGTGCCTGTCACACGCAGATCGTCGCCACCGAAGCGCGGCTTATGCACCGAAGTCTCGATATCCAGCCCGAAATCGAGCATGTTCATGCTGTTCTGCACGATGTTCTCGGTAAGGGAGACGCTCGGCGAGCCCGATGCCAGCACGGGCTTGCCGTTGCGTGCGAACATGTTGGGCGCGATACGGGCATGCACGCGTCCATCCGGGCCGGGCGCACCCGAGCCGAGGTGGAGCAGGCCTGCGCAGACATAGACCCCGTCCACGAAGATCCCGGTCGTGTAGGGCGCGGACATCACCGAATGGAGCACGGTCGCCACATTCCCTTCCCCATCGACGACGGTGACGTGCGTCGAGCCGGGAGGAGCGCGCGCCGGGCCCGGCGCGCCGGTCTGCTCGTCGAGGCCGGCGAAACGCTCGGCAGCCAACGCCTTGGAGATCATCCGTTCGACCGGCTGGACCGACTTGCTCCAGCGCTGGGTCACGGCATCGGTATAGACCCGCTTGATGATCTGCATCAGCTTGTGGGTCGTCTCCGCCGACGCATAGGCGGGGCCCAGCTTCTGGACGTCGAGCAGTTCGACCATGTTCATGATCTCGACCAGCGCCTGCCCGCCATAATCGGGCGCCGCGGCGCCGATCACCTCATAGTCGCGATAGGTCGAACGGGCCGGCTGCCCGGTCAGCGGCTGCCATGACGCCATGTCCTCGATCGTCACATAACCGCCGGCCTTCTGGACCGCCGCGGCATATTTGCGGGCGAACTCGCCGCGATAGAAATAGCCGCTTCCCTCCTCGGCAAGCCGCTCCAGCGTGTCGGCATAGCGGGGCTGGACCAGCATCTCGCCGACATTCAGCAGACGGCGGTCCTTGTAGTAGGTTTCCTGCCCATAGGCGACGGATCCAAGGTTGGGCGATTCAACGAACATCTCGCCCCACAGGAACGGATGGATCTCGAACCCCTGCCGCGCATAGTGGATCGCCGGCGCCATCACCGTCTTGATAGGCAGCCGGCCGTGCCGTCCATGCGATGCCTCGACGCCGCCCCAAAAGCCCGGGACGGGTACCAACTGACCATTGTGCTGGCCTGGTCCCGCCATCGCGCCGAACGCTTCCGCGCCTCCCGTGAACACTGGATGCGTCTTCGGCGCGTTCATCGCGCCCGTGACATGGGAGTAAGACCGGCTGCGCGCATCGTAATAGAGCATCGAGAACACGCCGGACAATGTCGTCATATGGGGTTCGACGACCGTCTGGGCGAGCGCGGCTGCGCAGATCGCGTCGCAGGCGTTGCCACCCGCGTTCAACATGTCGATCGCTGCCGCCGATGCCAATGGATGGGTGCAGATCGCGATTCCCTTGCGGCCGGAGACACCCTCTTTGCGTCCGAACCGCGCCGTTGAGATGAGCCGGCGGCGCTCGCTATCACTTGGCGCGCTCCAGTTGCCGGATGGCACCGCACGCGGCGAAGCGGTGGCCGAGCCGAGCGCGATTGACCCTCCCGCCATGCCTGCCAACGATCCCTGGATGAAGCCCCGGCGACTATATCCCTGCGTCATGTTTCGCTCTCCGCATCGGTTAGTTTGGTGCGCCAGGCTTGACGTAGGGCGGCAACGGCGGCTCGATCTTGAGCAGATGCTCGGTAAAATAGTCCCAGCGCCGCAACGTGAAGTAATCCCCACCGGAACCGAAGCGGTGCGTCGTATTGGGCAGGTAGATCAGATCGTAGCGGCGCCCCGCCTTGATCAACGCGTCGACGAACTGCAGGGTCGACGCCGACAGCGCGTTTTCGTCCAGCTCGCCATAGCCGATCAGCAGGCGTCCGCGCAGTTGGGCCGCCAGCGGCGCGTTGCTCATGGCGCGGTAGTTGGCGGGCGATGCATCCGGCGTCGGCTT
Organism: Sphingobium sp.; assembly: GCA_030148625.1. The sequence continues at coordinate 6,098 of JASBTC010000296.1, read as the reverse complement.
CAGCTCGCGTCCATTGCCATAGTCGGGATGCTGGAAGATGCCCGACGTTCCATATAGCGCCTCGTAGATATGCGAGCCGGCGGACGAGACTCCCACCTTGAAGGTGTCGGGATACCGCAGCATTGCGCGGGTCGAGACGTAGCCGCCGAGGCTGTGGCCGGTCACGCCGATTTTGCCGGCGTCCAGGCGCGGATAGCGCGCAACGAGCTGCTTCATGACAGCGGCATGATCGTCCACCATGGTATCGCCGAAGTTGATGAAGCTCTCGTCCTGAAATGCTTGCGAGCGCAGCGGCGTGCCGCGTCCATCGACAGTGACGACCGCGAATCCCAGCTTCGTCATCGCGAACGAGTCGCTCAAGCCTGAGGCAGTGAAGCCATGCGGAACGATCGAGGATTGTGGACCGCCATATAGATTGTCGATCACCGGCACCCGCTCCCCCATGGTGGCGTCCGGCCACCAGATCGCGCCGTAGATGTCGGTCTTGCCGTCAGCCGCCTTGACCACGAAATGCTCCGGCGGCAGCCAGCCGAGGGCGTTCAATCCGCTGACGTCGGCGGTCTCAAGCTTGGCGATGATGCGGCCGTCCCTGGTGCGGCGCAGCGCCGTGACCGGTGGGGTGGTGGGGGTTGACCAGCTGTCGATGAAGGCCGCGCCGTCCGGCGAAATTTTCGAGGCCGACGGCTTGATGCCGAAGAACAGCGCGAAGGCACCGGTCGCCTGCCCCGCCAGCGTGTGGTCCGCATCCTCGGGTGTCAGTAACGTCAGGTCCGATCCATCGAAGTTCACGCGATAGACTCGGCGGCGGTAGGGATCGCCCGCTTCGCGGCCCGATGCCGTAAAGATGACCCATCGGCGCGCCTCATCGGCATGGAGGATGTCGCGCACCAGCCAATTGCCCTGCGTTACAGCATTGAGCAGCTTGCCGGTCCGAAGATCGTAGCGGTAGAGATGGCCCCATCCGCTGCGCTGCGAATACCAGATGAGCTCGCGGCCGCCATTGACCAGCCGCACATTGGGGGCGTTGTACATCTCGCTGTTCAGGCCGAGAAAACCCTTGGCACGCTCCCTGATAAGAGTACGCATCGCGCCGGTCTCGGCGTTGATCTCGGTCAACTCGAGATCGCGGCCTTCGCCGGGCATGGGGGTGTAGAAGCGCTTGCCGTCTGCCGACCAGCCGAAGATCTCGATCAGATTGGATTTCGAGAAGCCCTCCGGCAAGGCAATGGGCACGCGTGTTCCGGTGACGGTGTCAAACACCATCGCGGTCATCACAGGGGTAGGTTCGCCGAGCAGGCTGATACGCGCGGTTCGCACGATCGGGGCGAAGCTTCCGTCCTGCGGCACCGACTCGAGAAACGGATATGGTTTGATCGGCCGTTCGTCGATCCGGGTGGCGACCAGGTATCGGCCGTCCGGCGACCAGCTTGCGCCCCAAGGCGGCAGGGGAAGGTTGCTGCGTTCGTTCACCAGGGTGAGCAGCGCTGAATCGGGGAGCTTGCCCCACGCGAAATACGGCGCGCCGTCGCTGGTCAGCGCGCTTTCGCGCCCGCTGCCCAGATCGCGAAGCCACAGATTGTGGTCCTTGACGAAGACCGCCTTGCGGCCTTCTGGTGAAACGGTCTGACGCGGATCTGCGCTGGATGGCGCGGCAGGCCCGGCGCATTGATAGTCCACAAGCGTGCAGTGTACGCTCTTGCCTTCAAACGTCAGCTCGACCCATCGTGCCGGCTCAAGCGCCGCGACGTTGAGGTCCCATGCGCCGATCCTGGCTCTCGTCACGCGCGAGGCTGCCTCTGCAAGGCGGGCATGATCGAATGCCAAGGACGAGGCACCCGATACCTGAACGACGCGGAATTCGCTCCCACCTTGCCGCGCGCGACGATACCAGAAGTCACCGTTTTTCAACCAGGTTGGCGTGACGTTTGCGTTCAGGATCAGCGGCGCGAGCGCTGGGCCCGTCGATGCGAGCGCACGGGCATAGCGGGCGGACATCTCGTCGGTTGAGGGCGAGGCAAGTGCGCTTCCCGCCAGCATAAGGCTCATGATGCCGGCGGTGATCGATCTATGCATAAGTGCTTTCTGTGTCTGATGCGCGCCAACACGGCGCAGGACGGCGAGGCAGCCACGACCAGTGCGGCCGTATAGTGTCGAAGCGCGAAAGGTCGGATGCTGCATATGTCGCTTTTACCTCCCTCTCCCCGGTGCGATCGCCAACGGCTGGGCCGCGTTGGGAGCGCACGGATTGTGCTTGTCGTGCTTGCGAAGGCGGGTGCTCCGCGGCAAGGCAATTGCCGTGGAGCCATCGAATGCTGGCGCCCGTGATCTGCTTTCGCCAATTGGTAAAGTTAGCGCGACGACCAGATCAAGGACGAACTGGCGTTCCATACGCGCGCGAAACTGATTTGGCGGCTGGCGAAAAAACGTCGAACAGGCGTGACCTGTGCCACGACAATTCCTCCATCTCGACCAGCCTATTCGGGTGAGGCGAGATCTCGCTCGGCGCAAACAGGCCCGTGTTGCGCGGCGAGCGCACACGGGATTCCGATAGGGTGGTCGAGCAGGATCTGGGCGAGGGCCTTGCCCTGCGGATCCATGCGTAGCGAGGCGATGCCGCCGCCGCCGAGCGCGTTCGCGAGCAGGAAGTTGAGCGCGTCGATCCCCGGCACCTCGAAGCGCCGGACCGGGCCGGACACAAGGTATGCGAGATAGTCCGCGTGGCGCGCGATGACGCCGATATTCGCGCTGTCACCCTTGTCGCCGCTACGGCCCCAGGCAAGCCGGATCAGTGGTACGTCAACCATCTCGGCCGTCGGCGTGGGGGCGATCGGTGATGGGGCGCGAGCTGCCGGTGAAGCCGGACTGCGTACGGATCGCCTGCACCCGTTTCGCAATGTCCGGGACGGCGGCAACGCCACGCATATCGTACCCCATCAAACAGGCTTGCTTGCCTGCTCGAGCAGCTCCACGACATAGGGTGCAAAAGATCGCCAGACTTCCAGGTGATAACGGTGTTCGCCGGTTCGCCACAATATGATTTCGGCCTTGTGAAAGACGGTGCGCGTAGTTGCGCCGACGGGGAACGCCCCCGCCGCGAGATCGAGCGGACATCCGCTGGCGAGACATAAGTCGGCCTTGGGACCGGACACTTGCAGGGCGATCTGGCGGTCACTGACATCGACGAAACTGGCGCCTAGTCCGGTCCAATCGCTGATCGAGACGGGAGGCAAGGCTTCAGCCAGGATCAGCCATTCATCAGGTCCGAGCCAGAGTGCATGAAGGCCATTTTGGGATACCGTGCCGTAAGCGGTGCTCGGCAGTTCGATACCAAGCAGCAGGGAAGCCGCCGCGATGCGGGGTTCGCGACAGCGCAAGATGTGTCGCTTCTTCGGCGGGAGCGTTTCGATTGTCGATGGCAGGGATGGCTTGGCAATATCACTAGTCATGAAGATGACGTCCCTGCGGATCGACAAATACAGGACTCACCACCTCGACGTCGATGTACGCATTCGGCATTGGCACGCGCAGTCGACGTCCTTTCAATGCCCGTCCGCCTCGCACGAGTGCCAACGCGATCGAGCGGCCAAGATTGGCGCTGTAATAGGATGAGGTGACGTGCCCGACAGACGGTCCCTCCTGACCGAGGACTATCTGAGCGCCCTCGTCGAGAACGGCCATTGGGTCGAGAGTGAGGAGCCCTACCAATTGCTTGCGGTCGGACGCCGACATGGCGGGGCGGGTCAGTGAACGCTTGCCGACGAAGTCGGGCTTGGCTTTGCCGATCGCCCAACTCAACCCGGCGTCATCCGCCGTGACGGTGCCATCGGTCTCCTGACCGACAATGATGTAACCTTTCTCGGCGCGCAGCACATGCATGGCTTCGGTGCCATAGGCGGTCATGCCGAACTCTCGGCCGCGCTGCCAGATTGTGTCCCAGATCGCGCGTCCATGGCCGGACGGTACGTTGACCTCGAAGCCAAGCTCGCCGGTAAAGCTCACCCGCATCAGCCGCATCGGCACGCCGCAGATCGTGCCTTCGGCGATGCTCATGTGCGGCAATGCGTCAGCCGAGATGTCGACACCCTCGACCAACGGGCTGAGAACGTCGCGAGCGGCGGGACCCTGTACCGCGACGACGGACCATTGTTCGGTGGTCGAGGTGAGCCAGACATTCAAGTCGGGCCATTCCGTCTGGAGATAATCCTCCATCATGCTGAGCACGCGCGCCGCGCCGCCGGTGGTTGTGGTTACGTGGAACCGGTCCTGTGTCAGCCGACCGATCACGCCATCGTCCAGGATGAAGCCATCCTCGCGCAGCAACACGCCATAGCGGCAGCGACCGACGCCGAGCTTGGTCCAGGCGTTGACGTAAAAGCGGTTCAGGAATTCCGCAGCGTCGGCACCGACGACCTCGATCTTGCCAAGGGTCGAGGCGTCGAACAAGCCGACCGATCGGCGAACGGCCAGGCATTCGCGGTCGACTGCAGCGCGCATGTCCTCACCCGCATGCGGGAAATAACGCGCGCGTTTCCACAAGCCCACATCCTCGAACACCGCGCCCTGCGCAACCGCCCAGTCATGGATTGGCGTCCGTCGAACCGGATCGAACAGGTCGCCGCGTGCGGCCCCGGCCAACGCACCGAACGTTACGGGCGTGTAGGGTGGGCGAAACGTCGTGAACCCGACCTCTTGCACAGGCCGACCGGTTTCCCCGGCAACGATCGCAAGCGAATTAAGATTGGACAGTTTGCCCTGATCGGTCGCCATGCCGGTCGTGGTGTAGCGTTTGACATGCTCGATCGAGCGGAAGCCTTCGCGCGTCGCGAGGACGATGTCGCGCACGGTCACGTCGTTTTGCCAATCGACGAACGCCTTGATGCGCGCTGGATCGCGGCTGTGCGGGAGGGCGCCGATCATGCCGCCCCGGCCGATGGCATGGCTCACATCGATCTTCGGCAGCTTGCCGCTTGTCCCGGACGCGAAACCGGTTGCAGCGGCCGCATCCTGGCCAGCGCGCATGCCGTCCGCCATCGCGTCCTCCAGCTCGAACCGCCCCTGCGCGGCACCGATGGTGCATTCGGCTTCGGCAGAACCCGACGCGACATAGGCGTGGATATCGGCGTTCCACGCCATCTTGCCGCGCGATTGCGAGGCAAGATGGATCGAAGGTGTGAAACCGCCGCACATCAGCACGGCATCGCAGGCAATGCGCTCGCGACATCCGCCCACGCTGATCGTGATCGAAGCGACGCGCAACTTGCCGCTCGTGCCCTCGATCTGCGCGCCGCCGATCACCCGGAAAGGCGCGTCCGTCGCAGCTTCAGGCCGTACGTCAGCCAGGATGACCTCGATACCGGCGGCATGAAGCTCGTGCGCGCTGCGATAGCCCGCATCATGGGCGGTGACGACGACGACGCGACGGCCAACCGCGACCCCATGAACTTGCAGATAATGGCGGGCGGCGTCGGCGAGCATGATGCCCGGGCGATCATTGTCGGGAAAGACCAGCGGTCGTTCCAACGCACCCGTAGCCAGGACGACACGGGCGGCGCGAACGCTCCACAGCCTTTCGCGCGCGTTCGCCGGGCTGCCTGGAAGATGATCGGTAAGCCGTTCGGCAAGTCCGATCAGATTGTGCGGATAATAGCCGAAGGCGGTGGTTCGCGGCAGCAACGTCACGTTCGGCATTGCCGCCAGGTCGGCGACCGCCCTCGCCGCCCAGTCGTGGCAATCCTCCCCGTCGATCGTAGCGCCGAATGCTGACAGCAACGAGCCGCCCATGCGCGGTCGATCGTCGCACAGGATGATCCGGCATCCGCTCTTCGCCGCCGCCAGAGTCGTCGAGAGGCCGGCTGGGCCGGCACCGACCACGAGCAACTCGCAATGGGCGTAGCGGTGGTCATAGCGATCGGGATCGGCCCGATCGGGTGCGACGCCCAGGCCTGCTGCCGCCCGGATGTTCGGTTCGTAGACTCGGTCCCAGAAGGATTTCGGCCACATGAAGGTCTTGTAGTAGAAGCCGGCCGGCAAAAAGCGGCTCAGCTTGTCGTTTATGCTCCAGCGATCCTTCTTGAGACTTGGCCAGCGGTGCTGGCTGA
>JASBTC010000215.1 GCA_030148625.1 Sphingobium sp. | reverse complement strand
CCGAGGAAACGCCCGCCAGCGCGATGCTGCTGGTCGAGGCGATGTACGAAGCGGGCTTGCCCGCCGATGCGCTTGCGCTGGTTTTCGGCGTGCCCGCGCAGGTCTCGTCGCACCTGATCGCGTCCGATATCATCCGCAAGGTCTCGTTCACGGGTTCGGTCGCCATCGGTCGTCATCTGATGACCTTGTGCGCCGACGGGCTCAAGCGCACGACCATGGAACTGGGCGGCCATGCGCCGGTGATCGTCAACGACGATGTCGATGTCACCGCGATCGCGCGCCAGGCCGGTGCGGCGAAGTTCCGCAATGCGGGACAGGTCTGCGTCTCGCCCACGCGCTTCTTCGTCCATCACGCGGTGCACGATCAGTTCCTCGAGGAATTCACGAAGGCGGCCTCGGCGATCCGCGTCGGCCCGGGCAGCGATCCGCAATCGCAAATGGGGCCGCTCGCCAATGCGCGTCGCATCCAGGCGATGGAGCGGCTGGTGGCCGATGCCCGGCAGCGCGGTGCGCAGGTCGCGACGGGCGGCGAGCGGGTCGGCAATCAGGGCTTCTTCTTCGCACCGACGATCCTGCACGATATCGGTGAAGACGCGCAGATCATGCAGGAGGAACCCTTCGGCCCGATCGCGACGGTCTCTCCCTTCGCCGACCTGTCCGAGGCGATCGAGCGGGCGAACGAAACGCCTTACGGCCTTGCCGGCTATGCCTTTGCCCAATCGAGCACGGCGCTGGCCGAACTCGGCAACCGGGTGCGCGTGGGCATGCTCGGCCTCAACACCTTCTCGATATCGACGGTGGAAACGCCGTTCGGCGGGATCAAATATAGCGGCCATGGCCGGGAAGGCGGCAATGAGGGGCTGGACGGCTATCTCGACACAAGGCTGCTCACCCAGGCCTGAAGGTTTGATCTGTGCAAGACAGAGGCTGCGCGCACGCCGAATAGGGCGGTGAAGCTCTTAGAGTCTGTCCGGTTCCGATTGAACCGGACAGACTCAGGGCGTCCTTTGTTGGCCGTGATTTCCGAGCCGGCAGGTGAGTCCACCTGTCTCGAAATCACTCTAATTCACCAGCCCGCATGCGACGGGCGATCGGGAGACGCGTGATGTGCCTTGATATGATTGTTGACGATGCGCCCGTGGCGACACCGCTCCGGCTTGTCGCCATTGCCGATCTGGCCGGCTTGCTCACCGGTCAGGCCGCTCCGGTCCGGGCGCGGGTCGAACAGTCCGGCTTTTCTGGCGCTGCGGGGCAGGTGGTGCAATTGCCCGATGCCGACGGATCCTTATGGGCCGGCGTCGGTGACCGCATTTCGCGCCGTTCGGCCGCGGCGGCGGCGATGGCGGTTCCGCCGGGCGTCTATCGGATCGAGGGCCTGTCGGCGGAGACAGGGACCGAGGCTGCGCTCGGCTGGGCGCTCGGCAGCTACAGCTTCGACCGGCTGAAGCGCACCGACGATGCGCCCAGGGCCCGGCTGGTCTGGCCCGACCAGGCCGATCGTGCGGCGGTTCGCCTGTTCGCGGAGGCGGTTTCGCTGGTGCGCGACCTGATCAACCTGCCGCCGAACCTGATGGTCCCGAACGATCTGGCCGATGCCGCGCGTCAGGTCGCGTCGACGGGCGGCGCGGCGCTGGAGGTGATCGAGGGCGACGACCTGCTGACGGCGAATTATCCGCTCGTCCATGCGGTCGGCCGCGCCAGCACCCAGCCGCCATGCCTGATCGATCTGCGCTGGGGCGATGCATCGCATCCCAGGGTGACATTGGTCGGCAAGGGCGTGTGCTTCGACACCGGCGGGTCGAACCTCAAACAGGCGCCGGGCATGCTGCTGATGAAGAAGGACATGGGCGGCGGCGCGCATGTGCTCGCACTGGCGCAGATGATCATGGCCGCAAAATTGCCCGTCCGCCTGCGCGTGCTGGTGCCCGCGGTCGAGAATTCGCTGTCGGGCGATGCGATGCGCCCGCTCGACGTGATCAAGGCGCGCAACGGGCTGAGCGTCGAGATCGGCAACACCGATGCCGAAGGCCGGCTGATCCTGGCCGATGCGCTGGCTGAGGCCGTCACCGAGACGCCCGACCTGCTGATCGATTTCGCGACCTTGACCGGCGCCGCCACCACCGCGCTCGGCACCGATATCGGCGCGATGCTCACCAATGATGAGGCGATCGCCGCCGAGGCCGCGGTTTCGTCGGTCGCGATGGACGATCCGCTGTGGCGGCTGCCGCTCTGGGCGCCCTATGCGCCGCATCTCAAGGGCAAGTCGGCCGATCTGATCAACATTCCGGACATGAATATCGGATCGATCTCCGCGGCCGGCGCGATCTATGGCGGGCTGTTCCTCCAGAATTTCGTGCCCGCGGGAACGCCCTGGGTCCATCTCGACATCTTCGCCTGGAATCTCTCGCGCAAGTATGGGCGGCCCGAAGGCGGCGAGGCGCATGGCCTGTTGGCGATGTATGACCTGATCGCGCGCCGGTGGCCGGCGGCGGGATAGACGGTCATGCTCGCGGGTTCGAACTTCCCTGCCGTCGACGGCGATCGGCTTTGGCGGTCTTTGATGGACCTGGCGCAGATCGGCGCGACGCCGAAGGGCGGCGTCTGCCGTCTGGCGCTCACCGACGAGGATCGCCGGGCCCGCGAAACCTTCGTCGAATGGGCAAGGGCGGCAGGCTGCACCATCCGCGTCGATCCGATCGGCAACATCTTCGCGCGGCGCGCGGGCCGCGATCCGGCCCGGCCCGCGGTCATGACGGGCTCGCATATCGACACCCAGCCGACCGGCGGCAAGTTCGACGGCAATTACGGCGTGCTGGCCGGGCTGGAAGTGCTGCGGACGCTCGACGATCTCGGCATCGAGACCGAGGCGCCGGTCGAAGTCGCCGTCTGGACCAATGAAGAGGGATCGCGCTTCGTGCCCGTGATGATGGGATCGGCGGTGTTCGCGGGCGCCTTTCCGCTCGACGATGCCCGCGCCGCGCGCGACGGCGAAGGGATCAGCGTTGGCGAGGCGCTCGATCGGATCGGCTTTGCCGGCCCGTCATGCGACCGGCCGGCGATCGACAGCTATTTCGAAGCGCATATCGAGCAGGGTCCGGTGCTCGAGGATGCCGGCCGGACCATCGGCATCGTCACCGGCGCGCTGGGGCAGCGCTGGTTCGACTGCGAGGTGACGGGGTTCGAGGCGCATGCCGGGCCGACGCCGATGGAATTGCGCCGCGACGCGCTGCAGGCTGCCGCGATACTGATGCGGCGCGTCGTCGAGATCGCGCTGTCGCACGCGCCGCATGCGCGCGGCACGGTGGGGCAGGTGCAGGTCCATCCCAACAGCCGCAACGTCATTCCCGGCGGCGTGATCTTCAGTGTCGATTTCCGCGCGCCCGACGATGCGATGCTGGATGTGATGGAACAGGCGTTCCGCACCGCCATGGCCATTGTGGCCGCGGATCATGGCGTCGAGACGGTCCTTCGCGAAACCTCTCGCTTCGCGGCGCTCCGGTTCGACCCCGGCTGTGTTTCCGATGTCGCCGCGGCGGCGCGGGAGCTTGGCGCGGAGGCCATGGAGATCGTCTCGGGCGCCGGGCATGATGCGATCCATCTCGCGGCCTGCGCGCCGAGCGCGATGATCTTCGTCCCCTGTGCCGGCGGCATCAGTCACAACGAACTGGAGGACGCCGATCCCGAACACCTCGCGACCGGCGCCGACGTGCTGCTCCGCTGTATCCTCAGCCGCGCGCAAGTGGTGGAGCAAGGCTGAGCGCGGGTCTAAAGATCCAGCACCAGCTTCGCCGTCCGCGCGCGCGAGCAGCAGGGAGTGAAGACCGCGCCGCTCGCCCGTTCCGCGTCGGTCAGGAAGCGGTCATGATGCTCGGGCTCGCCTTCCAGCACCGGCGTCGCGCAGCTACCGCACAGGCCCTGGCGACAGGATGTGACGACCTTCACGCCATTCTCCGCCAATATGTCGGTTACCGTGCGATCGGGCGGAATGTGCAGCACGCGCCCGCTGCGCGCCAGTTCGACGTCGAAGGGGCGGGCATCGGGATCGGGAGCATGGGTGGCATCGAACAGCTCGACATGCAGCCGTTCCTCCGCCCAGCCAAGCGCGCGCGCGCTCGCCATCACATCGTCGATCAATCGCGCCGGGCCGCAGACATAGAGCTCGGCATCGGGGCCCGCCGCGGCCAGGGCGGCGCGGCTGTCGAAGCGTGGCCGGCCCGCGAAATGCGGTGAGACATTGCCCACCCAGGCCGTCTGCTCGATCTGCGACAGCAAGGCGGCCTGTGCGGGGCTGCGCGCCGCATAATGGAGCGTGAACGGCCGTCCGATCGCGTGCAGCCGTGCCGCCATCGCCAGCAAGGGCGTGATCCCGATACCGCCCGCGATGAGCAGGGTGCGGGGCGCGGTCTCGACCAGCGGGAAGCTGTTGCGCGGCTTTCCGATGCGCAGGGTCTGGCCTTGTTCCAGTGCATGAACGGCGTCCGATCCGCCGCGAGAGGCGGGCTCGCGCAACACCGCGATGCAATAACGCTCGCGATCGGCGGGGTCGTTCCACAGGCTGTATTGCCGGATGAGGTCGTCGCCCAGCATGACGTCGATATGCGCACCGGCAGTGAAGGGCGGGAGCGGCGCGCCATCGATCGCGCGCAGTTCGACGCCGCGCACATCCGGCGTCTCGTTCCAGGCGCGCGCGACGCGGACGGTGACGGTGTCGCGCGATGCCAGCACGGGCAGCGCGGCCGCCTGCAGCCGCCTGCGCGCCACCCACATCCAGAAGCCGGTGATGCCGAATCCGGCGAGCGCGAGCGCTTCGAACAGGAACAGCCAGCGTCCCGGAGTGCCGAGGAATTCGCCGCTATGGATCGGCAGCATCCAGTCGATAAAGCCATTGCCCGGCGGATTGGTCGCGGCCTCATAGGTGCCGAGCGGTTTGGCGGTATAGCCGTCGAGCCAGATCTGATTGCTGGCGCGGGGACGCGGATAATCATCGGCCTCGAGAAAGACGTTGATCACGCGCCCGGTTCCTCCGGGGAAGCGGACGTTGCGCACTTTCGCGCCGCCATAATGATCGATGGCGGCTTCGACGACGCGATCGAGCGGCAGCGGCAGCAGCGCCGTATCGGTACGTTCCTTCACCTTGACCGAAGGTTTGGCATTGGTCGACGCGACAAGGTTGATCACGGGCTGAAGCGGCGCTTTCCAGACCATGACGATGCCGGTGAAGGCCGAGGTCGCGAGCAACAGTGCGAAGGCGATGCCTCCGACGCGATGCAGGTCGCGCGCGCCGCGATAGCCGCCACCCTTGAACGTGACCGACAGGCCCTGCTTGATCCTGCCACGCCCCGGCCACCACAGGAACGGCCCGGTCAGCGCCATGAACAGCAGCGCGATGCCGCCGATGCCGACCAGCATCGCACCGGTGTCGCCGACCAGCAATTCGTGATGCAGTTCGAACAGCCATTCGATCGGCCAGTCGCCCAGTTCGCCGTCGCGCGTGATCGTGCCGCGATAGGGGTCGACCGCAACCATCCGGCGATGGCTGCCGTCCTTGGGTTCTATCCGGAACAGAAAGGCTTCGTCGGCGGTGGTCGGATATTCGATCCGCGTCACCGGGGCATCGCCATGCGCCGCGCGGACCATGTCGAGCATCTGCTGCACCGGCATGGCCGGGCCGGTCGGCACGACCGTCAGCGCATCGGCATGGATGGTGCGATTCAGCTCTTCGCGGAACACGATCGCAACGCCGGTCAGCGCCTGGACGATCAGCAACAGGCCAAAGGCCAGGCCGATCCAGCGATGGATCGACAGCAGGGCAGGGCGGACGGCCATCGGGTCAGCGCCCGGCGAGATCGTCGGCGATCACATTCTCGGTCTCGCTGCGGATCTGCGTCTTGATCGCATTGAGGGCGGCCCAGGCGGGCTCCTTGCGCAGCGGCTCGCGGACCTTGGCGATGGTGGGTTCGCGGCGGCCGAAGGAATCGAGATCCTTATATTCGTAGATGAACAGCGCATCCCAGCGATCGCCGACCGGATAGCGGTTCATGAAGATGCGATAGCGCGACAGGATGCCCTCGCGCATCCATCCCTTGACCTGCGGGATCACATAGCCGTCGACATATTTTCGATATTCGCCGGCGTCACGATATTCATAGGGAATGACATAGAAGACGCGGCTGCCGCCGGGTGCGGACGCGGTCCCCTCCTCCCAGTCGAGATCGGCCGATGCGGTGAGGATCGGTTGGGCGAGGGCGAGCCCCTGTGCGTCGAGCCCGCCGGAACTGGTGCGCTCCAGCGTCTTCCAGCGTGCGACATCGGCATAGGATTTGAACGTGACGACCGCCATTGCGTCCCACGTCGATGCGTCATTGTACCAGTTGAACAGCAGCTCGAAATTCTTGATCGCCCCCTCGCGCTTCAGCGCCTCGAACCGCGCCGCGCCGGCGCCCTTCAGATAGTCGCGGAATGCAGGCCGGTTGGCCGGTGTGCTGCGATAGGTGATGAGCAGGCTGGTCGGGCCGGTCTCCTCGCTGGCGCGCGCGGGCATCGCCGCGAGCAGCAGCGCCAGCATCGCGGCGACGAGAAGCCAGAGGCGTGCCGCATGCGATCGGCTGAAACGGACAGTCGTCATGAAGATCCCCGGATATCAGGCGCGGGTCGCGCGCACGGTGGGCAGGAAAAGGTCGGCGGAATTGATGTTCACCTTGCGGTCGAACGTCATCGTGTCGCCGGCGAAGCGGCAGATGACGGTGTCGCGGAACGCGGTTTCTGCGAATTGCCAGGTCATTTCGAAACTGTCGGGAGCGGTCCATTGCCCGCCCGCCACGACCACCATCGAATCGGGCTGATATTGATGGTGCAGCTTGTTGCCGGTCATGCTCGTCCGGCCTTCGATCCAGCGGCCCAGCCCGACATCGACCTGATGCTCGCCGCGCACGTCGGTCAGCTTGAAGATGCAGTGATCGCCGTCGAAGGTCAGGCTCATCGCCGTGATCCCTTCCGCGTTCGCCGCCGCGGTGAAGCTCTTGCCGGAAATCTGCGCCGCGAGCGGAGAGGATGCCTCGCCGAGCGGCGGCAGCAGCGACAGATGTTCGGTCCGTCCCGTCAATGCGGCATAGCCATTGTCGTTGTTCGGCCGGCCGGGGGCGGCGAAGGCGCCGGGGAAATGTTTCCAGATGATCGGTTTCAGCTTCTTGCTGCCGTCGATCGCCGCGGTGATCGCCAGCACCGCATCCTGCTCGGGAAAGACGATCGCCATCTGGGTGAACAGGCCGAGCGCGTAATAGGCCTTGCCCGGCCCGATCCACCATTGATAGCCGTAGCGATCGTCGGGATCGTCCTGGTTGCCCGCCTGCAGCGTGCTCGCGGCCGCCACCCATTCGGGCGACAGGATCTGCTGGCCGTTCCATTTGCCTTTCTGGGCATAGAGCATGGCGAGCTTCAGCGAATCCGCCGTCTTCCACGTAAGCCCGTTGCCGCCGGGATTGATCCCGCCCGGTCCGACGTCCCAGGTGAGCCCGGTGATGCCCAGCGGCTTGAAGAAGCGCGGTTCCATATAGTCGCGCAGCGTCTGTCCGGTCACCTTCGTGACGATCGCGGAGAGCATGAAGCTGGCGGCGCTGGTGTAGACGAATTTGGTGCCCGGCTTGTAGACCACCGGCACTTTCAGGAATTCGGCGACCCAGCTCGTCTTGATCTGGCGCCAGACCGAACCCGAAATCTCCTTCTCATGCCCGGTCTGCATGGTCAGCAGGTCGCGCACCGTCATCGCCGCCAGATTGTCGCTCACCTGGGGCGGCAGTTCGTCGGGGAAGAAGGAGATCACGGTGTCGTCGAGCTTGAACCGCCCTTCCTTGAGCGCGATCGCGACCCCGGAAACCGCGACGCTCTTGGTCAGCGAATGCATCATGTGCGGCCGGTCCGCGCGATAGGGCGACCACCAGCCTTCGGCGATGACGTTGCCGTGGCGCGCGAGCATGAAGCTGTGCAGTTCGAGCCCGGCGGCTTTCACCTCGTCGAGGAAATCCAATATGGCCTGCGGATCGACGCCTTCGGCCTCTGGACGGGCGCGGGGAAGGCCGTCGATCGGCGAGACCAGGTTCGCCCTGGGCGACAGGCAGCCGCTGAGCCCCGGCAGCAGGAGCAAGCCGGTGCCGCCGCCGAGCAGCAGGCCGGTGAAGCTGCGGCGCGAAAAAGTCTGGGTTTCCGGTTTCGTCATGCCAGCGATGCCTCCCCTGGCCGCGATTCAATCCCGGCCGTTGGCAAAAGGGTTAGGAAAGCTTGCTGTCGTCAAGCTGTCACATCGCGGTTTCGGCGGCGCTGCGCGCAAGAATCATCGGAATGATGCCGCCGCCGCGCAGAACCGCAAGCTCGAGCGCGGTCTCGATCTCGGCCGTCGCCTCGAAGCGTTCGACGGAGCCGTCGCGTCGGTGCAGCGCGACCGAAATCGCGGCGTGCGGCGCGACCCCGGCCTCGCGCGCGTCGATCGTGATCGTGTCGCCGGGCATCAGCGCCAGCGACGACGGGTGACGATCCGTGGGAAGGCGGAGCGGCATTATGCCCATATTGACGAGATTGGACCGGTGGATGCGCTCGAAACTCGATGCGAGCACCGCGCGCGCGCCGAGCAGAGCCGCGCCTTTCGCTGCCCAGTCGCGCGACGATCCCATGCCGTAACGCTCGCCGGCGACGATCACGACGCTGTCGCCGTCATCGCGGTAGCGCTCCGCCGCATCGCGCAGCGGCAGCATGTCGCCCGTCGGCGCATGGATGGTCCGGCCGGGCGGAATCGCGGAACCGAGCAGGTTGCGCACCGCCTTGTTGGTGAACAGGCCGCGGACCATCACTTCCCAATTGCCCCGGCGCGAGGAAAAGACGTTGAGGTCCGCCGGGTCCTCGCCGCGCGCGACCAGCCAGTCGGCGGCAGCGCTGTCGGCCGGGATCGCGCCTGCCGGCGAGATATGATCGGTGGTGATGTCGTCGCCCAGCACGATCAGCGGATGAGCGGAATAAAGGTCCAGATTCTGGCGCCCGTCGACCGATGCGAAGGGCGGGCGGCGCAGATAGGTCGATGCCGGATCCCAGGGATAGAGCGGGCTGTCGGGCGCATCGATCGCCGTCCAGGCCGGATTGCGTTCGGCGGCGGCATAGGCCGCGTCATAATCCGCGACATCGGTGGCCCCGGCCAGCGCCGCGGCGATCGCCGCGTCGGACGGCCAGATATCGGCGAGCCGCACGACATCGCCGTCATGACCGGTGCCGATCGGGTCGGTCATGATGTCGCGCTTCACATCGCCCGCGATCGCGAAGGCGATGACGAGTGGCGGCGAGGCGAGGAATCCCTGGTCGAGCGCAGGATGGATGCGGCCGGGGAAGTTGCGGTTGCCGGAGATCACGGCGACAGGCCGCATGCCGCGATCCATCGCCGTCTGGATCGGCGCGGTCAGCCCCCCCGAATTGCCGATGCACACCGCGCAGCCATAGCCCGCGATCGCGAAGCCCAACGCTTCGAGATCGTCGAGCAGTCCGGCGCGGCGCAGATATCGCTCGGCGGTGGGCGATCCCGGCGCCAGCACGGTCTTCACCCAGTGCGGCACGGTCAGGCCGCGCGCCCGCGCATTGCGGGCCAGCAGCCCGGCGGCGATCAACAGCGACGGATCGGACGTGTTGGTGCAACTCGTGATCGCCGCGATCGCGACCGCGCCGTCGGGCAAGTCGCCCGGCGCATGATCGGGCGCGCTCATCCGGGCCGGCAATTGCGCGGGCGTCAGCAGGTCCTGCGGCCGGCGCGGGCCGGCCAGGCCGGTCCCGACATCGGCCAGGTCGATCGCGATGATCTCGTCATAGATCGGCCGGGCTTCGGGATCGAACCACAGGCCGTGCGCCTGCGTGTAATCGCGCACCATCGCGATATGTGCGGGCGTGCGGCCGGTCGTTGCCAGATAGTCGAGCGTCGCCCGGTCGATCGGGAAATAGCCGGTGGCGCCACCGAATTCGGGCGCCATGTTCGCCACCACCGCACGCGTGCCCGCCGACAAGGTGGAAACGCCGGGGCCGAAGAATTCGACGAAGCGATTGGCCAGGTCGTGCCGGCGCAGTACGCTGGTGACGAACAGCGCAAGATCGGTGGCGAGTATACCGGCGCGCAGATGGCCGGACAGGCGGACGCCGACCACCCGGGGCACGCGCATCATCACCGGCATGCCCATCATCACCGCTTCGGCCTCCAGCCCGCCGACGCCCCAGCCGAGCACGCCGATGCCGTTGACCATCGGCGTATGGCTGTCGGTGCCGATCAGCGTGTCGGGAATGCGCACGCCGCAATCGGTCTCGCTGACCAAAGTGGCCAGCCGCTCGAGGTTGATCGTGTGCATGATGCCCGTGCCCGGCGGATGGATCGTCACATTGCCGAATG
>JASBTC010000238.1 GCA_030148625.1 Sphingobium sp. | reverse complement strand
CGATGCCTCGACCGCGCGGAGAGCCGCCAGCATCAGCGCGATTCCGCCTTTCATGTCGGCGACGCCCGGGCCGTTGAGCACACCCGGTTCCAGCCAGTCGAGCGACTGGAATGCGTGATCGACGGGAAAGACGGTGTCCATATGGCCGGTGAAAAGCATGCGGACGGGCGCTTCGGGGCGAACGCTGAGGTGCAGATGCCGGCCGTGCTGGGGCTCGGACACACTGCCATCGGCCGCGACGGTCTCGACCGCATCGGGCGCGACGAGCGCGATCTCGCCGGGCAGCGCGGAAAAGGCGTCGGCCAGCAGCCCCGCCATCGTCTCCAGCCCCGCCAGGTTGCGTGAACCGCTGTTCACACGTGCCCAATGTTCGACCTGGGACAGCATCGGTGCGGCTCTCGCCGCCTCGACGGCGGCGTGTTCGGGCGTGGACAGGCTTGTCATCCGGCGCTTCTAGAGCCTGATCGTGCGGGGTGGAAGCTCTTCGCTCCTTGATTGGATTTTGGCCCGGGGTACGCCAATTTCCGTGCCTTTTCGTATTCGGGCCAAGCCATTGATCGCATTGCATTGCGCAGCGCGAGGCAGGGGCGGGCGCATCCTTCTTCTCTGGTGATCGCAGTCTTCATCGACCGCCGTCCGACATCGTCGGTCATAAAAGCGAAAAAATCTGGAAACCAACCGGGCGCTCACGCATTGTGCGGCTATGGGATCAACTAAACATAGATCAAGATGACCGTAAGAGCGCTCATTGTCGAAGATGAAATCCTGGTGGCACTGGATCTCGAAAGCGCCCTGATGGAGATCGGGATCGATGTTGTCGGGATCGCTGCGGATCGCGTCACCGCGCTTCGCATGGCGGAGGATGTCGACTTCGCTTTGGTCGACGTCAATTTGCGCGATGGCCAGACCGGGCCGTCGATCGGTCGTGCGCTCGCGATGGAGCATGGCGTCAAGGTGATCTTCGTGACCGCCAATCCGGCGCAACTCGGCGACGGCATCGAGGGCACGATGGGCGTGATGTGCAAGCCCTTTTCGGACGCGTCGATCTGCGCCACCGTCGCATTCCTGACGGCGAATGATGCGAAGGACGCGGTGAACCCGCCGCGCGAACTGAAGCTTTTTCAGCTCAACTGAGGGGCAGCTGAAGCGCCTTTCCTGCGATTTGTAATGGTTGCGTAAAAATGCCCGGCCCCGGGGTCATGCCCCGGGGCCGGGAGCGTATTGCCGTCTACGCTTTCAGTCGTCGACCTGGGTCACCACGCCCGCGCCGACGGTTTTGCCGCCTTCACGGATGGCGAAGCGCACGCCCGGCTCGATTCCGACCGGCTTGTTCAGCATGAAGCCGATCTCGGCCTGGCCGCCCGGCGACACCGAAGCGCCGCCGTCGATTTCGACCACACCGGTCACATCGGTCACGCCGAAGAAGAATTGAGGGCGGTATCCGCTCGCAAACGGCGTGTGACGGCCGCCTTCCTCGCCGGTCAGGACGAAGATCTGCGCCCTGCCGGTGCTGCGTGCCTTGATCGTGCCGGGTGCGCTCAGCACCTGACCGCGCTCGACATCGTCGCGCTTGAGGCCGCGGAGCAGCAGCCCCACATTCATGCCGGCGCGTGCCTCCGGAATATCCTTCCGAAAGGCCTGGGTGCCGGTCACGATCACCTCTGCGCCACCATTGTCGAGACCGACGATCTCCACGCCGTCGCCGACCTTGAGCGTGCCGCGCTCGACCCGGCCCGACACGACCGTGCCGCGGCCGGGCATGGTGTGCACGCCTTCGATCGGCATCAGGAACGGGCCGTCATAATCGCGGACCGGGTCCGGGATATGCGTGTCCAGTGCCTGCACCAGTTCAACGATCGCAGCCGCGTCGGGGCCGTCGGTTTCGCCGCGCTCCACCGCCTCGGTCGCGCGCAGGGCGCTGCCGAAGATGAACGGCGAGTCCCGATAGCCTTGCGAAGCCAGCAACTCGCTGGTTTCGAGCTGGATCAGCGCCATCATATCGTCGCGGTCGCCCGCATCGATCATGTCCATCTTGTTCACGAACACGACGATGTGGCGGACATTCACCTGCCGCGCGAGCAGGATATGCTCGATCGTCTGCTTCGCCGCGCCCTTGGTGGCGTCGACCAGCAGGATCGCCCCGTCCATCTGCGAGGCGCCGGTGATCATGTTCTTCACATAATCGGCGTGCCCCGGGCAGTCGATGTGCGCGTAATGGCGGCTCTCCGACTCATATTCGACATGGCTGGTGTTGATGGTGATGCCGCGTGCCTTCTCTTCGGGGGCCTTGTCGATCTGGTCGAACGACAGGGCCTTTCCGCCGAGCCGCGCCGCCTGAACCCGCGTGATCGCGGAGGTCAGCGTGGTCTTGCCGTGATCGACATGGCCGATCGTGCCGACATTCACATGGATCTTGTTATTCATCGTCTTCACTCGCTTTAAGGCGCCGTTCGAACCCGGTTGGCCAGACCGGGCCGAACGGCCATTGGCATTGGCGCGCCAATTCGGTGATGGGGCACCGCCGGGCGGTGTCCCGAAAAGCAAAAGGCCCGCCGGGTGGAACCCGGCGAGCCTTGGAAACTCGGTGCCCGGATGTCCGTCAGCGGACCCGGGCGGAAATTGCCCGGAAAATCAGGTTTCAAAATGCCATGCGGCATCGGCGCGCAGTCGCGTGGCGCGCGCGTTCAGGGCGGGATTGGTCATCGGCAAAAGCGTCATCGCCCTGCTCCTTCGCAAGTTCAGCGCAAGCAAAGCGTGCGCACAATAAAAAAACCCTGGAGGGCGGTGGCCATCCAGGGTCTTGCAACGCATGGGGAGGCCGACGCCTCCTGAAAACAAGAGACGGGTCAGATCAGGATGGATTCTAGCGAGCCTACGCCGGCTGCCGCCGTCGCATCGATCGCTGCCATGTTGAATTCTATACCCGTCACGAGTCTTTCCTTCGAATAGTGGCGCAGCCGCTATCATCGGTCGGGCGTAATTGCAAGTTTGCGCGCGGACAGGTCCGAATAGTGACGACAGTGTCGCCACCCTTTCTCGCTCAGGGCGCGTTTCGCGCCAGCTTATCGATGGAGCGATTCGAGAGGGATGCTGATTTGGGCCTCCAGCCCATGGGGTTGCCATTGCTTCTCGATCGCGCCCTTGAGTTGCGTCACCACGCTGAGCTGGACGAGGCGCGATCCGAAGCCGTTCAGCTCGGGTGTTTGTTCGATCGGCGGGCCGCCATTTTCCTGCCAGTGGATCGCGCATTGCGTGTCGTTCGTCGCAATCTCGATCCGGATACCGCCGTCCGGCGTGGATAGGCCACCATATTTCGCGGCATTGGTCGCCAACTCGTGGAACAGCAGGGCGAGCGGCGTCGCCGCGCGGTCGTCGATATCGGTGTCGTCTCCGGCGATCACGATCCGTCCCTCCCGCCCGCCATAGGGCGCGAAGAGCTGGCCGAGCATGCCGTGAAGGCTGGCCTGGCCGAGATCCGAGCGCGACGCTTCGCTGTGCGGTCGCACGAAATCATGCGCCCGGCCAAGCGCGATCACGCGGTTGCGCAGATCGTCGGCAAGCGGCTTGATCTCCGGCCGGTTGCGCGCGGACAGCGCGATCAGCCCGGCAATGACCGCGAAGATATTCTTGATCCGGTGGCTCAGCTCATGCGCGACGAGTTCGCGTTCTTCCAGCGTCTTCTTGTGGTCATGGATATCGGTGCAGGTGCCGAACCAGCGCGTGATCCGCCCGCTCGCGTCGCGCATCGCGATCGCCCGGCCCAGCGTCCAGCGATATTCGCCGCTGCGATGGCGCAGCCGATATTCGATCTCATAGGGTTCGCCGGTGGCGAGCGAATGGCGCCAGCGCTCCCAGGCACGCGCCTGATCGTCGGGATGGAACATGTCGTTCCAGGATTCGCCGTCGGTCGATCCCTCCGGCATGCCGGTGAAGTCGTACCAGCGCTTGTTGTAATAATCGTGATAGCCGTCGGGCAGGGTGGACCAGACCATCTGCGGCATGGTGTCGGCGAGGATGCGGAATTTCTCGACGCTTTCGGCGAGAATGGCGTCATAGCGCTCCAGCGCGCGAAGATGGCGCCGCGCCTCCAGCAGGTTCATGACCTGTGCGGCGAGGACGGTCAGGCCCTGTGCCTGAAGCGGCGTCAGGCCGGCACGCGGTAAGCGATCGATCACGCAGAGCGATCCGAGCGGCACGCCTTCGGGCGACGTCAGCGGCGCGCCGGCATAGAAGCGGATATGCGGATCGCCCGTGACGAGCGCATTCGCCGCGAAACGCGGATCCTCGGCCGCATCGGGAATGATCATGATCCCGGGGCCGAGCATGGCGTGTTTGCAGAAGGACATTTCCCGCGATGTCTGATCGGCTTCGAGGCCGGCCTTTGCCTTGAACCATTGCCGATCGCCTTCGACCAGGCTGATCAGGGCGATCGGGGTCTCGCACAATGCGCCGGCAAAACGGACGATGTCGTCGAACGCCGCTTCGGGCGCCGTGTCCAGAACGTCATATTCGACGAACAGGGCGTCGCGATGGGCTTCGTTGAAGTCGGCGATGATTCCGCCTTTCGAAAATTGCGGCCAGGACGCTCGGATGACACAACCGCCGATCCATCACAACGGTTCCGCCGCACAGAGGGGATCAGAGGGCCTTGAGATGCGGCGCGAACAGCGCGACCACCGCTTCATACAACGCGCGCTTGAAGGGCACGATCAGTATCGGCAGATCGTCCGGGTCGGCCCATGTCCAGGCGCGGAATTCGGGATGCTCGGTCGCGATGTCGATATCCGCATCCTCGCCGAGGAAGCGCATGAGGAACCAGGCCTGGCGCTGCCCGCGATACCGGCCTTTCCACACCTTGCCGATCAGGTCGGGGGGTAGGTCGTAGAACAGATCCTCAGCCGATCGCGCGACGATCTCGACCAGATCGGGGGCGATACCGGTTTCCTCGCCGACCTCGCGGATTGCCGCCGCTTCCGCATCTTCACCTTCGTCGATCCCACCCTGTGGCATCTGCCAGGCCTCCAGGCTGTTATCGATGCGCTGGCCGACGAACACCTTGCCGTCGCGGTTGAGGAGCATGACGCCTGCACA
>JASBTC010000233.1 GCA_030148625.1 Sphingobium sp. | reverse complement strand
GATCGGCCGCGCTTCGAAAATGCGCTCGTCGAAACCCTCGAACCGCCCGCACAATATGGTGACACCCGGCCCCGCCGCCAGCGTGCGCACCCGATCCTGGGTCAGCGGCCGTCCGCGCGGCGTCATCGCCAGCACGGGCGCGCCGGGCTGGAGCACCAGTGCGTGATCGACCGCCGCGGCCAGCACATCGGGCTTCAACACCATGCCCGCCCCGCCGCCGGCCGGCGTATCGTCGACCGAGCGATGCTTGTCGGTCGCGAAATCGCGGATCTGGACGGTGTCGCACGACCATTTGCCCTCGGCGAGCGCACGCCCGGCAATCGACATGCCAAGCGGCCCGGGGAACATCTCGGGATAAAGCGTCAGTATCTGGCAGGCGAAACCCATTATTGCGGCACGACCCGGTAGCGCAGCGCCTGGACGGTGAGCGGCGCGGTCGGCGCGAGCAGCAGCGTGCCTTCGAGCTTGCCGCGCTCGCAATCGAGGCGAAATGTCGCGGACATCGCACCGGTCGGCGTCAGCGGCTGGGCCGTTGCACATGCGCCGACCTGCTTCTTGAGATCGGCAAAGACGAGCCGCCAATTCTCGGCCGAGCGATCGAGCAGGAAGTTCATCGCGAGCTTACCCTGGAGCGGCGCCAGATCGCCCGCCGCATAGGCCGCGCGCGAGGCTTCGAACAGGCTCGCCAGCGCCGGCGCCACAGGCGTTTCGCGCCGTTCGAGCGATCCGGCCTTGAGCATCGTCACCGCCGCATCCCAGGCGGGTCCCGAGGGGCCGGCATAGGTGCGGTTCGCCAGCGCAAAGATGCCGACGCCATATTCGGGCATCAGCATCACATGCGATCCATAGCCGGGATAGCCGCCGCCATGCGCCATGGTGAGACCCAGGTCGCAATCCTGCGCCACGCGCCAGCCCATGCCATAGCCGGTCGCTTCCATGCACGCCTCGGCGCCACTCGAACCGATGCGACGCTGGACCGACACGAAATTGAGCCCTTGCGCGATCTCACGCACGGTGGAACGCTTGACCGGGCCATTATCGGCATCGTCGCGCGGCGGCCAGGCCGAGAGCAGGAAGGCCACCCATTTGGCATAATCATTGGCGCTGACCTGAAGCCCGCCCATTGCGTTGAAGGCGCCGTCCTTCATTGTCGGTTCTTCGGACCAGGCCTCATTCTCCCAGCGATAGCCGATCGCGCGGCGTTCGATGGGTGCGTCGGTCACCTGGAAGCCACTCGAGTTCATGCCCAGCGGCTTCAGGATCGTGCGCTCGACATAGGTGCGATAGGGCATGCCCGATGCGCTGGCGACGATCCGCCCGAGCAGCGCATAGCCATAGTTCGAATATTCGTGCTGCATCTGCGGGGCACGGCTGAACGGCACTCCCGCCTTGATCATCGCGGCGAAATCATCGTGCGGCAGGACCTGCTGGCGATCGCCCCAGGGATCGTCGGTCACGAGCCCGCCGACGTGATGCAGCAGGTCGCGCACGCGGATCCGCGGCGAATCCTTGGTCGGATAGGTCCAGCCGCGCATCTCGGGCACATATTTCTCGGCGAGATCGTCGAGCGACAATTTGCCGGCATCGCGCAGCGACAGGATCGAAAGCGCGGTGAACGCCTTGGTCATCGATGCGATGCGGAACAGGCTGTCGGCGGTGACACCGCGTTTCGCGGTCAGTTCCTGGACGCCGATCCCCTTCACATAGACCAGCCGGCCATCGCGGACGATGCCATAGACCATGCCCGGCACATGCGCCTCGGCCTGGAACTTCGCGAAGATCGCGTCAACCTCCGGCACGATCCGCTCGATATCGGGTGCCGAGGCGGGCTGGGTGACGGTCTGCGCCGATACGGGGCACGCAATCGACAGCAACGATACCGCCGCCAGGATACCCAATCTCGAACCCATGCCATCCTCCGCCCTTCGATGCCGAACGGAAGGCTCTAGAGCCTGATCGCTTGAGGTGGAAGCGCTACGCGCTTCCGCCGATGGCGTGAAACGTCAGTTCGGCGAAGCCAATCAGGCTCTACTCATATGGTTGAGACCATGATTCACACTCCAGATTGAATCAATCTTACGTGATCATGGTCTAAAGCGAGATCGTTTGAGGTGGAAGCGTTTCGCTCAGCCCTTCCGCTTCTTGAAGCTGAGGTCGCGGAAATCGAAGCTCGGATCGGTGGTCGGCGACACCGCCTTCATCGTGAACCCTTCGACCTGGCGCCCGAAATCCTGCGAGAAGCGGACAAAGGCGTCGGCGTTCAGGCTGCGGTCGTTCCACTTCACCACGAACACGTCGCCGCTATAGGGATAAAGCCGCCCTTCGAGACCCTTGGTGCGGCTGAAGCGCATCACCAGCCCATCCTTGCCCAGGCGTACCGAGACGTCGCCGCGCCACGCATCGGCATAGGTGCCCGCATAGGCCGAAAGCGGCAGAGCCGGACCGGTCGTCTTGCCGCTCAGCGTGGTTTCGACCTGCGCCGCGATCTTGCGCACCTGATCATCCTCCTGATCGGTCGCCTCTTTCAGCAATTTCACCCAATCCTGGCCGTCCCCACCCAGGAAGGTCTCGACGATCTGGAGCGTGATCGCGATCTTGGTCGCCTGATGCTGCTGGTTGGCGAGGACGACCACGCCGAAGCGGGATTCGGGCAGCAGCGCGACCATCGAACTCATGCCGCCGACTTCGCCGTCATGATAGACCAGCGTCTGCCCGCGCATGTCGGCGACGCTCCATCCCAGGCCATAGGATTGGAACCGCATGCCGGCCGCCGCCGCCAGCCCCTCGCGATCGACCGGCAGCAATGTCTGCGGCGTCCAGAGTTCCAGGCTCTGCGTCTTGCTGAGCAGCGGCTTTCCGGCGGCATCGCCGCCATCGGCGAGCAGCATGTTCATCCATTTCGCCATGCCCGGAATATTGCACTGGATGGAGCCCGCCGGCCCCACCATTTCGAGATCGTCGGGCGTCACTTTCTGCAGCGCGCTTCCCACCATAGAATGCGGCGCGGCGGCACTGGCCCCGCCCTCCAGCCGGCTGCGATTGACCGCGCAGGGCGCCATGCCGAGCCGGCGGAGCAGCCGGGTCTCGACGAAATCCTCCCAGCTCTGCCCCGTCACCGCCGGAATGATCTGCCCCGCGACGACGTAGAGAAGATTGTCATAGGCATAGCGCGATCGGAAACTGGACGACGGCTTCAGAAAGCGCAGCGTCCGGATGACGTCTTCGCGCGTGAAGTCGGTGGCGGGTACGAACAGCAGATCCCCGGCATAGGACGGCAGTCCGCTGCGATGCGTCAACAGATCGCGGATCGTGAATTCGCGGGTGACATAGGGATCGTACATCCGGAACTCCGGCAGATGATCGATCACCTTGTCGTCCCAGCCGATCTTGCCTTCGTCGACCAGCAGGGCAAGTGCCGCGGCGGTGAACGCCTTGGTGTTCGAGCCGATGGCGAAGATCGTTTCGGGCGTGACCGGCGTCCGGTTGCCGATGTCGCCGACGCCATAACCCCTGGCAAAGACGAGCTCGCCATCCTTGACGATTCCGACCGACACGCCCGGCGTTCCGAAGGCCCGCATCGCGGCGTCGACGAGCGCATCGACGCTCTTGGGATCGACGGGCACGGACTTCGAACTGTCGGCAACCTGCGCGCCGACCGGCGCGGATGCGATGGCGATCGATGCAGCGGCCAGCGACCAGGCAAATGTCCAGCGTCGTTTCATATGCGTCTCCTGCGCACCGACGATGCGGTGCGTGTCCTGAAATCATGAGGAAGGTCGACGGGCGTTCAGCGGTGCCCTGGACTCCGCGTGAAGCGCAGATCCCATACCCTCTCGTTGCCGACCGAGAGTTCGGACACCCCGCCATTGCCGTCGCGACGAAAGCGGACCAGCGTGTCGCCGATCGTGAAGGCGTCACGATAGGCAGCAGCCAGCGGGAACGCCTCGTCGGGCCGTCCGCGCAATGCCATGGTCAGCTGGCCATCACGAAGCGCAACGACATAAGCCGCCTCCGCTTCATCGCTGGCATAATCGCCGACGAACTTTTCCAGCTCTCCGGCGGTCGGCACAAACCCTGGCACGCTCCGGTAACGCGAGATCGCGCCGAACTCGTCCTGCAGCGCAAAACGGTCGCGCCCTTCGAAGCGCAGCACGATCCCCTCGGTGCGATATTCGGTCTCCGAAACCGACGCCAATTCGACCTGACCGGCCAAGGTCAGTTTGCCCGCCTCGCCTTTCAACGTCAGTGGCATTCCCGTCGATTCTTCGACGAACAGGCCACCAGGAGCGATTGTGCGGACCGTTCGTTTTCCGTTCGGTGCCGCCCGCGAAGAAATTGGCGGCAGGAGCAGATTTGCGGTTTCGTGCGCGAGACTGCCAGCATCGATGTTGGCGGCGTTGCAGAGCACGGCAATCGACAGCCCGGTCTGAGGATAACGGCCGAGCCATGCCGTATAGCCTGCCGTGGCCCCCGGGTGCGCGACTTCCCGATATCCGCGATAATCGCTGACGATCAGGCCCCTGGCATAATTGACCTCATGCCCCGAACTGAGGACCGCGCGCGTCTCCAGTCCCTTGGTGACGAACGCCCCCAGCCGGCCGTCGGCCAGCGCCGCATTCCATCGCAGCAGATCACCCGCCGTCGTCAGCAATCCGCCATTTCCATAGGCATTTTCGAACGGCATGCGCTGCACATAGCCATCGGGCGATTTGACATAGGCGACCGCCCGGTTCTTCACGATCCGCCGGAAATCGTCGCGCCACTGCGTGTGGGTCATGCCGAGCGGTTCGAAGAATTCGGCCCGGCTATAATCGGCGAGCGACTTGCCGCTCACCCGCTCGACGATCAACGCCAGCAGATTGTAGCCGGTGTTGGTGTAGGAATAATGCGTACCAGGCACGAAATTAAGCGACTTTTGCCGCGCCGCGATGCGCAGGACATCGTCCATCGTGTAGATGCGCGTCGTGCGCGGCCAGCCCGCGATGATCTGCACCCCGCCCCAGTCGCGCAGCCCGCTGGTGTGATGAAGCATGTGATCGATCGTGATGACATGGCCATAATCGGGCAGTTCCGGCAGATATTTCCGGACATCGTCGGTCAGCGCGACCTGGCCGCGCTCGGCCAGGCGCAACACTGCCGCGGCAGTGAACTGCTTCGACGAAGATCCCGCCTCGATCACGGTCTCCGCGTCGATCGCGATGCCATGTTCGAGATCGGCGTCACCATAGGCGCGTACCATGTCGGGCTGCCCCTTTTGGCCGACGCCGATGGCGCAGCCGGGCGTGCCGGACTTCCAGTTCGCGAACAGGCGGTCGATGTCCGACGTGGGATCGGCGGCCATGGCGGGGGACATCCCCCAACTACTCGACAGCAGCAGCCCAGCGATGGCCAGAGTGCGTGAAACGGAGCGATAAGAATTCATTGCACGATCCCGTTCATCCAAAATTCCAGCCGACCAGATTCCATTTCAGGAAGAATAGCGTCAGCATGATCGCGGCCACGCCCACTGCTGTGTGATAGAGGCGGCTGCGAAGGTTCCAGTATCTCCCGGCCCACGCCTTCAGCAGGGTCAGCAGGAACACTGCGGTCAGGCCGATGAAAAGGATCGGCATCGCCAGCGCGACCGTCCACGAGGTCGGGACCTGGCTGAGCCGCTCGACCAGATCGGTCGCGACCAGCAGGAAGGCGAGGACGACGACGCTGAGCGTCCCCCAGATCGCGACCGCCGCCGACAGCCACACCGCTCGCCGCTCCGGCCGCGTCATCGCGGCGATCAGGCGTGCCCGATAGAAGAGACCGAGGATCACTGAGACGAACAGCGCGAGCGACAGGCCAAGCACGGGATACCAGAAACCGTTCCTGTCGAAGAACGGGACGCGTTCGAGCGGCGCGAACGACAGGAAATCGAGGAACATGTGGGTGACGTCGCCGGCGGCGTTGGTGCGAAAGGCGATTTGCCGGGTTCCGCCGACTTCCTGGAACAGATTGGGCGCGATCGGCGCCAACTGCACCTCCTCGTCACCCGATCCCATGCTCAGCCGGTTGTCCGAGACCGAGACGGACAGTTGCGACAACAGGCCGTAGACTTTGTCGATATCGCTGTGATTGCGTCGCGTGAATTCATAGCTGCCCGCATATTTCTCGAGCGAGCCCGTCGCCATGGCGTTCGGTGCTGTTTGCGGCTTGGGATAAAGCCGGGCGATCAGCGCCTTGGCCAGATTTTCGGCGGCAACATCACCCTGCCCGCCGCTGAACGAGATGAAGACGCCAAGCTGTCGCGCTGGGAACAGATACATTTCGGTGTTGAACAGCGGATCAGAACCACCATGCGCCCAGGCGCGCTCGCCACCGATATTCTGCCCATAATAGCCCAGTCCGATCGGGGGCAGTCGCGGATCGAGCGTGAAGGAGGGGCTCTGCATGCGCTGCATGCTCGTAGGCGTCAGAATGGATTTGCCTTCATACTGGCCGCCCTGCAACGCCGCGATCATGAAATGGGTCATGTCGATCGCAGAGACAGATCCCGATCCTGCCGGGCGGAAACCGCCTTCATAGGTGGCCGGCTTGCGCACGAAACCACCGCCCTCGCGGGCATAGCCCACCACCTTGAACGGCGCGAGCGCGGCCGGCACCGGTTCGTGAACCGTGGCGTAGCGCATGCCGAGCGGCGCGAAGATGCGCTGTTCGACATAGTCTTCATAGGGGATGCCGCTGACCTGTTCGACGATCAGTCCGGCAAGCGCCGCGCCATAGTTGGAATAGGACGGCATCGTGCCGGGCGGGCTGACACGGGCCGGGATATGCGCGGCCAGTTTCTGTGCGATCGACGGCGCGCCCTTCAGATCGGTGGTGATGCCATAGCCGACGCCCCCTTCTTCGAAGCCGGCCGTATGCGTCATCAAATGGCGCAGCGTGATCGGCTGCTTGTAGGTTGCCGGAATCTTGAAGGTCCGGAGATAGGTGTTGATGTCGGCATCGAGGTCGAGCCTGCCCTGCTCGACAAGCTGCATCACCGCCGTCCAAGTGAAGAGTTTCGTGGTCGACGCGATGCGGAACAGGTGCTTTTCGGGATCGACCGGTGCGCCGCGCTCGATATCGGAGAAGCCATAGCCCTTGGCGAACAGGAGCTTGCCGTCCTTCACGATCGAGATGACGCCGCCGGGGATCTTTCCATGATCCATTTCCGACTTCATCAGTCCGTCGATGAACGGTTCGAGCATCGCGATTTCGGGCTCGGCCCCGGCCGAGGGAGCGGCCGGCGCCGATGCGACCAACGGGATCGGTTCCGGCCGGGCGGCGATCAGCAACGCACCGGTTCCCATCAACAGGCTCGCCAGCACGCCCAGCAGGATTGTCCTTGCGGAACCCTTCACGGTCCTTCTCCCGATTTCAGAAAGTGGCATCGAGGCTCAACCCGATGGTCCGCGGCTGCAGCACGACGGACGAAACATAGTTACGGAAGGTCGAGATCAGGGCACTGTTGGTATAGGCCCTGCGATCCGTGAGGTTCCGGACGTAAAGGCCGAAGTTCCAGCGGCCGCTGGAAATGCTCGCCTGCAGGTCGATCGCGTCATAGGCCGGCAGGATCAGACCGTTTTCCGTTCCCTCGACGCTGTTCCGTCGCTTGCCGATATAGCGATAGCCGGCACCGAGGTCCGCACGCCACTCTCCGCCGATCGCGAAACCGTAGCTCGCGGTCAGCGACCGCGTCCAGCGCGGCGCCGCCGGCAGGCGCGCGCCGTTCGCCCAGCCCTCGTCCGGCACCGCTTCGGTGAGAAAGGCGTCGGTATAGGCAGTGTTGAAACCGAGCGTCAGGCCCTTGGCCGGCTGAAGCAGCGCGGCAAGTTCGACGCCCTGGCTGCGGGCCGTGCCGCCATTGGCGCCATAGCTGAGATTCTGCTCGGTCGTCGTCTCGACCTGGATGTTCTTCCAGTCGATGCGATAGACCGAGACGTCGACATGGAGGAGGCGATCGAACAGATCGCCTTTGAAGCCGGCTTCATAATTGACGATGGTGTCGGCATCCACCTGTCGCGGCACGCCGGGCAGGATCGGGTTCGGCCCGCCCGGCCGATAGCCGCTGGCCACGCGCGCATAGAACATCACGTTCCGGCTCAGGCGATATTGCGGGCTGATCGCATAGGTCACCACATCGTCCCGCGAACGGCCATGCGCTGCCCCCTCCGCAAGCGGATCCAGCAGGTTGCGGGCAGTATTCTGGTGCAGCGATTGCGTATTGCGCGCCCAGCGCAGTCCGCCGGTGATGTCGAATGCCTCGGACAGTTTGACGGTCGCGTTGGCGAAGGCCGCGATCTCGCGATAGCCACTGTCGAGATCGGCCGACATGATCGGATCGAACCCCGGTACGCCGGCACCGGTGACGATATCCTTGGCGGTGAGAAGCTGACTCGCCTTGGTCTGCTCGTCGTTGAAATAGAGGCCGAGCATCCATTGCAACCGCCCCGGCGACGAGGCCAGTCGCAATTCCTGGGTGAAGCGACTGAGCCGGGCACGCGATTCCAGCCCCGACAGCCCCGGCTCCGGAAGCGCAGCGCCGAAGATCGCCGAAAAATCCTGCACGCCCAGCAGGCTGGATCGCGAATAGCTGGTCGCCGAGGTGAATTCGGCCCAGCCCAGTTTCCAGGTCACCGTCGAAGCCAGGAAATGCACTTTTTTTCTGAACGGCTCGCGCAGAAGATTTCCGTTGGTCAGATCACCGCCGAGCGGCCCCAGCGCGACGGCCCCGTCCGTGTCGCGTGCCACGATCGCATTGTCGTCGGACGTGATGCGCTGCGTGATCGCGGTCAGCTTGATCGAAAGCTGGTCGCTGGGTTTCCAGAGCAACGCGATCCGCCCGCCCTGCTGCAACAACGTGTTCTGGTCTTTCCGACCGGTGACATAATTGTCGATGAAGCCGGGCGTATCCTGGCGGAACAGACTCGCCCGCACGGCAAGTTCGCCCGCAACGATCGGCACGTTCAGGCTGACCCGGCCGGCATAGCCCGGATCCGAAGCGCCCTTTGTCGCGAAGCCCTCGCCGCCCACGCGCATCTCGAAATCGTTCAGATCGGGGCCGCGCGTCACATATTTGAGCAGGCCGCCCATGCTGTTCGCGCCGTAGAGCGTGCCCTGGGGACCGCGCAGGACTTCGACCCGCTCCAGATCATAGGGCATCATGTCGAACGACGTCGCGGCCTCCGCCGAATAGCCGTTGCTCGATCCCAGCGGCGCCTCGTCGATATAGGTCGCGACCATCGTGGTATCGCCGCGCGCATTCAGCCCGCGCATCGTGATCGATGCCTGGCCGGCGGACCCGCCGCTCTCGACGATCAGGCCGGGCACATAGGCTGCATAGTCATGCAGGCTGCTGGCATGCAGGCGTTCGAGCTGCCGGGTGCCGACGACGCTGATCGAGATCGGCACATCCTGTGCCCGCTCGAGGCGCTTCTGCCCCGTCACCACGATCTCCGGATAGTCTTCGGGGTCGGTTTCGATCGTCTCCACGGCGGCGCTGGTCGGGCCGCTGCGCGCGCCGCCGCTCCGCTTCACCACAAAGGTGCTGGCATTGACCCGCTGGAAGGTCAGGCCGGTTCCGAGCAGGATCCTCTCGAGCGCCTGCACAGGCTCGACATTGCCGCGCAGCGGCCCGGACAGCCGATTGCGCACGTCATTCGCATCGAAGACGATTTCGGCGCCGCTCTGCTTGCCGAACAGCTCCAGCGCGCTGGAGAGATCCTGACGCGGGATGTTGAAGCTCCGCATGGTCTGTGCCGCCGCCGGCGAAGCCGTCAGGACCAGGGCCGTCCCGACAAGAGCCCATGATCGCACGCCGCCAAATCCGCCTGAAAACATAAAAAGCCTCCCCTGCGCCATTGACGGCGCGATCACCGCAGTTCCGCGGCCTCGGAGGAGAAAGATGACGCAATCAGAAAATCCCTCCCGAGTTCGGAGAATTTTTTCTCATTGGTCCGATTTGGCCCCGCTCCAGTCCAGAATCACCGCGCCTTGCGCGGGGCGACGAACCTCCAGCGGATAGAATGCGGTCATAGCGGCAAGGAAATTTTCCGGCCGCGCGGTGCTGAAGACTCCGCTGACCCGCAGGTTCGCGATCTTTGGATCCTCGACGATGATCTGGTCGCGCGTATAGCGGTTCATCTCCGCCAGCGCCGAGGCCAGTGGTTCGTCGCGGAAGATGAGTTGGCCCTGCCGCCAACTGGTCGCCTGCTCGACATCGGCCGCGCTGACCACCACGGCATGAGTCTCGTCGGTGGCAAGCTGTTCGCCCGGCTGAAGGCTGATGGGATCCATCGCCGGCAGATTTCCCGGCGCACCGGCCGCACGCACCGAATCGACGACCACCCGGCCGGCGGTCAGGACGATACGCACCCGGCCCCGATCCACACGAACGTCGAAGGCGGTTCCAACCGCTGTGGTCCGCAAGCCGCCCGCAGTCACGACGAACGGACGGTCCTTGTTCTTGGCGACCTGAAACAGACCCTCGCCCTGGAGCAGACGCACATCGCGCCGGCCGGGCGTGAAAGCGACCTCCAGGACGCTGTTGGTGTTGAGCGACACGATCGACCCGTCATCGAGTGTGAATCGCGACCGTTCCCCTATTTTGGTGACATAACGCCGCGCTGCCGCGTCGGCAGGCGACTGATCCCTCCCTGCAACGATCGTAGCCAGCGGGGATATGTCGCCCGCCGGGCGGGCAATGGTGAACCAGATGCCCGCGCCCATGGCGATCGCCGCCGAAGCGGCGACCAGACGCAGCGGCACGGAAATCCGCCTGGGCGCCGGTCCCATGGCCAGGGCCGCTTTCCGCATAGTGCGAACATCCTCATCCGATGCGATCGCACCGAAATCCTCCACCCCGGCCTCCGCGTCCCGATAGGCGAGCGCATTGGCCGGGTCGCGCATCCAGGCCTCGAAGGATGCTTCGTCCCGCTTCGTCATCAGCTTCAGCCGATGGCGCGCAAGCCAGTAAAGGGCGGAATCGTCCTCGCGCGACATGCCGTTATCGGCGCCGGTCCGTCCTGGCCGGATCATTGCAGACATGTCCGCATCATTGCAGGCGCGTCCGCAGATAGGCGATCGCCCGCATCATGTCCTTCTCGACGGTGCTGACCGCGACACCCAGGCGCTGCGCGATCTGTACGCCCGTCAGTTCCTCAAAACGATTGAGGACAAACACGGTCCGCACGCGTTCGGGCAATTCCTGCAACGCCTGCACCATCAGACGATAGGCCTCTTTGCCGAGCAGGATCCGTTCGGGCGACAATTCGTCATGCGTATCGGCATAATCGTCATCATATGGATGTTCCACATCCAGCCTGCGCCGGATCCGATGCCGCCCGCGTTCGCGCAACAGATTGGCGGCGATCTGGAAGATATAGCCTTCGACATTGTCGATATCGCCCAGCCGGGCGCGTCGCAGCAGGCGCAGGAAAACCTCTTGGGTCAGATCCTCGACATCGCCCGCCCCCGCCAGCCGCCGGGAAAAATATCGCCGGATCGCATCGGCATAGCGCGCGGAAAGATCGGCAACCACCTTTGCATCCGCGGCTTGCAATGGCGGCGTGGCGGCGTTCAAGGCTTCACCTTCCCGGTCATGGTCGCGGTACGGACCGCCAGGCGCATGATCGCTACAAGGTGCATATCGCCCGACATCGTCATCCCGTGGAGCTTTCCTCCATGGCATGATGACGACGGAAGAGGATTCCTTACAACTTTATCCGGAAATATGCGTGAAAGCCTGGCGGAGACGCCAAACGCCGCGTCAGTCGGCAGCCGCGAATTCCGCGTCGATCACGACCTGCTCGCCCCATTCGGGCACGGCCTGAGCATTCATCGGTACCATGAAGCGCTTGCCGGTCGGCCGTTCGATCTCGAGAATGTCGCCCGCGCCGAAATTCTCGACGGCGACGACGGCGCCCAGCGCCTCGCCATTGGTCGAGACGGCAGGCCGGCCGATCAGATCGGCATGATAATATTCGCCCTCCCCGAGCGGCGGCAATGCGTCGCGCGGAACCGAAAGCTCGGTACCCCGGCACTTCTCCGCGGCGGTCCTGTCGGGGATTTCGGCGAAGCGGGCGATGGCACCCTTAGGGCCATCGCGCACGCTTTTCAGGGTCAGAGCGCCATTGCTGAAGCTCTTATGCGCTTTCAGCCCATTCACATCGTCGGTGAACAGCTTCAGGCGCACCTCGCCCGTCACGCCATGCGCGCCGATGATGACGGCCAGCGTGACGGTGCGATCGGTCAAGGGTCAGCCCTCGGCCTTTTCCTCAGTGGCTGCTTCGGCAGCCGGAGCTTCTGCCTCGGCGGCGGGCGCTTCCTCAGCAACCGGAGCTTCCTCGGCGGCAGGGGCTTCCTCGGCGACAGGCGCTGCTTCGGCGGCCGGAGCCTCCTCGGCAACCGCCTCGACGACCGCTTCGGCCTCGGGGGTGGGCTCTTCGGTGGCGGCCTCGACGGCCTCCGCCACGACTTCGACGGTCTCGGCCTGCTCGACCGCAGCTTCTTCGGCTGCGGGCTCTTCAGCCACAGGC
>JASBTC010000219.1 GCA_030148625.1 Sphingobium sp. | reverse complement strand
AGCGACAGCGCGACCCCATCGGGGCCGTCGATCATGACTTCGCCACCTTCCACGGTCACAATGCCGGGAGTGTCGAATGGCGTGTTGCTATGCATTCCGGCCGTGCTCCCTATATCCCCTAAAGGAGGAAACCCCTCGGCGGAACAACGAGTTCCGTCAGCGGGGAAAGCCGCCGAGATGGAGATAGAAGGGATCGAAGTCAGCCGCGGCGGCAAGCCCGTCCGGATCGAGGATCTCGACCGTCTTCGCCTTGAATCGCGCCAGCTTCGCCTCGCGCAACTGCCGCAGCACGCGATTCACATGGACGGATGTGAGTCCACAGGCATCGGCGATATCGACCTGGCTGAGCGGCAGCGAATAGCTGTTGCCGCTGGTACGCTCCACCACCTTCATCCGCGCATGAAGTTCGCACAGCAGATGGGCGACACGTTCCTTCGCGGTCCGCCTGCCGACCGTCAGCACCCATTCGCGATGGAGCGCGGCGTCGAGCAAGGTGCTGAGCCACAGCATCCGCCCAAGATGGGGCTGCGTCTCGGTAATCGCGCGCAGCCCGACATGCGGGAACATCGCGATGCGCGCCGGGGTCAGCGCCACCACGTCATGTTCGAGCCGTTGAACGAGGAAGCTGTGCAGATCGACGAAATCGCCCGGGACATGAAGCGCGACGATCTGGCGGCGCCCGTCGGACAGCGTGATCTGCCGTGCGACGATTCCGTCGAGCAGCAAATGACTCTGTGTCTGGGGCTGGCGCTCATGCACCAATATCTCCTTCGCGCGCACATCGCGAAAGCCGGCACAGGCCCGCTCCAGCACGCGCTCCTCATCCTCCGACACCGTATCCCGGCACCGCAGCTTCAGGAATTGTGCGGCAAGTTCGCCTTGAGTGGCCATCATCGCTCCATCGATCACGCCCTGACATAGACGCTCCGATGCGATCATACGAGTGTCGACAAAGGCTATGGTCGAACGCCTCGTTCCCGGGCACGGCGCAGCGCGGCGGCCGATGGCTTGATCGTCCTGACCTGGGTGGCGCGGTCGACATCGACCACGCCGAAACGCTGGCGATAACCGAACAGCCATTCGAAATTGTCGAGCAGCGACCAGTAGAAATAGCCGCGCACATCCGCACCATCGGCGATCGCGTCGGCCAGCCCGGCGATGGCGATGTCGATAAAGACGGCGCGTCGCGCATCATCGTCGCCGGCATAGCCGTTTTCGGTGACGATCATCGGCACCGACCAGCGGCTGGAAACCCAGCGGCACACCGCGCCCAGCGCTTCGGGTCGATCCTCCCAGCCCATCGAGGTCAGCGTGGCGCCCGCCGGCACCCCGATACTGCCATCGGCACGCGATACGGTCCGCGAATAGGTCTGGATGCCGACAAAATCGTCATGCGCCGCGGCATCGAGGAACGGCGCGTAGAAATAGGCGTATCGCGCGTTGCGATAGGCTTCGCCGCCCGGTTCGGCGGTTTCCTCGGAAATGGCTAGCGTCATCCCGACCGGGACCTCGGGGCGCGACGCCTTGATCGCATCGCGCCCGGCGGCATGGGCCGCGCGGCCATTGTCGAGGATCGCCGCATCGTCGGCGAACAGGAAAAAGGCCGATAGCGGCGCGCCCAGCGCCTGTTCCGCCGCCGCGCGCTGCGCGGGCGTCACGCGGCTCTGGAAATAACGGCCGGCCATGATCGGCAGGTTGAGTTCGTTGATCGTGAAGGCCAGCGCCATGCCGTCGAGCGCGCGGGCCGCGCGATCGCAATAATCGCCGAAGCGCGCGGGGAAATCGCGCGCGCCGAAACCGCCGAGCCGCGCCAGCCAGCGCGGCTGGGTGAAATGATGGAAGGTGATCGCCGGCGCGACGCCATGCGCCAGGCATGTTTCGATGCAGCGCCGGTAATGATCGAGCGCCGCGTTGGAGAAAATGCCCGGCTCCGGCTCGATCCGCGCCCATTCGATCGAGAAACGATAGGTGTCGAGCCCGAGCGACGCGACGATCGCGATATCGTCGGCGAAGCGATGATAATGATCCACCGCGTCGCCCGAAGGTTCGGCGAACAGCGATGGCGACGCATGTTCGAGCGCCCAGCAATCCGAATTGAAATTGCCGCCCTCCACCTGATGCGCCGCGGTTGCGCTGCCCCAGCGGAACCCCGCGGGAAATGCTGCGCTCATTTGCGGAACGCCGGATTGGCGAAGTTGAAGATATAGGCGCGGCGGCGGCGATCGGTCGTGCGATTGCCCGAGGTGAAGTGCGGCGTGCCGTAATTATGGACGGTGGCGCCGCCCGCGCGCAGCGGACAGGCGACAGCACTGGCCAGATCGAGCTGGCTCTCGTCACGGATCGCCAGCAGCCGCTGGCTGTAATCCGCATCGCCCGCCGCGATATGATGTTCGAGCATCGGCGCCTGGTGCGCGCCGGGCACGAAATGCATGCAGCCATTCTCCTCATCGACATCGTCGAGCGCGAGCCAGAATTGCACGACCTGATCGGCCGGAATGGCCGATCCCGCGGGCGCGAAGGGCATTTGCGAATAGGAAAAATCCTGATGCCAGGGCGTCGTCGCCGCCTGCCCCGGCTCCTTGTAGATCAGCATGTCGAAGATCGGCACCGGCGCGTCGACGCCCAACAGGCCCTTTGCGATCTCGCGGGCCGCGTCGAGCGCCGGATTGTCACGGAAGATCGGGTGATAGGCCGATGGCAGCATGATCTGCCGGGTGATTCGCCCCAGCGGATTGTCCGTGGCCGAAACGTCGATCCTGCCCGCCAGCATATCGTCGTAGATTGCGCCCAACGCGGTGACCGTGCCGGCGTCGGTCAGTTGCGGAATGACCAGGAAACCATCCCGCCTGAATCGCTCGATCGCCCCAGATTCCATCATCTTCCTCTCACCGGAGGGGCTTCATGACGAAGGCGACCCTCATATTTGCGCCAAGACTAAATCGAACCCGTTGACATAATCAAGAATTAGATAGAATTTATGCACATTCGACCAATCGATATAGAGTTGGCGAGCATTAGGAGGGATCATGGGACGGTGCAGTGGACGTGCCTTCGGGGCGCTGGCTCTTTCGCTCTCGGTCATCGGCGCCGGCGGCGGTTTCGCGATTCCGGCCTATGCGCAGCAGACCGGCGACGAGGATGCAGCGCGCACCGGCGAGATCATCGTCACCGCGCAGAAACGCGAGGAAGCGCTGCAGGACGTGCCGATCTCGATCGCCGTCGTCGGCGGCGAAACGCTCGACAAGCTTCAGCTCAACGCCGCGACCGACCTGCAATATGTCGTTCCCGGCCTGGTCTCACCCGCCCAGTCCGGCCCGCGCAATTTCGGCTTCTTCATCCGCGGCATCGGAACCAACACCTTCTCGTCGGAAACGATCGAGCCGAGCATGGCCTATGTCATCGACGGCGTGGTGATGGGCCAGAGCGGAGCGACCCTGGTCGACCTGCCCGACATCGCCCGCATCGAAGTGCTGCGCGGCCCGCAAAGCACCCTGTTCGGCAAGAATGCCAGCGCCGGGGTGATCAACATCGTCACGCGCCGGCCGTCGGATAAACTCGAATTCCGTGCGGGGATCAGCGCCGCCCGGCCCAATGACGACATCCACGCCTATGGCTATCTGTCGGGGCCGCTCTCCGACACGCTGCGCTTTTCGATCTCCGGCCGGCGCAGCGTTCGCGACGGCTATATCAAGAATCTTCCCGACGGGCGCCGCTTCAACAATCGCGACGAATATGGTTTTCGCGGCAAGCTCGAATGGCAGCCATCGGACAAGCTCCGCGCGACTTTGATCGGCGACTATTGGAAAAGCGACGCCAATTGCTGCATCTGGACGGTGCAGCGTTTCGCGACCCCCGGACCGCCGGCGACCGCGCCATTTTTCTTCGAAGCACCGGCAATCGCCATTCTCGGCATGAATCCGGGGCGCGGCAATCAGTTCCAGACGATCAACGGCGACGTCTTCGCCAATGTCAAAAGCTATGGCACCTCGCTCCAGCTCGATTACGAGATCGGCGGCGGCCACACCCTGACCTCGATCAGCGCATGGCGCGGCTTCGAAACGCTCGACGGGCTCGACTCGGATTCCTCGACCGACAATTTCCTCGACATCAATTTCGGCAAGCACGACCAGGATCAGATCTCGCAGGAACTGCGGCTCGCATCGCCGACCGGAGGCGTCGTCGATTATGTCGCCGGCCTCTATTATTTCCGCCAGACCGTGGATTCATTCACGCGCCAGCTCTTCCCCCCACTGTTCTTCCTCCCCTTCTTCAACCGCGAAGTCTATGTCGACGTCGCGACGCGCAACATGGCGGCATTCGGCCAGGCGAACGTGCATCCGATCGAAGGGCTCACACTGACGTTCGGCGCGCGCTGGCTGACCGAGAAGCAGACGGTGGGCAAAAGCCGCACCGACACGATCACGCTGGCGACCGACAGCGCGCGTGTGCGCGGCAAGGACGATGCGCTGACCTGGCGGCTGGGCGCCGACTATCATTTCACCCCCGACATCATGGCCTTCGCGTCGGTCACGCGCGGCTATAAGGGCGGCGGCTTCGACAGCAATATCGCGGTCCAGGCGCTGCTGCCGGTCGGACCGGAACGGCCGACCAGCTACGAACTCGGCCTGCGCACCGCATTCCCCGATGCCGGCCTGACCCTCAACCTCACCGGCTTCTATGCCGACATCAAGGGTTACCAGACCGCCAGCCGCGACCCGATCGCGCTCACTTTCCCACTCACCAATGGCGACGCCAAGACCAAAGGTTTCGAGGCCGAGCTGAGCTGGCGGCCGATCAAGGACAGGGATTTCTACCTGAGCGGCGGCGTCGCCTATACCGATGCCAAATGGGGCAAGTTCCCGGGGGCGCCCTGCGCTGGCGGACAATCCGCCGCGCAGGGTTGTATCGGCGGCGTCCAGGATCTGACCGGCGCACCATTGCCGTTCGCGCCCAAATGGGCGTTCAACATCGGCGCCGACTATGCCCAGCCGATCGGCGGGGATCTGAAGCTCAGCGGCACGCTCAATTATAATTACCGCTCGAAACAGGTCATCGGCTTTCCCAACGCCGCCGACGCGATCGAGCCCGGCTATGGCCTGTTGAGCAGTGCGATCAGCCTGGGCGACATCAACGATGCCTGGAAGGTCTCGGTCTTCGGCAAGAATCTGACCGACGAGAAATTCCGGACCTTTGCGTTCAACACCACCAACGGCACGCTCAATCAGTATCGCGTCTATGAATCCCGCCGGATCATCGGCGTCGCCTTCGATGTCGCATTCTGAACCGGGCAACACCAACGACGGAAGCACAAGCGCGCCACGGCTGCTGACGGGCATCAGCTTCCTGACGCCCGCCGAACTGCCCGACTGGTCCACCGGGCCGCGCGGCGACCGTGCCACCGTCTATGCCGCGCTCAAATCGGCGGGCTATGAAGCGATCCAGACGCTCGAGCCCCAGGCGGCGATCGATGCGGGGCTGATCCCGACCGGGTTGATGCGCATCTTCCGCGACGTCGGCCAGATGCGCGAACAGGCGCAGTTCTGGCGCGACGCCGGTTGCGACTGTTCGACGGTGCAACTTGGAGACGGCTTCGAAAGCGACGACGAGATGATGCGCCTGGCGGAGGCGATGCTCGATATCGCCCAGGTGCTCAGCCATCCCATCTATCTGGAAACGCACCGCGCGACGATGACGCAGGATATCAAACGCACGCTCGACCTGGTCGAACGCCTGCCGGAGCTTCGCTTCAACGGCGATTTCGGCCATTGGTATATCGGTCACGAACTGCCTGTCGATCAATCTCTGGCGGCCGAAGGGCGCACGCAAGCTGCCGGTGATGGTCTGGATCCATGGCGGCGCATTCGTCGCGGGATCGAGCACATCCCCCATACTCGACGGCGCCAATCTGGCGCGGCGCGGCGTGATCCTGGTCAGCTTCAACTATCGGCTGGGCCGGTTCGGTTTCTTCGCCCATCCCGCGCTCACCGCCGAAGCAAACGGCAAACCGCACGCCAATTTCACCTTTCTCGACATGATCGCGGCGCTGAAATGGGTGAAGGCCAATATCGGCGCATTTGGCGGCGATCCCGGCAATGTCACGATCTTCGGAGAGTCGGCGGGCGGCGCGGCGGTCGATTTCCTGATGGCCTCGCTGCTCGCCAAAGGGCTGTTCCACAAGGCGATCGTCCAGTCGGGCGCCAATCGCGAACCCTATGCGCGGCTCGCCGTCGATCGACCGACGCGCATATCAGGCGAGAAAGCCGGCACCGCCTTTGCAACGCAGGCCGGTTTCCCCAAGGCCGATATGGCCGCGCTGCGCGCGACCCCCGCCGATGTCGTCCAGGGCGGGCTCGCCATGTGGGATCTCCAGCCGGATCGTTTCAACGGGCCGATCATCGACGGACAAAGCGTGATCGACGATCCGGTCGCGCGCTTCGCGGCGGGCAAGGTACCGCGCATCCCCTTCATCATCGGTTCGACCGGCACCGAACTGAGCCAGGAGGCATTCGCGCCCGCGCTGATGGGGCTGATCCGGGGCCAGATCGCCCCGGCGGAGCTTGCCGATCTGACCCGCACCTATGGCGATCCCCCCGCCCCCGCGCTGATCGATGATTATTTCTTCGGAGAGGCGGCGCGCGGCTTCGCACGGATCATGCATGCGCATGGCGCGCCCACCTGGCGCTACCTGTTCGATCATGTCGCGGAGGCAGAGCGCACGACGCGCAAAGGCGCCAATCACGCTTCCGAACTTGCCTATCTGTTCGGCACCCTGCCCGCCGATGCCGCCCCCGCCGACCGTGAGACCGCACGGCTGATCGGCGATTACTGGACCAATTTCGCGAAGACCGGCACGCCCGACGGCTCCGGTCTGCCTGCCTGGCCGCGCGCCGGGCCCGGCGATCCACTGCTGCTGTTCCGTGACGGCAGCGCGTCGGCCACGCACGACCGCGACGCCGCGCGGCTCGACGCCGTCGAACGCATCATGACCGCGCGCCGCGCGAGAGAGGCCAGACCATGACCGCGCATCGCCTGAGCACCGCGAAGAAGATCGGCTTCACCCTCGGCGACTACGCCAGCAATCTCTATTGGCAGAGCGTCTCGATCTTCCTGCTGTTCTTCTACACCGATGCGGTGGGCATTCCCGCCGCGACCGCCGGCCTCATCTACATGATCGCCTCCATCGTCGACGCGCTGCAGGATCCGGTCATGGGCAGCATCGCCGATCGCACGCGCAGCCGCTATGGCCGCTATCGCCCCTATATCCTGTTCGGCTGTGTGCCGCTGGGCCTGTCCTTCATCCTGCTCTACTGGCGTCCGCCCTTCGAGGGCACCGGGCTCGTCCTGTGGATGCTCGCCACCCACATCATCTTCCGCACCGCCTATACGGTGGTGACGATCCCTTATACCTCGCTCAATGCGCGGCTGACCGACAGCTCGGACGAACGCTCGACCATCGCGGGTTATCGCATGGTCTTCGGCGTGCTCGCCGCGCTCACCATCGTCTATTTCACCTATCCGATGGTCGGCTGGTTCGGCGGCAGCGGATCGACCCAGGGCTTCACCTGGGCGGCGGCAGTGTTCGCGGTGGTCGCGACCGCAATCTATCCCCTGGTCTATCGCATCACCAGCGAACCGCCCGAAAACGACGTCATGGACGTCAAACTCGACCTTGGCGGCTATTGGCACTCACTCAAGAAGAACCGCGCCTTCTGGATCCTGATCCTCGCCACCGTCTCGGCCTTTGTCTGCTCGGTCGCGCTCGGCAAGTCGGTGCTTTATTATTTCAAATATTATCTCGGCAACGAAGCCGCATCGCGGCCCGCGCTGATCGGCATGTCGGTGGTCGGACTGGTGGCGATCCCGGCCTGGGTGTGGATCACCAAGTTCATCGGCAAGCGCAACGCCTGGTTCGCCGGGATCATCCTCAATCTCGCCATGCTTGCGATCTTCGCCACGCACGAATTCGACACGCCCTGGCCGATGACGATCTGGCTGGTCGCCAGCAGCATGGGATCGCTCGGGCTGGCGCTCACTTTCTGGTCGATGCTGCCCGACACCGTCGAATATGGCGAATGGATGACGGGCGAGCGCACCGAATCCTTCATCTTCGGCCTGTTCCAGTTCTTCCTGAAAGTGGCGCTGGGGGTCGGCGCGGGCCTGTTCGGCTGGCTGCTCGATTCCGTCGGTTATGTCGCCAACGCCCCGCAGACGCCCGAAACGCTGGCGGGCATCAAGGCGATCATGATCTGGCTGCCCGGCGCGGGCATGATCATGGCCGGGCTCGCCATGCTTTTCTACCCGATCCGCCGCGGCGACCATGAGGCCATCGTCGAAAAACTCGCCGCGCGCCGCCAGGCCGCACAAGCAGATTCAGTCAATGATTAGCATTTGATCGAAAATTGATCGAAAATTGGCTTTTCGAATCTGATTGTATATTATAGAAAGGCGTAAAGGAGAGGGCGATGGATGCCGAAACGCGCCTTGCAGCTTGGAATGACCAGGGATTC
The DNA here is from genome assembly GCA_030148625.1 of Sphingobium sp. The sequence continues at coordinate 2,659 of JASBTC010000219.1, read as the reverse complement.
TTCGTGTTGCGCGGGCTTGTTCCCCCGGCCGATGTGAAGGCAGTCGAGGACGAAGTGATCGCGCGGATCCGCGCCAACCCGCCCGAGGATCATCCCGGCGAGACGATCTATGCCGCCGGCCCCAATTACGCGATCTTCCCGGAGAAGGAGCCGAGCCCCAGCGCGGTCAATCCCGAGGACCGGATCGCCAAGGTGTTCAACTGCCACGCCGAAGGGCTGTCGCGCGAGGTCGCGGAAAGCGATGCGATCGTCGATGTCGTCGAAGGGCTGCTCGGCCCCGACATCGATTGTTTCCAGAGCCAGTTCATCTTCAAGAATCCCGGCGTGATCGGCCAACCCTGGCACCAGGACAGCTATTATTTCCGCTTCGACCGCCAGCCCCAGATCGGCGTATGGCTGGCGCTGAGCCGCGCCACGCTGGACAATGGCTGCCTGTGGGTGCTGCCCGGATCGCACACCGGGCCGATCCATGACCATGTGCCCGATCGCCGCCCCGCCGCGAACCGCGCCTATACCGAGATCGTCGACCAGGACGACAGCGCACGCCAGCCCGCGCTGATGGAGCCGGGCGACGTGCTCTTCTTCCACAGCTATCTGATGCACATGTCGACCGACAATGTCGCCGACGAGCGCCGCGCCGCCATGGTCTATCATTATGGCCGCGCCGGCACCCGCCCCGTGAGCGCCGAGGCCGCCGCCAGCCTGGCCCCCGTCAATCGCTGGATCCCCGTCCGCCGCAAATCCGCCGAGGCCGCATGACCTTCCCCACCCACCGCATCCATCCCCGCAACCGCGATTTCTCGTGGGAGGAAGCGTCCGATGCCGGGCTGCGCCGCCTGAGCCCGGCCGAAAAGGACCAGTTCGACGCCCAGGGCTTTTTCGTGCTGCGCGACGTCTTCACCGCCGCCGAGCTCGATGCGGTGGAAACCGCGATCGACCCGCTGGAACAGGCGCATGAGCAGCAATTGCGCGCCAATGAAGGCCGTAACGCGATCTCGTCGGCGGATGCGATCACCTTTACCGGCCATATCGTCGCCAAATCGGACGTTCTGCGCGATTTCGCGGCGCATCCGGCGATCGCCGATATCTGCCATGATCTGATCGGCGACGATGTCCGGTTGTACTGGGACCAGTCGGTCTACAAGAAATCGGGCCGGCCGCAGGAATTCCCCTGGCATCAGGACAATGGCTATACCTTTGTCGAACCCCAGCAATATCTGACCTTCTGGATCCCGCTGGTCGATGTCGATGTCGAGAATGGCTGCCCCTGGATCGCCCCGGGCATGCACCGGCTCGGCACGCTCGAACATTGGGTGACGCCGATCGGGCTCAAATGCCTGGAGGATGCGCCCGATGCGGTGCCCGCCCCTGCGAACCGCGGCGACGTGATCGTCTTTTCCTCGCTCGCCCCGCATCGCACCGGCCCGAACCTGCGCGCCGGCACCGTGCGCAAGGCCTATATCCTGCAATATGCGCCCGACGGCGCGGAGGCGGTGATGCCCGATGGCAGCCGCGTGCCCCAGACCGAGCCCAGCCGGCAATTCGCGATCCTGAAAGACGGAGAACGGGCATGACCGCAGCCGATCTGGCGCGCTATGCCGAGGCATTCCAGCGCGACGGCTTCGTCCATGTTCCCGGCGTGCTCACGCCCGAGGAGCTCGCCCGCCACGGCGCGGCGGTCGATGCGGCGGTGGCGGCGCGCAAGGCCGGCGATACCCGCTCGCTCGACGAAAAAAGCCCTTACGAACAATCCTTCCTGCAATGCCAATATGTCTGGGAGGATTTTCCCGATATCCGCCCGCTCACCTTCCATCCGAAGATCGGCGCGCTGACCGCGGCCCTGCTCGGCGCGAAGCGCGTGCGGCTATGGCACGATCAGGCGCTCTACAAGGAAGCCGGCGGACGCGAGACCGAAGCGCATCAGGACCAGCCCTATTGGCCGATCGCGGAGACCGACACCGCGACCGTCTGGATCCCGTTCGACGGCGCGGACGACCGGACCGGCTGCATGGGTTACGTGCCCGGATCGCATCGCGGCGAGGCCGAGTTCATCGACATTTTCGGCACGCCGGGCGATGGCAAGCGGCTGGAGGAGAAATTCGCGGACACCCCGCCTATCTTCATCCCCTGCGCGCCCGGCGACGTCATCTTCCATCACGGCTATACGGTGCACATGGCGAAGGCCAACCGGTCCGACCGCACCCGCCGCGTCTACACCGCCATCTATTTCGCCGACGGATCGCATCGCGGCGGCGAACGCGCGCATCCCTCGGTCGATCGTGACGGCATCGCCAAGGGCGCGGTGATCGACGGCGGCGCCACCCCGATCACCTGGCCATTACCCAACGGAAGACTGCCCGAGCCGGAGCCATGGCCGGAGGCGGGGCTCGAATGGCGCGAGCGCGCCGAGCGGCTCGGCATCATCCCCAAACGCGCATGACCATCGCGCGCATTCGCCAGCATGGCGGCCTGTTCCTCGACGCGGCCGGCGGCCAGATGATGCTGCGCGGCGTCAATCTGGGCGGCGACTGCAAAGTGCCCTGGCCTGATGGCGGCACACAGTTTCCGAGCGATTTCTCGGATCATCGGTCGGTCTCGTTCGTCGGCCGGCCCTTTCCGCTCGACGAGGCGGACGAGCATCTCGGCCGCATCGCCGATT
>JASBTC010000212.1 GCA_030148625.1 Sphingobium sp. | reverse complement strand
GCTTCGTCGGGCGCGATCTCGGCGATCCGGCGCGCGGCATCGAGTCCCGGCGCGTCCGCTTCGATCAGTGCCTGCATGGTGACGGGCACCGCGATGCCCAGCCGGTCGCCGGCGGCGGCGAGATCGAGCACGCGATCCCCGGCGATCAGTGCGCCCAGCCGCTCACCGACACCTGCTTCGAACGTGACCAGCCGCACGCCTAGAAACCCAGCCCGATGGTCAGGCCATAGGTGCGCGGCGGTTCGAACGAGCCGAGCAGCGGCGATCCGACAAGGCTCGATCCGATAAAGCCCGCCGAGACCACGCGCTTGTTCGCGATGTTGCGGACGAAGGCAGTGGCCCTCCAGCCGCCGGTGTCGCTTTTCCAGCTCAGAAATGCATTGAACAGCTCATAAGCGGGCTGTGAGGTGTGCGGCAGGTTGAACTGGGTGAACCAGATCCGGTCGACCCAGCGGCCCTCGCCGCGCAGCGTGAAGTCGCCGATCGCGCTGGGGATCGTATAGCTCGCCCCGAGATTGATCGTGTAATTGGGCGCCTGGGTCAGCTCGTTGCCCGACAGGTCAATCGGTCCCAGCGCCGCGCGGGCCGGATCGGCCGATACATAGTCGCGATATTCGGAATCGAGCAGCGACAGCGTCGCGTCGATCCGCAGCGCCGGTACCGGCCGGGCGATGATCTCCGCCTCGATGCCCTTGATCCGCGCGCTCGCGGCATTCTCAATGGTGACCGCGGTGCCGTTGATCTTGGTCACCTGCAGGTTCGAATAATCGTAATAATAGGCGGAGAGATTGGTGGTCAGCTTGCCGCCGAGCCATTCGGCGCGGATGCCCGCTTCATAATCGGTGATCTTTTCGGGTGCGAAGGGCGCCTGGAGCACGCCCAGGTTGAAGCCGCCGCTTTTGAAGCCGCGCGAATAGGTGGCGTAGAGGAAGATGTCGTCGCTCGCCCTATATTCGAGCGTGGCGGACGGGGTGAAGGACGACCAGCTTTCCTTGGCCTGGCGTCGCGCGCCCGGCGGTGTCGGCGGGAAATGCGCGACAAAGGGCGGCCAGGGCGTCGCGAAATCGAGCTTCAGCTCCTCATCGACCGTGCGGCTTTCGTCGCTGTACCGTGCGCCCAGCCGCACCGCCAATCGATCGGTGAATTCGAAACGGAGATTGGCGAAGACGGCATAGGCGTCGGTGTCGAGCTGGCCCGCCCCATAATAGCCCTGCCGATAGCTGCTGAGCGGCGGCAGGTTCGGCGTCGCGGACGCCAGCACGACGGGATCGAGCGCGATGCGCGTGCCGCCAAACAGCGATTCGTTGAAATAATAGCCGCCGATCATCCAGTCGCCGCGGCCGAACTCGCCGCTCAGCCGCAATTCCTGGCTGAACTGATCGGAGAATTCGAACTGGTCATAGACCGAGATCGGCGCGCTGGTGACGTCGAGATCCGAGGTGATGTGGAAGCGCGATTCGCGATAGCCCGTCACCGAGCGGAGTTCGACACCGCCCAGATCGAAGCGCGCATTGGCCGACAGGCCCCAAAAGGTTCGCCGGTTGAACGGGCCCGAATCCGACGTCGAATCGCGCAGGTTCGTCGGCACCCGGCCACCCGCGCGGATGCCGGTCAGCAACTGTCCCGGTAGCGGCGGGGTCGAGGTGAGATCGGTCAGGCTGCCGCGGCCGAGATAGTGGAAGCCATAGGCATGGTCGTCCTGGTGGAAATAATCGGCCGAGACGGTGAGGTCGAACCGCTCGCTCGGCGCGAAGCGGATCTGACCGCGCACGCCGATACTGCTCTGGTCGTCGACGTCGCGACCCGTCGTCAGGTTGCGGCCATAGCCGCCGCGGTCGATCGCCTGGAACGAGAAGCGCGCGGAGAGCGTGTCGGAAACCGGGCCGCCGATCGCGCCTTCCAGCCGCTTCATGTCGTAATTGCCGTAGGTCGCGTCGAAATAGCCGCCCAGCACATTGCCCGGCGCGCGCGAGATGACGTTGATCGCACCGCCCGTGGCGTTGCGGCCGTAAAGCGTGCCTTGCGGCCCGCGCAGCACCTCGACCCGCTCGATATCGTAGAAACCGGCAAGCGCCGCCGCCGGCCGGCTGATGAAGACGCCATCGGCATGATAGGCGACGCGCCCTTCATTGCCGACGGTGGTGTTGTCGAAGCCGACGCCGCGGATCGCGATACGGGCATTGCCCGTGGTCTGCCCGAAATTGACCCCGGCCAGACCCTGCGCCAGCCCCTCGATGCTGGTCACCTGGCGTTGCTGCAACGCGTCGCCCGAGACGGCGGAAATCGATGCCGATGTCTGTTGCAGGCTGGTCTCGCGCTTCTGCGCGGTGACGATGATTTCTTCGTTCGCATCATCGGCGGTGCCCGCGGTCTGCGCGTGCGCGGCCGTGCCGAGCAGCATCGTCGCGGTGATCATCGTGCCGGACCAGCGGCGCATCCCGTGCAAGGCCATCTGCTTTCCTCCCCGTGTCGCGGCTGCTCGTCGTCAGCCCGTCCTGCCTGCCGTTTACATGGGCTTCGGCGATCGTTAGAGAGAGTATGTCGGACGAACGACCGACTGTCAAGCTTGCGCGGGATCGGCCAAGGCCTATCCCCTGAACAGGAATAGGCCGGGTGCGGAATCCGGCGTCGTGCCGGGAAGAATGAATGGCTGCACCCAAGGGAGGTTCACGCGAAAGGCTGCTGGATACGGCGGAGCGGCTGTTCGCCGAACGTGGCTTCGACGCGACCTCGATCCGAGACATTGCGGCCGCCTCGGGCGATACGCTCGGCACGCTCAGCTATCATTTTCGCTCGAAGGATCTGCTGCTGACCGATGTCGTCCGCCGTCGCTTCCATGCGCTGGGCGAAATGCGGCGTGAGAAATATCGCGAGCTGGTGGCGGCGCGCGGCGGCAAGGCCCAGCTCGAGGACGTCGTCGCCGCGGTCGTCGTTCCGTTCGTCGAACGGGCGCTGTCGGGTGGGCAGGAATGGGCGAGCTACATCGAGCTGCTCGGCCGCATGATGTATGTGGGGCACGGCGTGCACGTCGCCGCCATCGCCGATCTCACCGATCCACTGTCGACCGAATTGCTCGGCTGGCTGCACGCGGTCGCGCCGGAGGCGTCGAACGCCGATCTCGCCCATGCCTATCGGCTGATGATCGGCACGATGATCGATGCCTGTTCGGATTCGTCGGCGCGGCGCGTGGGCCGGGTCAGCGGCGAGACCGAAAGCCTGATGGATGCCGTGGCGGTGCGCGATTATCTGCTGGCCTTCACCGTCGCCGGGGTCGGTGCGATCCTGAAGGTGCGTGCAGACTGAGGGCCTGGCAATCGGACTCCACCGTTCGGGCTGAGCTTGTCGAAGCCCTGTCCTTCTTCAGCGTCCATGCAACGGAAGGGCACGGGCTTCGAAAGGCTCAGCCCGAACGGAGCGGGGCGTGGGTTCGGCTGTCTCGCCTCAGGCCGCCTCCGCCGCCTCGGCGGTTTCCACCGGCGCCAGGCGGATCAGATAGTCGAAGGCCGAAAGCGCGGCCTTGGATCCTTCGCCCATCGCGATGACGATCTGCTTGTAAGGCACGGTCGTCACGTCGCCGGCGGCGAACACGCCCTCGATCGAGGTGTGGCCGCGATGGTCGATCTCGATCTCGCCGCGCGGGGAGAGCGCCACCGAATCGGTCAGCCATTCGGTGTTGGGCACCAGCCCGATCTGGACGAAGATGCCCTCCAGCTCGACGAGGTGCGAACTGTCGGCATTGCGGTCGCGATAGGTCAGGCCGATCACCTTTTCACCGTCGCCATGGACTTCGGTGGTCAGCGCGGAGGTGATGACGGTGACGTTCTTCAGGCTGTAGAGCTTGCGCTGCAGCACCGCATCGGCGCGGAGCTGGCTGTCGAACTCGATCAGCGTGACATGGGCGACGATGCCGGCCAGGTCGATCGCGGCCTCGACGCCGCTATTGCCGCCGCCGATCACCGCGACGCGCTTGCCCTTGTAGAGCGGGCCGTCGCAATGCGGGCAATAGGCGACGCCCTTGTTGCGATAGGCGTCTTCGCCCGGCACGTTCATCTGCCGCCAGCGCGCGCCGGTCGAGAGGATGACGGTGCGTGCCTTGAGCGACGCGCCACTCTCCAGCCGCACTTCGTGCAGGCCGCCCGGTACCTTGGACGGGATCAGTTTCTCCGCGCGCTGCAGGTTCATGATGTCGACGTCGTAATCCTTGACGTGCTGTTCCAGCTGCGCGGCGAGTTTCGGGCCCTCGGTGTGCTGGACCGAGATGAAATTCTCGATCGCCATGGTGTCGAGCACCTGGCCGCCGAAGCGCTCGGCGGCGATGCCGGTGCGGATACCCTTGCGCGCCGCATAGATCGCAGCGGCCGCACCCGCCGGACCGCCGCCGACCACCAGCACGTCGAACGCGTCCTTGGCCTTGATCTTCTCGGCAGCGCGCGCGGAAGCGCCGGTGTCGATTTTGGCCAGGATCTGCTCCAGCTCCATCCGGCCCTGGCCAAAGGGTTCGCCGTTGAGGAAGATCGACGGCACCGCCATCACCTTGCGCGCATCGACTTCGTCCTGGAACAGCGCGCCGTCGATCGCGACATGGCTGATGCGCGGATTGAGCACGGCCATCAGGTTGAGCGCTTGCACGACGTCGGGGCAGTTCTGGCACGACAGCGAGAAATAGGTCTCGAACGCGAAATCGCCGTCGAGGTCCTTGACCTGCTGGATCAGCTCCTGCGCCGCCTTCGACGGATGGCCGCCGACCTGGAGCAGGGCGAGCACGAGCGAGGTGAATTCATGGCCCATCGGGATGCCGGCGAAACGCACGCCGATATCGGTGCCGGCGCGGCGGATCATGAAGCTGGGCGCGCGGCGATCGGTGCCGTCGCGGAGCAGCGCCACCTTGTCGGACAGCGCGGCGATTTCTTCGAGCAGCGCCAGCAATTCGGCCGATTTGGCGCCGTCGTCGAGCGACGCGACCAGTTCGATCGGCTGGGTGATGTTGCCCAGATAGGTTTTGAGCTGCTGCTTGAGATTGGCGTCCAACATGATGGTGCTCCGATAGGGGCTATGCTCGCGTCATTGCGAGCCCTTCGACTGCCCGCCAGGGCGGGCGCTCAGGATGAACTTCGATCCTCCGGATCGAAGCGAAGCAATCCAGGGATACATCCGTCGTTGGATTGCTTCGTCGCTTCACTCCTCGCAATGACGCGGAGGGCGTGAAGCTTCGGCGGTATTTATATTCGCCGGAAACGGCCCGGGGACGGCGCCGCCGCCCCCGGAACCAGATGATCCGCCGGCTCAG
>JASBTC010000211.1 GCA_030148625.1 Sphingobium sp. | reverse complement strand
GACTGGCGCGAGCGGCGCCAGATGCGCTCGGCTTTGTCGCGGCCGATCCGTTCGGCCATTTGATGGAGCGGTGTATCGATCTCATATTGCAGCATCGCGGTCGATGCCGCGGTCGACCCGTCGGTGGGGCCGCGGCGATCGACGATCACGACATCGAACCCTGCGTCGGACAGCTGCTCGGCGATCAGCGCGCCCGATACTCCAGCGCCGACCACAGCAATGTCACACGCGACATCGCGGGTCAGCGGTTTTTCCTCGATCGACGGACGACGCCGCGCCGACCAGATCGATTGGCCGGTACGGAGGTCGCGATGACGGGTCGCCGATGCGCGGCTCATGAAAACCGGCGATCAGGCAAGATCGCGCACCTTGGCTTCGCGAGCCCAGTGACGCCGCGTCCCAACGTCGGCGAATTTGTCGATCGCAACGATACCGCTGTCCTTTTCGACGCCCGCCTTGTCGAGCAGCAACTGCGTCGCCTCGTCATGCGCGATCGTCTTGCAGTGCCCATAGGCGTCCATGAACCACTGAACCGCGGCGCCCTGCGAAGACAGCAGCTTGACCTGTTCGTCGGTCAGGATTGAAGCAACGGCGTCGAACAGCACCGAGGGCGAACCCGCGAGCTGGCCGTCGGCCTTGAGCGTACCCCCCTTGACCTTTATCCCGCCAACTTTCGGCGCAACGAGGAAGGCGGTACCGCCAGCACTTTCGATGGTGCCCTTCAGCCTGTCGATCGCCGCCTTGTCGGATCCTTCGGCAAACAGGATCGCGACCTTGCGGCCCTCCATCGTGTCGTCGGCATTCTTCTGGATCGACAACGCGTCGGAGGGCTTGAGATCGACCGGCGCGCGCGCGGCCTTTTCTTTCGCCGGGAGGTCGATCGCCAGGCCCGCGGCGACGCGCTTGGCCAGATCCTCATCGATGTTGCGAAGCTGGCCGACGACGCGGGCGCGGACATGATCGAGCGTGACCTTCGACAGCTCGAACACCAGCGCCGAGGCGATATGCGCCTGCTCATTCTCGGTCTGCGACAGGTAGAACAGTCGCGCCTGGCTGAAATGGTCGGCGAAGAGTTCAGCGCGAATGCGCAGCTTCTGCGCCAGATCGTTCCGTTCGTCGTTGGTCTCGAAGGTCTTGAAGCCCGTCTCGGCGCTCGCCCGAGGACCGCCATTCTCTCCCGCCTCAGCCAGGCTGTTAGGTTCGTAGTTGGCCCGCCCGGTCGGCACGAGCGTCTGCATCATCCCGTCACGCTGGAAATTGTGGAACGGGCATTTGGGCGCATTGATCGGGATCTGGTGGAAATTGGTCGTCCCCAGCCGCGACTTCTGCGTGTCGAGATAGGAAAAGAGCCGGCCCTGCAGCAGCGGGTCGTTGCTAAAATCAATTCCGGGGATGATGTTTGACGGCAGGAAGGCGACCTGTTCGGTCTCGGCAAAGAAATTGTCGACGTTGCGGTTGAGCGTCATGCGGCCGACGATCTCGACCGGGATATCCTCCTCGGGGATCAGCTTCGTCGCGTCGAGTACGTCATAGGGCTGCTTGGCGGCAAAGGCCTCGTCGAACACCTGCACGCCGAGATCCCAGGCCGGGAAGTCGCCCGCGTCGATCGCCTCGAACAGATCGCGGCGGTGGAAATCGGGATCGGCGCCGGCAATCTTCACCGCCTCGTCCCATGTCGTCGACTGGATGCCGAGCACCGGCTTCCAGTGGAATTTGACGAACTTGCCCTCGCCCTTTTCGTTGACGAAGCGGAAGGTGTGTACGCCAAAACCTTCGATCATGCGCAGGCTTCGCGGGATAGTGCGGTCGGACATCGCCCACATGATCATGTGCATCGCCTCGGGCATCAGCCCGATGAAATCCCAGAAGGTGTCGTGCGCGCTCGCCGCCTGCGGATAGCCGCGGTCGGCCTCCATCTTCACGCTGTGGACGAGGTCAGGGAATTTCATCGCGTCCTGGATAAAGAAGACCGGTATATTGTTGCCGACAAGGTCCCAATTGCCGCTATCGGTATAGAGTTTTACGGCGAAGCCGCGCACATCGCGCGGCGTATCGACCGACCCGGCGCCGCCGGCGACTGTCGAGAAGCGGACGAACACGGGGCAAGTCGCCCCCTCCTTTTGCAGAATCGACGCCTTCGTCAGCGCGGGAATCGCTTTGGTGCATTGGAACACGCCGTGCGCGCCCGAACCGCGGGCGTGGACGATCCGCTCGGGAATGCGCTCATGATCGAAGTGGAAGATTTTCTCGCGGAGGACGAAGTCCTCGAGCAGCGTTGGCCCGCGTGTTCCCGCGCGCAGCGAATTCTGGTTGTCTGAAATGCGATGGCCGAAATTGTCGGTCAAATAGGCTGCCGGATCGGCGACCCCACCGACGTCTTGATGGAGTTCATCGCCGTTGCCCTGGCTGTCATCCGGCGTGATCTGGCGCTCTCCCGGCTGATGGTCGCGAAGGGCGTGGTCGGTCGCAGGGGACGGCGCGGGCTTCTTGGCCATGATCGGTTCCTTGAATTTGACGGATTTACATCTTCAACCCCCCGCTCGCCCCTAGGTTTCGCCACGCGCCCGCATTCTTTTTCTATTTCTGGTCATGTCCGTTCTGTTCGCGGAGCCAGTCGTGGACCCGCATCGCCGCCATCGCGCCCTGGCCTGTCTTGACGCTGATCTGGTCAAGAGCTTCGATGAGGTCGCCGCGGTATAGACACCAGGATTGACGATGGCGGCGGCGGTCCTCAATACGGACGCGCCCGATAGAAGCCTCCATGTCGTAGACCCCCTTCTGACTGCCCAGATTCATCGTCTGATATCTGATCGGGCGGTTGATCCGGAGCTATCGGCCGAGGGCGTCGCGGAACGCCTCGGCATATCGCGCCGCAAGCTTTACTATCTCATGGAACCGAATGGCGGTTTTACAGCCTGTGTCCGCGAGCGCCGTCTGCACCTCGCCCACGCCATGCTGCGGGATCCCACGCAGCATGGAAGAAGCGTTGCAGATATCGCGCAGAGTTGCGGATTCTCGTGGCGGACCAATTTTGCGCGGACCTTCCGGTCCCGTTTTGGGGTGACGCCCCGGGAAGCTCGGGCTCTCGCAGGTCAGTGCGCGCCGTCGCCGGCTGAGGACCTGATGAAACAGCACATGTGGGAATGGATACAGCAGTTGCGCTGAGCCGCTCCGGGAAGTGGATGCTGCTGGGGTGAGTTTTCGGCGACTAAAGTGCATAATCGCCGTTCGATCGCTATCTGAACGAACTACCGCTTTTAGGATCACCAATTGACCGGCGGAATGACCGCTATGAGGGCGCGTAGCGGCCTACGCAGCTAGCGAGGGCAGCTAGCGACGCCATTGCGAAGATTGCCGGCACACGGCAACCTGCTGTGCATGAGGCTTACGTCCGTAACCGCCCACCGGCATGTCTTCGATGGTCAAGTGAACGGGAAACAAGCTCATGGATATCGTCACCCTCCCATCCTGAGAGCTCGAATGTGCCGGGTGAAGACTTGAACACATCGCCCACAGCAACGGAGTCCACGGATTCAAACCGGGTTCGCTCGGTGGTCATTCTGGGCGGGGGCACTGCGGGCTGGATGACCGCGACCGCCCTCGCAAAATCCCTGGGCCGTGCGGTACGCATCACCCTGCTCGAATCCGAGGAGATCGGCACGGTCGGTGTGGGCGAGGCGACGATTCCGACCATCCACTGGTTCAACCAGTTCATCGGACTCGACGAAACCGCATTTCTCTCCGCAACCAAGGCAAGCTTCAAACTCGGCATCGAGTTCACCGACTGGACCCGGCTTGGCCATCGTTATTTCCACCCGTTCGGCACCTATGGTGCGCAATTGCCCGGTGTCGCGTTCCATCATCGCTGGCTCAAGGCGGCGCGCGAGGGACTCGATCTGCCGCTCTCGGCTTTTTCGTTAGCCAGCGCGCTCGCGGAGCAGAACCGCTTCGCCAAGCCGCAAGGCGACGCGCGCTCGATCCTCTCGACACTCGGCTATGCCTATCATTTCGATGCGAGCCTCTATGCCGGGCACCTGCGCAGCATCGCCGAGGCGGCGGGTGTGGTCCGTGTCGAGGGGCTACTGCAGGACGTCGAACGCGAGAGCGAGAGCGGCTTTGTCACCGCGCTGACCACGCAGCGTGGCGAGCGGCTCGATGGCGATCTGTTCATCGATTGCTCCGGCTTTCGCGCGCTGCTGATCGACAAGACGATGGGCGGCGATTTCGAGGACTGGTCGCACTGGCTGCCCTGCGATCGTGCCGCTGCCGTCCCCTCGGCGCGGAATGGTGCGATCACGCCCTATACTCGTTCAACGGCGCGGGAGGCAGGCTGGCAATGGCGCATCCCGCTCCAGCACCGCACCGGCAACGGCTATGTCTTCTCCAGTCGCTTCATCAGCGAGGACGAGGCGATCGCCACCCTGCTCGCCAACCTCGACGGCGCGGCGCTGGCCGAGCCGCGCGTGCTGCGTTTCCTCGCGGGAACGCGGCGGCGTGCGTGGATCGGCAACGTCGTCGCGCTCGGCTTGTCCTCAGGTTTCCTCGAACCGCTCGAATCGACCAGCATCCACTTGATCCAGAGCGGCATCGCCAAGCTGCTGACGCTATTCCCCGATCGCGATTGCGATCCCGCATTGGCCGATCGTTTCAACCGGCTGCTCAATGCGGACATGGATGTGATCAAGGATTTCCTGATCCTCCACTATCACGCGACCGAGCGAACCGAGCCGATGTGGGTCGAGCGGCGCGCGATGGCGCTGCCCGACAGCCTTGTCGCGCGCGAGGCACAGTATCGCCGCTCGGGCCGGCTGATGCTCGATGCCGAGGAACTGTTCCGCGAGACGAGCTGGCTCGCCGTGCTCAATGGGCAGGGCGTGATTGCGAAAGGCTACAACCCGCTCGCCGACACGCTCGATCCTGAGGTCAACCGCGCGCAGGTGCAGCAGATCGCCGATGTCATCGCCCGCGCCGCGCCGACGCTGCCGCTGCATGACGACGCGCTGGCGGAGGCGACGGGCTCAGGGTCGTGATCGCGCCGTCCGATCCGATGACCGGAGGCCTGACGGTCATCGCCTCTCCGGCAGCTGATTGAGCGAGGCGGGCGGGCGCACGGCGAGATAGACGGTGCTCCATAGTTGCGCCGCGTTGGATTCGTCGACGTCCTGCTTGCCCGCCCCGAACGCCACCACCCGGTAAAAACCGTCGCGGAATGCCCAGGACCACAGCTCCGAATTGGCGGTCACGCGCGCGGCATTAATCGCGCGCCACAACAAGGCCTGCGCCCTGGTCAGCACCGCACGGGTGCTGGCGGGCAGGTCCTTGCGTGCCAACTGCCGCTCAAGCCCGGCGGCGAACAGCGCCTGCTGCCACGACCAAACCACCGCACCGTGATAGGCGCCTGGTCCGAAGCGATCCTCTACTTCCGGCGTCGCCTGCGCCGCGTTGGCGACGAGCAGACCGACATCGGTCATCAGCCCGGCGGGGAACGGCCGCATCGCCGCGCCCACGAACGTCTCCAGCTCAGCCGCGGAGGGATGGCCGAACAGCAGCAGGAAGCCATCGTCGGAATTGACGATCGGCACCGGCTTGCCGCTCGCATCAAGCGAGATGGCGTTGAAGCTCAGCGTCTGACCTTGCATCGCGGCCAGCGCCGGCTCGGCAGGAACGCCGACCCGGGCGGCGTACTCGCGCACCTGCGCTACGGCCTGCGCGGCGGGAATGTCGGCACGGAACAGCCCCGGCGCACGGGCATACCAGATCTTGGCCATCGCACCGGCCTTGGCGAGAGCGGCACGGTCGGCGGGTGTCAGATAGGGATCCAGCAGCCCCGCCTTGTAGAGCTTGTCCGCGGCCTCGAGCGCGGCCGGCACGAACACGCCATTGACGTTGTAAGCATAGCGCCCGCGCCCGAGTCCCTCTTCGCTATCGCGCCATTCGCCGGTCATTCGGCCGTCCTTGATCGCGATCAGTTTCTGCCAGCTAGGCGCCGCTGCGAAGGGTGCCGCCTGATCGATCACGAAACGCAGGTTGCGGACTAACAGCGCGCCTGCCGCAGCCGGCGCCGCACCGGTCTCGCTCGGGATCTTCCGCGCGAGGAAAGCCCGCGCTTCCGCTACCCCAGCCTGCCCGAGCAGGAATTCGCCCGCAACCGGCGCCAGCATATAGTCGTCATCGACCATCGCATAATCGAGCGTGGCTTGGTCGCCGCCGGGCAGCTTGTGCTGGCGCCTCTCGAGGATCGCGAATTCGGATAGGCCTTCTTCGTGCGCGACTTCGCCGGCCCCGTTGAGCCGCGCAAGCACAGCGCCCAGCCCCGCCTCGACCGCCGCAGGCTGCAGCACCGGCATCAGCAGCCGCACCGACATCAGCGTATCGCGGCCGAAATAGGTGTTGAACCGCCACGAACCGGCGAGGAACTTCTCGCGGTAGCTGAGGAAGCGCAGCGCGTTGCGCGCGTCCGGGTCGGCTGCGGCTTTGGCGTTGAGCAGTTCGCTTTCCGCAAGACCGGTCAGCGGCGTATCGCCGCTCGCCACAACGATACGCAGCCGCAGCGGCCCGTCTGTCGGCGCGGTGATGGTACCATTGGCCAGACTGCCCGCCAGCACCTCGACCTCGAGGCGGTAGCCGGGTGCGCCATCGACACGATCTCGCGCCCAGATCAGCTTCTTGCCATCAGTCCGAGGGGCTGTTGCAACCTCGGCCGGAAACTTCGCGATCGACTGATAGTCGCGCAGGAAACGGACGTTGGAGAGCACCGCCTGCTTCACGGTGAGCGACGGCGCATCGAGCGTGGCGGTGGTCGCGATGGCGTAGAGCGGACGGCCCTTGTCATCCGCCAGCGTCATCGGCGCGGGCGCCTGCTCGATTCGCCACGTGGCAGGCTGGGCGAGCGGCGCAAACCACAGGCCGACACCGCTGTTGCCCGCCGGAAAGGCGACGAGGATGCGCGGATCGGTGCCGTTGCGCAGCAGCAGGTGTGCGGCAACCCGGCCGTCGCGGACGAAGGCGTTGATATTCTGCCCTTCGGTGAGCTGATAGGCGAGCTCCGGACCGGCCTGCGCCAGCGTCATCGTCGGCCAGCTCAAGGCCAGAGGTGCCGCCATCACCAGCAATCGGCCAATCATCATTGCATCACTCCTCACGTTTATATCCGATGAAGGAAGGGCGCCGCGAACAATGGCCGCGGCGCCCTGATTTCCGCCAGTAAACT
>JASBTC010000209.1 GCA_030148625.1 Sphingobium sp. | reverse complement strand
CATTCGGGATCGACCGTCTCGTCGAGACCGATCGCGTCGACCCGCGTCTCGCGCGCATAGGCGGCGAGCTTTCCGCCCGCGCCTTTCGGGAAACCGATGATCGGCGTGTCGGGATGACGCGCGCGCAACCCGTCGACGATCCGGACGGTCGGTGCGATCACCCAGCGCTCGAACTGTTCGGGCGACAGGCTGCCCGACCAGCTGTCGAACAGCTGGACCGCGTCGACCCCGGCTTCGATCTGCCGTGAGAGATAATCGACCGTCATGCCGGCGATCGCGTCGATGATCGCCTGGAACGCCTGGCTGTCGCGATAGGCATGGCGCCGCGTCTCGCCCTGCTCGCGACTGCCCTGCCCGGCGACCATATAGGTCGCCACCGTCCAGGGCGAACCGGCGAAACCGAGAAAGGTCGTTGCGGCGGGCAATGCAGCACGCACGCGGCGCACCGTCTCATAGACGGGATCGAGCCGGGTCGGCACCAGACTCAGCGTATCCAGCGCATGATCGACGAGCGGCGGCGACAGCCGGGGCCCCTCTCCCGCTTCGAAGCGCAGGTCCTGGCCCAGAGCATGCGGTACCATCAATATGTCGGAGAACAGGATCGCGCCGTCGAAGCCGAAGCGCCGGATCGGCTGGAGCGTGACTTCCGCCGCGGACTCGCTGTCGTTCACCAGTTCGAGGAAACCGCCCTTGTCGGCGCGCAAGGCGCGATACTCGGGCAGATAGCGTCCGGCCTGGCGCATGAGCCAGACGGGGGGCACGGATCGGCGCTCACCCTTGAGCACGGCGAGCAAGGGCCGGATTTCGGTCGGTTGGTCGCTCGGCACGGCTCTCTTCTTCTATCTAGAGTCTTAGAGAATAGGATGATGAATGATGTAGGGCGGCGGAGAGCGGGGCTTATCGCCTGTCCGCATCTTTGCCAACAGCTTGACTCGGAGAGGGTCGGGATTCGGCGCGGGAGTCGCAACCGTCATCCCCGTTTTCCACAGGGCGGCCGGTTCGGTCGATTGGCTGTTGAAAACCGGTGGATTGAATCCGCATCTCCGGGGATGAAAGGGACGATCGCGGCTTTCACTGGAAAAATCCCCACTTTATCCACAAGGATGTGCCGATGACCCGGTTGCACCTCCATCTCCTGTCCGATTCCACCGGCGAAACGCTGGAGAATATCGCCAAGGCGGCGCTTGCCCAGTTCGATGGCGTCGAGACGATCAAGCATTTCTTGCCGATGGTCCGTTCGGAGGGGCATCTCGATCGCATCCTGATCGATATCGCCCAGAATCCCGGGCTGGTCCTGTTCACGCTGGTCAATGTCGAAACCCGCCGCAAGCTCGAAGCACGCTGCCGCGCATTGGGACTGCCGATGGTCGCCGCACTCGATCCGGTGACCGATGCGCTGTCCAACCTGCTCGGCCAGGAAGCGAAGGCGCGGCCGGGGCGGCAGCATACGCTCGATGCCGCCTATTTCGCGCGGGTCGACGCGATCCAGTTCACCATCGCGCATGACGACGGCGTCGGCTGGGAGAATTGGGAGGAAGCGGACATCATCCTCGCCGGCGTCTCGCGCACGTCGAAGACGCCGACGTCGATCTATCTCGCCAATCGCGGATACAAGACCTCCAATATTCCGATCGTTCCCGAATCGCCGCCGCCTGAGACCCTCTATTCGCTGCGCCATCCGTTGGTCGTCGGGCTGACCACCAGCGCGGACCGGCTGATCCAGGTGCGGCGCAACCGGCTATTGTCGCTCAACCAGGCACCCGAGACCGCTTATGTCGATCAGGATGCGGTGACGCGCGAAGTCGCCTACGCGCGCCGCATCTTCGCGGACAATGGCTGGCCGGTGATCGACGTGACGCGTCGCTCGATCGAGGAGACCGCGGCCGCGATCATCAACCTCTATAATGAGCGTGCCGCCGGGCACGAACAGGCCTTATGACCTTGCTTCTCGCTTCGCAGAGCGCGGCACGGCGCGCCATGCTCCACGCCGCCGGGATCGATCATGACGCCATGGCGTCGGGGGTCGATGAAGAGGCGGCAAAAGCGGCGCTGAGGGCCGACGGGCTGTCGCCGCGCGACCTGGCCGATGCCTTGGCGGAACTGAAGGCGCTGCGCATCTCGAAGCGCGTGCCCGGCGCGATGGTGCTGGGCGGCGATCAGACGCTGGCGCTCGACGACGGCACGATGCTCGACAAGCCGGCGGATCGTGCCGCCGCCGCCGACCAGCTTCGCCTGCTGTCCGGACGCACCCACATCCTCCACAGCGCGGCGGTGATCGTCGAGGCCGGCCAGCCGGTCTGGCGCCATGTCGACCGGGCGAAGATGACGGTTCGCTCCTTGTCCGAAGCGTTCATCCAATCCTATCTCGATCTCGAATATGATCAGATCGCCGGCTGTGTCGGCGGCTATCGGATCGAGGGCCCCGGCGTGCAGCTGTTCGCGCGCGTCGAGGGAAGCCATTTCACCATATTGGGGCTGCCGCTGCTGCCGCTGCTCGACTATCTGCGGATCCGGGGAGTCATCGAATCTTGAGCGTGCCTTATGCGGAGGTGATCGGCGATCCGATCGCCCATTCCAAATCGCCGGTGATCCACGGCTTCTGGCTTGAGAAGCTCGGGATCGACGGCGCCTATCATGCGGCGCATGTAACGGCCGATGCGCTGCCCGGCTATTTCGAGAGCCGCCGTGCCGATCCGTTGTGGCGCGGCTGCAATGTCACGGTGCCGCACAAGCTCGCGGTGATGGATTTCGTCGCCGATCCCGGCGGCGTCCGCGACGGCATCGGGGCGATGAACACCATATTGCGCGCGCCCGACGGTGCGCTCAGCGGCACCAACACCGATGCCGGCGGCTTCTTCACGCCGCTGTCCGACGTTCCGCTTGCGGGCGCGCCGGTCACGGTGATCGGCGCGGGCGGTGCCGCGCGTGCGATCCTGTTCGCATTGTCGCGGATCGGTGCCGGTCCGGTCACCATCCTCAACCGCAACGTGCTGAAGGGCGCGGCTTTGCTCGCCGCGTTCGGGCTGAAGGGACAGGCGCTGCCGCTCGATGCCGCGCTGCCGCCATCGGCGCTTATCGTCAATGCCAGCACGCTGGGCATGGCCGGGCTGCCGCCCCTCGCACCCGATCTGTCGACCCAGCCCGAGGACTGCGTCGTCTACGACATCGTCTATGCGCCGTTGCAGACCGGGTTGCTGGCCGCCGCCGAAGCGCGCGGACTGGAAACCATCGATGGGCTGGAGATGCTGGTCGGTCAGGCAGCACTTGCTTTCGAACTGTTCTTCGGTGCCGCGGCGCCGCGCGAACATGATGCGGAGCTGCGCGGGCGGCTGATCGCGTGATCATCGTCGGGCTTACCGGGTCGATCGGCATGGGCAAGTCGGCGGTCGCCGGCATGTTCCGGTCGCTGGGCGTGCCGGTGTTCGATGCTGATGCCGCGGTGCATAGGCTCCAGGGGCCGGGTGGACGCCTGCTCGCGGCGATCGAGGTGCTGTTTCCCGGCACCACGGGCCCGGCCGGGATCGATCGCGCCGCGATCGGCAAGGCGGTGTTCGGCAATGCCCCGGCACTCGCCGCGCTCGAACGGATCGTCCATCCGGCCGTGGCGGCCGAACGCCGCATCTTTCTGCGCCGCCATCGCTCGCGGCCGATCGTCGTGCTCGACATTCCATTGCTGTTTGAAAAAGGCGGCGCCGATCTGGTCGATCTGGTCGTCGTGGTGTCGGCGCCTGCCTGGATGCAGCGCCGCCGCGTGCTGAAACGGCCGGGAATGACGCCGGAAAAATTTCGCCGGATCCTCAACTTGCAGACTCCCGACGCCGTCAAACGCCGCCGCGCCGACATTGTGATCGAAACCGGTACGACCCGACAGGAAACGCGTGCCGAAGTGGTGCATCTGGTCACTTGCATGCGCGCCAAACTGCGCCGATAATCCCGGGAATGCGCGAAATCGTCTTCGATACCGAGACAACCGGCCTCAGCCCTCAAAATGGCGACCGGCTGGTCGAGATCGGCTGTGTCGAACTGTTCAACAAGGTCGAGACCGGCCAGGTCTTCCACGCCTATTTCAACCCCGAGCGCTCGATGCCGAGCGAGGCGCAGGCGGTCCATGGGCTCTCCGAAACCTTTTTGTCGGACAAGCCGCTCTTTGCGCACAAGGCGGACGAACTGCTCGAATTCATCGCCGACAGCCCGATGATCGCGCACAATGCGCAGTTCGACTTTTCCTTCCTGAATCATGAGCTTGGCCTGTGCGCGCGGCCGATCGTCATGACCGATCGGATGATCGACACGCTGGCGATCGCGCGCGCGCGCCATCCCGGCGCCAAGCACAGCCTCGACGCGCTCTGCTCGCGCTACGGTATCGATCGCAGCCATCGGGTTCTGCACGGCGCACTGCTCGACGCCCAATTGCTCGCCCAGCTCTATGTCGAGCTGAGCGGCGGGCGGCAGATCGGCCTGATGCTCGCGGCGGAGGAAAAGACGCCGGCGAGCCGAATCGCCGAGTCGCGCGTTATCATCCAGGCGAACCGTCCGGTTCGTCCCCCCCGACCCCATAGCGCCAGCGCGGAGGAACTGGCGCGGCACGCCGAATTCGTGGCCCGGCTCACCGATCCTCTCTGGGGACAGGTCGGCCAGGCAGGTTGATCATCGCAGGGCGGCGCACCAGATGCGCCGACGCGAACAGCAAATGGAGAATGCCATGGATATCCGTGTTTCCGGTCATCAGGTCGACACCGGCGATGCGCTTCGCGCGCATGTCGAGGACCGTCTCGAGGGGATCGCGGACAAATATTTCTCGCGAGCGCTGTCCGCCACCGTCACCTTCGGCAAGGGACCGCATGATTACGGATTCCGCTGCGACATCGTCGCCCATGTCATGCAGGGCGTGATCCTGAAAGGCAGCGGCACCGCCCAAGAAGCGCATCCCGCCTTCGACGCCGCCGCCGAGCGGATCGAAACCCAGCTCCGCCGCTATATGCGCCGGCTGAAGGATCGCCACGGCGTCCAGCAGGCAGCGGCCAGCGCTGCGCTCAACGGGCTCAACGGCCATGACGCCGGCTATACCGTGTTCGACGCGGGCGAAGAGGCTCAGGAACCGACCGACAACCCGCCGATCATCGCCGAGACCCGGGTCGACGTGCCCGATGCCAGCGTTTCGGACGCGGTGATGATGCTCGATCTGCGCAACACCAATGCGCTGTTGTTCAAAAACAGTGGCACTGGCGCATATAATATGGTCTATCGCCGCGGCGATGGGACCATCGGCTGGGTCGAACCGCAGCGCGCCGCCTGAGTGTGGCGCCCTAAAGCCGTGATACACAAGGATTTTACCGGGGGCCAAAGGCGGGAGCATTTTCCGCCGAATCGGATTTGATATGAGCGATTTCAGCGATATTCTAACCCCCGGCGCAGTCGTTGCCGGCCTTTCGGTCTCGGCCAAGAAGCAATTGTTCCAGCAGCTCGCGGCCCTGGCGGAAAAAAATGGCGGTGTCGAAGCGCGCATCGTCGTCGAACGTCTGTCGGAACGCGAGCGGCTGGGCTCGACCGGCTTTGGCGGCGGCGTTGCGATCCCGCATGGCAAGATCGAGGGGCTCGAACGCGTCGTCGGCGTATTTGCGCGTCTCGATCAGCCGATCGATTTCCAGGCGATCGACGATATGCCCGTCGATATCGTCTTCATGCTGCTGTCCCCGCCCGATGCGGGGGCCGAGCATCTCAAGGCGCTCGCACGCGTCAGCCGTGCGCTGCGCGATCGGCCCTTTCTCGCCAAGCTGCGTGGCGCCGGCTCGGACGACGCGCTCTACGCGCTGCTCGCCAGCGCCGAAGCACGCGATGCGGCCTGAGGCCGGGGAAGACGCGACGCGGGGCGAGGACGCCCATTTCAGGGCGCTCGAATCGCTGTACCGCAGCGCCCCGATCAACCTGCTCTTCAAATCGGAACTCGAGATTCCCGAGGCGGGAGTCGCGCGGATCCGTTTCGAGGTGGACGAGCGTGTCCATCATGCGGCCGGCGCGGCGCATGGCACCAGCTATTTCAAGATGCTGGACGATGCCGCCTTCTATGCCGCCAACAGCCTGGTCACCGACCATTTCCTGCTCACCACCGCGTTCAATCTGCTCTTCACCCGTCCGATCCACAATGGTCCGGTGATCGCGGAAGGACGATGGATCAGCGGCAAGCGGCGCGTCTATGTCGCCGATGCGCGGCTGATCGATGCTGATGGCGAGGAAGCGGCGCGCGGCACAGGCACCTTCATGCGGTCGCGGATTCCGCTTGCGGGCCTGCCCGGCTATCGCGACGCGCAGCGGACGTGACGCCGCGCCTTACCAGCGCCATGCTGGTCAGCGCATTGGTCCGCCGCGTCCAGGCGGAGGGCGGCCATGCCGCGATACTCGCCAAGGGCGACGCCGGGGGCGGCGCGATCATCCTCGCCTGCGCCGAAAAGGGCCGGGTTTCCGCACTGCTGGAGCGGGTCCTCGATGTTCGCGGCCGCTATGTCTGGGCGCCGTGCGGACCGGCCGATCTGGCCGATTCCGTCGAAATCTCACAATATCTTGAGCGTCGTCGTGCACGAGACCCCGATATATGGGTCGTTGAACTGGATATCGCAGACGCTGAACGGTTCGCCGCTGAAACGATCGGCGCTGCTTGACTCTCCCCGGCCGGAATAACAGAGCCGCACGACTTCAATGCGCCAGACCGTCCTGCGGAGTGAATCGGCAAGAACGGTAGCGCAGTCGGGGGACAAATCGGGGGTGCGGTGTTTGGAGTAGACACCCCGACAGATGCGTCAACCGCACTATCGATTGTCTGATGAGTCCTGTTCTTCGTGCCGCCAGCTACGCGGTCATTACATTTTGTGCCGTGTCGGCCGCTGCTCAGGCAGTGCCTTCGTTCGCGACCGGCGCGACGTCGATCCCCGCGCCTGTTGCGGAGATCGTCCAGAACGATCCCCTGATCATCGACGCCAACGCCGGAACCGAGACCGAGGTTCCCGAGCAGCAGGCCGAGCCCCGCACGCTGAGCGCGCTGGTGGCCGCCGAGCAGTCGGATGACGATCTCACCGCCGAACAGGAATGCCTGGCCGGCGCCATCTATTTCGAAGCGCGCAGCGAATCGCTCGACGGCCAGCTCGCCGTCGCCGACGTGATCCTCAATCGCGCCGATTCGGGCCGTTTCGCCAGCACCGTGTGCGGCGTTGTCCACCAGCCCGGCCAATTCTCGTTCGTGCGCGGCGGACGCATGCCCGCGATCAACCGCGGCAGCCGCGACTGGCGCGAAGCGGTCGCGATCGCACGCATCGCCGAAAAGGACCGCTGGGAAAGCGCCGCCTCGGATGCGCTGTTCTTCCACGCCACCCATGTCTCGCCGCGCTGGAAGCTTCGCCGTGTCGCCACGGTCGGGAACCACGTCTTCTATCGCTAAAGCGATTTCCAGCTGGAGTTGATCTGGTTCGGATTGAACCGGATCGACCCTGAAACGATCGGGGGCCGCGTGCCCCCTTTCCATTTGTTCCTGTCTTGTTCTAAGGTGGCGGCATGAGTGTCGTCCGCCTGAACTGTGAGTCGAGCCATCCGCCGATCACCGCGGTCGATGTCGCGCGCGGCGTCGCGCGGCTGTTCCTCGCGCATGACATGGTCGCTTTGGTGGAAGTGCCGCTCGGCACTGGCCGGCGCGCGGACATCATGGCGCTCGACGCGGCGGGCCGGCTGACCCTCGTCGAGATCAAGGTCGCGCGCGGCGATCTGCTCGGCGACATGAAATGGCCCGACTATCTCGACTATTGCGATCGCTTCTTCTGGGCGGTGCCGCCGGGATTCGACGCGTCGCCGCTCGATGGCGAATTCTTCCTGCCCGATCGCACCGGCGTGATCGTGGCGGATCGCTATGCCGGCGCCATCGTCCGCGAGGCGCGCTCGACGCCTCTCGCCGGCGCGCGCCGCAAGGCGGAGACATTGCGCTTCGCGCGCCGCGCCGCCGGGCGGCTACTCGGCGTGCTCGATCCCGAGATCGCGATTCCCGAAGGGGCGTGAACCGCCGGGCGATCTCGCCTGAAACCGCCCGGCCAGACCTTGATCACTTCAGGCTGAAACAGCCTGAAGTGTGGATCAAGGTCTCAACCATATGAAAAGAGCCTGATTCACGACATCGGCGGAAGCACGAAGTGCTTCCAACCCAACCGATCAGGCTCTTGAGGTTGCTCAATCCTCGGCGTCGTCCGAATCCTCGTCCGCTTCATCGCCGTCTTCGTCTTCGGCGTCATCCTGCTGATCGTCGCTGTCCGCGATTTCCGATTGATCCTCGTCCTGGGCTTCGATGGGCTCCAGAACGTCGTCGTCCTGCTGGTTCTCGATGTCGGACATGATTGGTCTCCGATTGCGAATCGACCGCACCGCTGCGGCCCACCGGAGACTGTCATCGCAATGCGTCGGCCTGTTTGCGGATCTGCGACAGATTCGCGTCGCCATGCTCTTATTTGGCGCCTTCGCCCCGGCTCTGCGCGGCTGCGATGCGCGCGACGTCATGGCTGAAGATGGCAAGGTCATGGACCTTGCCGTCGCGGCGCATCACATGATCCTTGAGCAGGGCCTCGGCGCGGAAACCCAGGCTCTGGAACAGCGCGATCGCGCCGCTCTGGTCGGGCGTCATCCGCGCGGTCAGTTTCTTGAGGTCGTGATCGATCGCGAGGCGGAAACTTTCCTGGAGCATCGCGCGGCCGAGCCCGCGACCGCGCATCTCGATCGACACCAGCAGCCGCACTTCGCCGACATGCGGCGACCAGCCCAGCGGATCGCGGATGATCGCGGACGTCGCGAGGATGCCCTGCGGACCGGTCGCGATCAGGCTGTCGATATGGCCATCCTCGATCCCGGCGAGCCAGGCCTCGACCACCTTGCGATTCTTGAGATCGCGGCCGACGAACAACAAGTCATGCTCGGGCAGCGCGCGCGCGAAACGCAGCATCGCTTCCTGATCTTCGGGATGGAAACGGCGGATCGCCACCGCCATGTCGCCATAATCGATCGTCCTGACGGTCTCTGTCATGGCCGACGCTCCTGGCACGTATGAGGGAAGCAGCCGAAGCGGAAAAATCTCTGGCCAGTCATGCCGCCATGATTGGCGCACGGCCGGGCCGCGTCAAGCGGCGAACGCACGTGCGCCGCGGTCGACCGACATATGATGGCTGCCGGAGACCGCCTGGTTCCGCGTGAGGATCGTCTCCATGAACACCCATTCGCCGGTCACGCGGTCGGGCGTCAGCGCGATCGCCATATAGCCGCGATGCCTGGTATCCGCCCATTTCAGCTCCGGGCTCGATGCACGGATCATGCGCGCAACGGTGTCGGGCGTCGCGGTCAGATAGGCTTCATAGCCCGGTGACGACACGCTGTGCCCGCCGAACTCGACCCCGGCCCGCCCATGCGCGCCGGGCAGGTCGAATGCCCAGCCATTGTGGCTGTCGCCCGACAGGACGATCAGGTCCGCATCCGCCGCTTCCGCCGCGGCGAGCAGTCGCGCGCGCGCCGCGGGAAAGCCGCCCCAATCGTCGAGATTGCCGGAGATGCCGGCCTTGGTCGCGGCGATGCCGTTGCTGGTATAGGTGACGAGATAGTCGGGCGCATCGCGCGCGAGCAGGCTCAGCGCGTCGGGCGGCGTGAACAGCCGGCCGATATTGGTCTGTTGCGCCAGCACCTGCCAGCGCGCCCCGCGCTTCACCGACGCGGCGAGCGTGTCGGCGACCCAGCGTTCCTGCGCCATGCCCATCATCGTGCGCGCGGGATTCTCGAGCAACGCGCGGTCCTTCAGCGCTTCGGTCATGGTCAGCTCGCGCGACCGGCCGGTGACGCGGGTTTCCGGGCGGATCAGCGTGGCGAGGTCGCCGATCTCATACAGGCTCCACGGCGCATCGGACACGGGCAGCCATTCATGCCAGGCCTTGAGCGCGGCGGCCTTGCGCAGCGCGAAATCGCCTTCGTCGGGCCCGTGATTCTCGGCGCCGTCGGTCCATGTGTTGTTCGCCACCTCGTGATCGTCGATCTGCGCGATCATCGGATAGAGCTGATGGATGCGCTGGAGATCGGGATCGCTGCGATAGCCGGCATAGCGCAGCCGATAATCGGCGAGATGGAGCAGTTCGCCCGCCGGCTCGATGATCCGTCCCTTCACCGCCTGTTCGAGCTTGGGATAGGTGCCGCGCGGATATTCGTAGAGATAGTCGCCGAGATGGACGATCAGGTCGAGATCGTCGCGCGCCGCGGCATGGGCATAGGCGTTGAACCAGCCGAACGGCAGGTTCGAGCAGGAAAAGACGCCCAGGCCGAAGCGCGCGCACGGTCCGACGGGCAGCGTCCGGGTCCGCCCGGTGGGAGAGCGGGTGCCGTCGGGCGCCACGAAACGATAGAAATACCAGCGGTTCGGCTGGAGCCCGGTCGCGATCGTCCGTGCGGTGAAATCGCCATCCGCCCGTGCGACGGCCGTGCCGCCCGCGACGATGCGTTCGAATCCCGGCGTTTCGGACAGCTCGGCATTGAGCGGTGCGTCGGCTCCGTTCGCCGGCACATAGCGTGTCCACACCAGCACCGAATCGGGGCCGGGTTCACCGCTCGCGACATTATGGGTGAACCCGCGCGCGCCGAGCAGGCCGGTCGCGGCACGCATGCCGCCGGGCACCAGCAATGCGCCCAGCCCCAGGCTGCCGCCGAGAACCAGGCTGCGTCGGTCGATCCGGATAGTCATGCGATTTCTCCTGTGCCTGGCCCACCTGCACGCGGTTCATGATGACTGTGTGACTCCGCGCGCCGGTCGTGCGCTCGGACCTCCCTAGACGCGCTCCGCCCGGCTCACGGCCTCAGCCGCTCTCAGGGCGGCGAGGATGCGCATCAGATGGTGGAGGTCGTTCACTTCCAGATCGACGGTGAAATGGTGGAAGCTGGTATCGCGATTCTCCATCCGCAGATTGAGGATGTTCGCCTTGTGCGTGCCGAAGATGCCCGCCATCACCGCGAGCGCGCCCGGCTCGTTCTTGAGCACGACGCTCAGCCGCGCGGTCCCGCTTTCCGACGCTTCGCCCCAGGCCAGATCGATCCAGTCGGCGTCGATGCCGTCGCTCAGCCGCTCGCAGTCGATCGTATGGACCTCGATCTCCTCGCCGGGGCGGCGCAGGCCGACGATCCGGTCGCCGGGTACCGGATGGCAGCATTGGGCGAGGCGATAGGCGACGCCGGGGGTCAGCCCGCGGATCGAAATCGCCTCGCGCTGCTTTGGCGGCGACTTGCCGGCAATGCCGGTGCCGGTCGATCCGGGCATCAATGCTTCCATCAGCTCGGTATCGGAGATGAGCTGCTTGGCGATCGCTTCCATCAATGTCGGCTCGTCTTGCTTCTTGAGCCTCTTTATCGCCTGGGCCAGCGCCTCCTGCCCGAGCTGGGTGGGCAGGCGCTTGACGATCTCGTCATAGATCTTGCGGCCAAGCGAAATGCTTTCGTCGCGTTCCTTATGGCGCACGAAACGCCGGATCGCGGCGCGCGCTTTGCCCGTCGCCACGAAATTAAGCCAGCCGGGCTGCGGTTCCTGCCCCTTGGACTTCAGGATCTGCACCTGATCGCCATTTTCGAGCTGGGTGCGCAGCGGCACGACACGGCCATGGACCGTCGCGCCGACGGTCTGGTCGCCGAGA
>JASBTC010000192.1 GCA_030148625.1 Sphingobium sp. | reverse complement strand
CATCGGGACCGTGAATTCGTCGTCGCCGATATTACTGGGCTGATCGAGGGCGCGGCCGAAGGCGCCGGGATCGGTGATCGCTTCCTCGGTCATATCGAGCGCTGCCAGGTGCTGCTCCATCTCGTCGATGCCAACGGGCCGGATCCGGCCGCCGCCTATCGCACGGTGCGTGACGAACTGGAGAATTACGGTGCGGGCCTGATCGACAAGACCGAGATCATCGCGCTCAACAAGGTCGACACGCTCGACGATGAGTTGACCGAAGCACTTGCCGCAGAACTGGCGGAGGAAAGCGGCGCCGAAGTGTTCGCAATGTCGGGCGCGAGCGGACAGGGGCTGGACGCCGTGCTCGATCGGCTGATCGCGGCGATCGATCCGCCCGAAGCGGTGGCGCACAAGGAGGATGACGGGGGAGACGGGGAATGGTCGCCGGTCTGAGCGTCGCCCGCACCGACAATCCGCTGTCGCCCGCCGCCTGCCCGCGCCTGATCGTCAAGGTCGGCTCCGCGCTGCTCGTCGATCCCGACGGCACGATCCGCCGCGACTGGCTGGCCACTCTGGTCGCCGACATCGCCGCCGCGCACGCTGCCGGACAACAGGTCGCGATCGTCTCGTCGGGCGCGATCGCGCTCGGCGCACGGCGGCTGAAGCTGCCCAAGGGCGGGCGTGCCAGCCTTGAGGATGCGCAGGCCGCCGCCGCAACCGGGCAGATCGCATTGTCGCAGGCCTGGTCCGACCTGCTGGCTAGCCATGATCTGATCGCCGCGCAGATGCTGCTGACCCTCGACGATCTCGAGGATCGCCGCCGCTACCTCAACGCCAGCGCCACACTCGACCGGTTGCTGAACCTGAGGGTCGTTCCCGTCATCAACGAGAATGATTCGGTCGCGACCGCGGAGATCCGCTTTGGCGACAATGACCGGCTGGCCGCGCGCGTGGGTCAGGCCGCAGGCGCGCAGGGTGTGATCCTGCTGTCCGATATCGATGGACTCTACACCGCCAATCCGCAGCGCGATCCGCAAGCGCGCTTTGTCGAGCGTGTGGAGCGGATCGACGCCGAGATCCTCGCAATGGCCGATGGCGGCACCGCATCGGGCATGGGATCGGGTGGCATGATATCCAAGCTGCAGGCCGCGCAGATCGCCAATGCGGCCGGAACGACGCTTGCCATCGCATCGGGCCATCATGATCACGCCTTGGCCCGCTTCACCGAAACCGGTCATGGCACGGTGTTCGTTCCCGAGCGCGCGAAGCGTGCGCGCAAGGCCTGGCTTGCCGGGCGATTGCGCGTGACCGGTGCTATCCAGGTGGATGCGGGCGCCGCCGCCGCCCTGGCAAAGGGCAAGAGCCTGCTGCCAGCTGGCGCGACCACGGTATCGGGCGCGTTCCAGCGCGGCGACGTGATCGACGTGCTGGGGCCGGACGGGCGGGCATTGGCGCGCGGCCTGGCGGAATATGACGCGACGGACGCCGCACGCATCGTCGGCCAGCGATCGGACCGGCTCGCCGCGATCCTGGGCTATGCACCCCGCACTGCCCTGATCCATTGCGACCATATGGTCCTGCTGTGACGTTGCTCGCAATCACCGGCGCGACCGGCTTTGTCGGCAGGACGCTGCTTCGCCTCGCGCTCGATCAGGGTCATCAGGTCCGCGCTCTGGTGCGCAAACCGCAGGAACCGCGCGCGGGCGTGACCTGGATTCCGGGTGCGCTCGACGATCCGGCCGCACTCGACACATTGGTCGCCGGCGCCGATGCGGTGATCCATGTCGCCGGCATGGTCAGCGGCGCCAACCGTGCCGCGTTCGAAGCCTGCAATATCGACGGTACGCTGGCGGTGGCGAACGCCGCGAAGGCGGCAGGCGTGCGCCGCTTCATCCATGTCTCGTCGCTGGCCGCGCGCGAGCCGCAGCTTTCGGATTATGGCTGGTCCAAGGCACGCGCCGAGGACGCCGTCGCCGCGAGCGGGCTCGATTGGACGATGGTCCGCCCCCCCGCAATCTACGGCCCCGGCGATACCGAGATGCTCGACCTCTTCCGCATGGCGCGGCGCGGGTTGATGCTGCTGCCGCCCGGCGGCCGGCTCTCGGTCATCGAAGTGAGCGATCTCGCGCGCCTGCTGCTTGCTCTCGCTCTGGATCGCAGTTCGATCGCCCGAATCTACGAAGCCGATGACGGTGCGCCCGATGGCTGGACGCACGAAGGCTTTGCGCGCGCGATCGGCTGGGCGGTCGACCGCCGCGTCACCATCTTCGCGACGCCCAAGCCGCTGCTCAAGGCGGCCGCCCGGCTCGACAAGTTGATCCGCCGCTCGCGTGCCAAGCTCACCCCCGATCGGGTCGATTATTTCTGCCATCCCGACTGGACCGTCGATCGGACGAAGCGGCCGCCGGCAGGCCTGTGGGAACCGCATGTCAACACGCGCGGCGGATTGAAGGCGACCGCGGCCTGGTATCGCCGCGCCGGCTGGCTCGGATAGCGCCGGAACGGACGCATCGCGTCTGGACGGCGCAGTTCCGCCGCTTATGATATGCGCGTGATGGTGGCCCTTTGCTCCGGGAGGCCGGCCCATGCCGCAATATAGTCTTCTCAAAGCCCGCATTCCCGCCGCCGACAGAAAACGCGTGGTGGCGCATCTCCAGCGCCTGATCGCCCAGCTCGACCGTGACATTCCCGACAAGGACAGCGAACGGAATCTGCTGCTCGCCACATGGAATATCCGCGATCTCGGCAAGGTCGACGGGTGGGGCCATGGCAAAAGACTGCCCGAAAGCTTCTTCTATATCGCCGAGATCATCTCGCGCTTCGATTTCGTGGCGGTGCAGGAGGTCAATGAGCTCGACGACTGGTATCGGATCATGGATATCCTTGGCCCGAACTGGGATTTCATCGCCACCGACGTCACCCATGCCAAGCTCGGCGGCAATGGCGAACGGCTGCTCTACGCGTTCGACAAACGCAAAGTCTGGTTCCAGAAGATCGCGGGCGAGATCGTGCTGCCCAGCCAGATGCTGGTGACCGGCGCGACCACCGACAGCGACGAGGCGCTGTTCAAGGGCAAGCAGTTCCGCCGCACGCCATTCATGGCGCGCTTTCAATCGGGCTGGTTCAAATTCGATATCTGCACGGTCCATATCTATTATGGCGAAACGTCCGGCTCCGCGCTGCGGGAGCGCATCCAGGAGATCGACCGGATCGCCAA
>JASBTC010000184.1 GCA_030148625.1 Sphingobium sp. | reverse complement strand
CCCAATGGATCGGCGACGACATTCTCTCGACGCGGCAAAAGGCGGACGAACGCCTCTACGCGCCGCACCTAGCCCGCCATCGCAAACGCTATTCATATGATGTCGGCGAAGAGAATATCGGCGGCGTCGGCACGGCGGTGGTCACGCCCCTGGCCGGCGTGGCGGCGCACAATGCCGACCGCATTCTGATCAATCTGCATGGCGGCGGTTTCGAGATCGGCGCCGGACTCGGCGGCCTGGTCGAGGCGATTCCCATCGCCGTCACCGCGGGCATCAAAGTGGTGACCGTCGATTATCGGCAAGGGCCCGAGCATCGCTTTCCGGCCGCCAGCGAAGACGTCGCGGCGATCTATCGGGCGCTTCTGAAACGCTATCGTCCCGAAAATATCGGCATTTTCGGATGCTCGGCGGGCGGGATGCTCGCGGCGATGGCCGTCGCCTGGTTTCTCGACCAGGGCCTGCCGAGGCCGGGCGCGATCGGCATATTCTCGGCAATGGCCGCCACCCGATGGTCGGGGGATTCGCGGTTCTGGGGCCTGGCGCTGACCGGAGAAGGGCCTGCGCCGGAGAATACCGACAGATGGTCCAGCTATCTGGCGGAGACGAATATCGAAGATCCGCTGGTCTCGCCGCATTTCTCCCCGGCGGTGCTGGCGCAGTTTCCGCCGACGCTGATCGTCGGGGGCACGCGCGACTTCGCATTCTCCGCGGGCGTCGAGAGCCATCGGCGCCTCAGTCGCGCCGGCGTGACCGCCAGGCTGCATATGTGGGAAGGGATGTGGCACGCATTCTTCTACAATTCCGATCTGCCCGAATCCCGGCAAGTCTATCGGGTGGTGGCGGACTTCTTCGCGAAGGAATTGGGCTAGAGCGGGATGCGCTTAGGTTGAAGCGCATCCCGCTCTATTGAGTATTTGTCTTCCGCATTTTGCGAGCCGTCAGGTGAGTCCACCTGACTTCAAAATGCTCTAGTTCCTGCTGGAAAAGGGCGGCTTGTCCTCGATGCGCGGCAGCAGGACCGCACGGCCGTCGCGGACGACGACGCGCCCGCCGACGATGACGAGATCCACTTTCTTCAGATCCTCAAGATCCTGGTCGGGCTTGCCGTCGACGATGATCAGGTCGGCGAGCTTGCCCGGTTGCAAGGTGCCGAGGCGATCGTCCATTCCCAATATTTCCGCACTGGTCCGGGTGGCGGCGACCAGGGCTTCGGGCGCGGAATAGCCGAGGCGACGGAAATTGCGCAGTTCCTGGACATAGGCTTCGGGCAGATGGCGGTGCCAGTCGACGACCAGGTCGGTCCCGACGCCAAGCTTCACGCCGGCAGATTTCAGCTTCGCGCCCATCGCGAACATGGTCGCGTCCGAGATGGTGAAGCGGCGCGAGGTCGAGCCGTAATAGCCGCCCATGGCGTTGATATATTGATAGGGCACGAAGGTCGGGACCGACGCGATCCCCTTTTTCGCCATCAGCTTCACCGTCTCGTCGCTGCGCGGCAGCGGATGCTCGACGCTGTCGACACCCGCCTTCACCGCCATCGCCGTGTAGATCGATTCCGAATCCACCGTGACGCGCAACCCGAGCTTGTGGGCCTCGTCGACGGCGGCATCGACTTCGTCCTGGCTGAAATGGCTGGCGAGCTTGATCAGGTCGGCGCCGCGCTTGAAATTGGTGCGCACCGCCTTGCGCCAATCCTCCGGGCCCGTCGCCTCGCGCACGGCCGCGTCGGAATATTCCGGGGCCGTCCGGCTTCCATAGCCTTCAGTGCCATGGCCGCCCTCGCCGACGATCAACTGGCCGGCGGCGAAGATGCGCGGGCCGGGAATGTTTCCGGCCGCGACCTCCTCCTTGAGCAGGAACGGCGCCATGCCGTGGGACGCGACGTCGCGCACGCTGGTGACCCCGCTTTCCGCGAAATAGCGCAGCCGCTCCGCCCCGCGCAGCGCGGCGCCCGCCTGGCTTTCGTCCGACACGGGGGCGGGAAGACCGAAGGAATGGACATAGGTCAGGTGGGTGTGAAGGTCGATCAGGCCGGGCATGATGGTGCGCCCGCGCGCGTCGATCACCTCGGCACCCGCCGGGGGTTCGGCCGGCGCGCCGATCCGGACGATCCGGTCGCCCTCGATGACGATATCGACGGTGCGGACGGCGGCGCCGGTGCCGTCGAACAGCCGGGCGTTGCGGATCACGATCGTGCCCTTGGGCGCGTTCGTGCCGGGGGCGACCGGCACGCGGCGCAGATCGTTGCTGGTCGCGGTGTTCGCGTCGAACAGGCCGGTCCGATCGTTCGGCCTGGAGGGCTCCTGCGCGCCGGCGGAAGCCGCCATGGCGACGATCAGCGCCAGGGCCGCGGCTCGGATGATGGGTTTCGTCATCGCTTCAGCTCACTTTTCCGCCGTCGGCATGGCATATTCCCTGGGTGGGGTCGCACCCATCAGATGCTCGACCATGTAATCCCAGGTGATACGGGTCGCGTACGGCCCCCAGGCATGGCCGAGATTGGGAATGATGCGCATGTCGAAATCCTTGTTCGCCTTGATGAGTGCATCGACCACCTGCATCGTCAGCGCCGGCGACACGTTGGAATCCATGTCGCCGTGCATCAGCAGCAGCTTGCCCTTCAGATTCTTCGCGATGGCGGCGTTCGAGGTGGCGGCGTAATTCTGGCCGTCGTCGGGGCCGTTATAGATCTCACCCCACATATAGACGTAGCCGCGCTGGTCGTGATTGCCGGCCTGGGCGACGCCGACCTTGTAGAAGTCCGGAAAGGCGAACATCGCACGCGCGGTCGCATTGCCGCCGCCCGAAATGCCGTAAATGCCGACCCGGTCGAGATCCATCCAGGGACGCGAACCGCCCAGTTCCTTGATCGCCGAGACATGATCCTCGAGAAAGCCGCCATTGGCGAGCTTGCCATAGGACAGATCGAGGAACGCCTTGTCGCGTCCCGGCGTACCGCGCCCGTCCACCAGTATGACGATGAAACCCAATTCGGCCATCGACTGGGAGAAACTATGGTCGAACACCGCGTCCATGAAGCCGTTGGGCGTGCGGCGCGCCTGGGGCCCGGGATAGATCTGGTCGATCACCGGATAGCGCCGCGACGGATCGAAATTGCTCGGGCGCAGGATCACGCCGTAGAGCGTCGTCTGCCCGTCCGCTGCCTTGGCGGTGAAACGCTCGGGCGGCGTGAAACCGCCGGCTTTCAGCGGCGACGCATCGGCGCGTTCGAGTACCGTCACCAGCTTTCCGTCCGCGCGGCGCAGGACGCTGACGGGCGGCGTCTCCACCGTCGAATAGCTGTCGACGAAATATCGGCCGCTGGGTGAAAAGCCGGTGGTCGTGCCCGGCGGGGACATCGGGTCCGGATTGAAGTCCTGCGCGAAGCCGTCGGTGAAGCCGACGCCGTGATCGCCGGTTTCGGGCGTCAGCCGGACCATATCGCCGGTATCGAGGCTGAGCCGATAGAGGTTGGTCAGATACGGGTCTTCGCCGTCCTCGCGGCCATTGGCGCGCACATATGCCTGCTTCGTTCGCTCGTCGAGACGGACGATGCCCTTGATCTGTCCCGGCCCCTGCCCGAGCACGCGCTTCAACGCGCCGCCGGCGTCGTAGAGATAGAGCCGGCCATGGCCGTCGCGCTCGGAGAACCAGACGATATCGCCATTGCCCAGGATCTGGACCATCGGCCGCATCGCGGTTCCCGCCGCTTCGATGAAGGTCTTGGCATCTTCCGAAACGAGCGTCCGCGCCGTGCCTGTGGCCGGATCGACGCGATAGAGCGTCATGGTCTTGACGTAGCGGCTGCGGGTAAGAAGCCCGATCGATGTGCCGTCCTGCGACCACCAGGCTTCGCCGGCCTCCACCGGCGTCATCAGCCCGAACGGGATCGGCGGCACGTCCACCTTGACGCCCTTGCGGCTGGCGATGTCGAAAACCCAGGGCTCGGAGGCCGGAATGTCGGCGTCCATCGGTTGTGGCATTCGCCAGGCATGAAGCTTCGGCCGTACGGCGCCATCCTGCGGCGCGGATTGCAGCAGACCCATCAGGCCCGTTTTCCGGTCGTCGATCCGCTGCGTGAGGATATGCGAGGAATCCGGCGACCAGAGCAGCGCCGGCGGATATGGTTTTCCGGCCTGCTTCATCGCCGTCGCCCCGAAATTGGCGCCGGGCTGAACGCCCCAGCCGAAATCGGGCACGCCATCGGTGGTGAGCGCGAAATCCTCGCCACCTTGCGCCGACCTGATCCGGATATTGTCGTCCTTCACATAGGCCAGCCATTTGCCGTCGGGAGACGCGATCTCGGTCACGACCGGCTTCGGCGCATCGCTGCCGCGACAGGCGACCGGCGCCCCGGAACACGACCAGAGCTTGCCATCGACGATGGCTTCGACCGCACCCTTGTCGCCATAGCGGAAAAGCCTGAACGGCAACTTGTCGGCCTCGACCGTCCGACCGAGCGCCCTGGAAAGGCCGGCGGCGATAGCGGCATGGTCGAACGCGGGTGTTCGCGCACCGCCCTTTGCAGGGTCGACGATCACGAACACCGCCCGGTCCGGCGCCGTCTGGCGGCGATACCAGAAACGATCGCCGCCCGGCAGCCAGTGCGGCTCCACCGCCGCGTTGAGCACCTGCCGCTCGCTATTCTGGGCGAGAAAGCGCGCGGCGCGGTCATAATCGGCCTTGGTGAGAACCGGCGATGCGGTCTCGGCCTGAAGGGGCATGGCGGCCGCCGTGGCGAGCAAGGCCGGCAGCAGGCGGATGGTGAATTTCAGCATGATGTCCCCCCTTGGCGACCGACACGGCCGCCGCGTTCAGGCCGCGGCCGGCCGCATGGTGTTCTAGAATTTGGCTTCCAGCGAAAGGCCGATGGTGCGGGGCTGCAGCACTGTCCAATCGTCCTGACCGGGAAGCGCGTTTGGCGTGACATAGGCGCGCTTGTCGGTCGCGTTCCGCACGAAGAGGCGCGCGCCCCAGCGATCGTTGGAGATGCCGGCCTGGAGATCCACCGCCACATAATCGGCAAGCTCGAAATAATCGGAGCCGGCGGGGAAACCGGATTTGCGATTCCCCACATAACGAATGCCGCCGCCGGCTTCGCCGTTCCAGCCGCCGCCCACATCGAACTGGTGATCCAGCGTGATCGCGCCGCTCCATTTCGGCGCGTAGGAGAGCTGGTCGCCCGGCAATCCGCCCAGCGACGGAATCGGATCGATCAGTTCGGCATCGGTATAGGCGGTGTTGAAGCCGATGCGGAGCGCACGCGCCGGCGTGAAGGACGCATTGAACTCCACGCCCTGGCTGCGCGCCTTGCCGCCATTGGCGAGATAGCTGACGCCGCTGCTCGAGATGCCGAATGCCTGGATGTCGGTCCAGTCCACCCGGAAAAGCGCGACGTCGACCATCGCGCGGCGATCGAGGAATTCGGACTTGAGACCGAGTTCGTAATTGGTGATCCGGTCCGAATTCACCTGGGGCGGGATGCCCGGCAGCGGCGAATTGGGCCCGCCGGGGCGATAGCCGCTGGCGACGCGCGCATAGACCATCGTGTCGTCATTGATGTGCCAGCGCGGCGCGACGGAATAGGTGAAGACATCTTCCTTGGACTTGGAGATCGTCGTCCCGTCTATCCCGAAAAAGACGTAGACGGGGCCGCCCGCGGTGAGCGTGAAATCCTGCTTGTTCCTAGCGAAACGGCCACCCAGGCTGATGTCGAAGGCGTCGCTGAATTTATAGGTCGCATTCGCGAAGACCGCCATTTCCCGATATTCGGTCGGTATGTCGGCGAAGGCGAACGGATTGAACGCACCGGCGACCGGCACCTGGTTGAGGTCCAGCGCGGTATCCTCCTGAAGCATCAGCGAGTCTTCGTCAGTGTAGAAAGCACCGATCAGCCATTCCAGCCGCTGGCCGGTGGGCGAGGACAGCCGGAATTCCTGCGTGAATTTCTTGACGTCGGTGCTGAGCCGGTTGCGATCCAGCCCCTCGGGAATGATCGCGCCGTTGGTGTAGCCGGGCAGCGCGGCACTCACGATCGGAAAATACGAACCATAATAAGCGGTGGAGTCCGACGCCTTGCGGATCTTCGTCCTGGAATAGCTGCTCGCCGAGACGAGATCCGCCCAGCCGAGATCCCAGTTCAGCGTGCCGGTATAATAGCGAAGCTTGGATTTGAACGGCTGGTCCAGCACGTGCTTGCTCGTCAGCCCGCCATAGATCGGCGTGCGCGTGCCGGGAACCAGCGAAACCGTGGCGCTGCCATCCGCGTCGATATCCTGCACCAGCGCCGACAGGCGGACGCTGAGCCGGTCGCTCGGCTGCCACAACACGGCAATGCGGCCGCCGGTCTGACGGACGCCATTCTCGTCCTTCTCACCGGTCTGGCCGTTGTCGATGAATCCCGGAGTCATCTGGTTGTAGAGGCTGACGCGCGCCGCCAGCTTTCCCGCGACGATCGGCAGATTGACCGATCCCTTGACGCCCCATCCCAGATCGCTGGCACCCTTGATGGTCAGCGCCTCCACCCCGGCCCGTCCGGAAAAGCGGTTGAGATCGGGCGCCTTGGTGACATATTTGATCAGCCCGCCCATGGTGTTGGCGCCATAGAGCGTGCCCTGCGGTCCCCTGAGCACTTCGATCCGGTCGACATCATAGGGCAGCAGGTCGAGCGCATAATTGGGCGCACTCACCCAGCCCGCGCTGGAGCCCAAAGGGGAATCGTCGACATAGGTACCGACCATCGTCGTCGATGTGATGGGCGGGAGACCGCGCAGGGTGATCCGTGCCTGACCCGGCGTACCACCGCTGTCGACCACCAAGCCCGGCACATAAGCGGAATAGTCCGCCAACTGCGTCGCGCCCGAGCGCTCGAGGCGCTGCCCGCCGATCACGCTGATCGAAGCGGGAACGTCCTGGATATTCTCGACCTTCTTTTGCGCGGTCACGACGATTTCGTCATTGACCCCGGCATCGCGATTTCCGTCGGCCGTCTCGGGCTCCTGTGAAGCCGGCGCGGTCGCGCCGGCGGCCCTCTGCGACGGAATGACGGTATAGGATTGAGAGCCGGTCGCCCGTGCGATCAGCCCGGTGCCCTGCAGCAACTGGCCGAGCGCCCGATCGACGGTCATCTGGCCGCGCACCGCATTGGTGCGTTTCCCGCGCGCGTCCTTTCGCGCGACGCCGATCTGCACGTCGGCCTGACGGCCGAGCTGCGCGATGCCGCTATTGGCCGCCTGCGCGGGAATGTCGAAAGTCTTGACCTGCGCCGCAGCCGGTGCCGCCGTGCAGATGATCGCCGATGCCGCGAACAGAGTGTGCCTGCTGAATGCCATGTTCAATCCCCCCAGATCCTGTGCGGGATTTCCCCGCCTCGATCTCAAGAGCCGGACGCGGCGCACATCCTAGGCTACCCTCTCAAAAAAATCTCATCCGCGCGGCCGACCGATGCGGATCATATCCGGGTTCGACATGTCGACCGGCACCTGCAGGCTGGTCGCGATCATCTCCGCGAAACCTGCCGGATCGTCGGTGCGGAACACGCCGTCAAATTGTTCGCTTGCCAGCGTCGGATCGGCGAGCAGCAGCTTACGCCGATTGTAGCGGTTGAACTCGGCCACGGCTTCGCCGAGCGGCTGGCCGATCAGGTCGATCTTGCCGCTGCGCCAGGCAAGCGTGCGATCGACCGAGGACGCCTCGACCGGTGCGCGTTCGACCGCGGCATTGTCGGCGATGAAAGCACGGTCGCCGGCGGCAAGCCGGATCGCCTGACCGTCCGCGCCGTCCGTCCAGGCCTGGACAACGCCTTCGGTCACCAGCACATCGGCGCCGCCCTCACGCCGGCGGACCGAAAAGGCGGTGCCGACCGCGCGGACGCGGATACGGCCGGCTTCGACCAGGAAGGGTCGTGCAGGCTCCTTCGCGACCTGGAACCAGGCTTCGCCTTTGTCCAGGGTCACGCGGCGGAGCGACTTGGAGAAATCGACCTCGACCGCGCTTGCCGTGTTGATGGCGGCGGTGGATCCGTCGGCAAGCGGCACCCGCCTGATTTCACCGACATCAGTGCGATAGGTCTTGCGGGGCAGCCACAGGGCGAGTCCACCGGCAAGCGACGCAGCGATGGCGAACCCGCCACCGCCGAGCAGGCGGCGGCGGTTGAAGCGCGGCGCTTCTTCCGGTTCGCGGGCGATCGCGGCGTCCTCCGGCCGCAGCATCGCCCAGGCGGCCTGGGCCTGGAGGAAGGCGCCGTCATGGCGCGGATCCTCGGCAAGCCAGGCGTCGAGCTCCGCCGCCAGCGCCTCGTTCCATTGATCGCCGTCCATCCGCGCCAGCCACAGCGCGGCCTGATCCTCGATCTGCGCGGCGCTCACCCTTTTCATGCGCGCCTTCCCTTTCCTGTCGTCGCGGCGTCCGGTCCAGCGCCCGCTTCGCCTTCGTTCCGCATCATCCGCATCACCGTCTTCACGCCATTATGGACATGCCATTCCACCATGCCCACGCTGATCCCCAGGACTTGCGCGATTTCACGCTGCGGCCGCCCCTCCAGCCGCCGCATCTCCACCACCCTGCGGCAGGGATCGGGGAGCCGGCCGATCAGGGCCCGCACGCGATCATAATCGCGGCGGCCGGCCACTTCGCGCTCGGGCGACGGGCGGTCGTCGTCGAAGGACTCGATCTCGGCAATCGTCGCGATCGGGACCACGGCCGCGCGCCGCAGCTTGCGGGCGAGCAGGTTGCGCGCGGTCGAGAAGAAATAGGCGTCGGGCCGATCGATATGATCGACGCTGTCGAGCGCCGCCAGGCTGCAATAGGATTCCTGGATCAGATCGTCGACATCGTGCCCGGCAACGCGCGCGCGGATCAGCCAGGCGCGAACGCGCGCTTCATGCGGCATGACATGATCCGCCACCCACATGGAGATGCTGAGCCTGCGCTCGCTATCCGCTCGTCCGACGATCGCCACCTGCTCCCGGCCTATAGTCTAGAGTCGGGCCGGTTCGGATTGAACCGGATCGACTCAGAACTTCCCTTGTTTGCCGCGATTTCCGAGTCGGCGGGTGATTCCCCCCGCCTCGAAATCGCTCAAAACGGCCTTCCGGTCCCACCCAAGAGACATGGGCGGCACCAATCCTAGGCCAGAGGAAAAACTTATTCGCGCCTCCCGTGTCGCACGCCTGCCGATGCAACCAAATGGCGACGGCACTGCTTGACGGCTCGAGCCGCAGATGATGGAACAGGCGCCGTGAGCGACGATCTTCCCACCCCCGAAACAACGACACCGGCCAAGGCGGAAGCGAAGGCGGAGGCGCGCGCCGCGGAAGCGGCGGCGATCCGGCGGCGATGGATCACGCTGGGGGAAGTGCTGGCGGTCATTGCCATCATCATCTCGGGCCTGACGCTGTGGAACAGCTGGAGCGAGCGAAGCGACAGCGCGGCGGTCAAGAGCGCCGATGCCAAGCGGGCCTCCACGCGCGCCGCGACACTGGTCCTGATCGCGGCCGATGCCGGGGAACGTTCGCTGGCCCTGAAACCCGCCTCTGCCGAGCAGTCCGTGCAGAGCCAGAGGATCATTTTCCCGACCGCGCTAGGTGCGGCCCCCGCGGAAACGACGGGCGAACCGCGGATCGAGGCCGAATGGTTCGAACGCGCGCTGAAAAAGGCGCGCGAGGCGGCCCGCCTGCCCGACAATAGCCGCGGCGACGAGCGGTTGCCGGTGGTGATCACCACGCGCTTCCTGGTCGATGGCAAACCGCATGAGGATGTCGCGCTCTACGATATCGGCTATACGATTTCGGGACGTTTGCTCAGCGGCCACAGCGTCACGCTTCGTGGCCTCTCCCTGGTCTCACGCGTGAAGAGCGGCGGCGCGCAGGCAGCGCTCGACGCACGCTGGCGGGGCTATTTCCCCTCCAAATAGCGCCCATCACCTGAGAGCAGGTGATCCGACGGAAGCGGGTCGCCTGCCCTGGGTATTTGTCTGAACGCGATCTTCGAGTCGTTCGATGAGTCCATCGAGCGCCAAATCACCCTAGTTGTTGTTGCATTCCCCGCCGGTGCAGCGGTCGGGATCGCCCGAACTGCTGAGCGCGAGGGCGAGGCCGCCACCGACCAGGACGGCAAGCCCGACAATCACGGCGGTGGATGTCCCGCCGGACAGGTTGTTGCGGCCCTTGGTCGGCGTCGTCCCGCCGGGGGCATAGCGCGCCGGGGTCAGCTGCTGGCCCGCGAGCG
Organism: Sphingobium sp.; assembly: GCA_030148625.1. Next base: position 8,209 of record JASBTC010000184.1, on the reverse strand, counting down.
AGAATTGCGGTTGCGGTTCATCGCTCCTGAAGCCGAACTCGACCCCTTCGCCGAAACGCCAGGCAAGGCCCCTGAGATCGCCGCCGCCGCTTCGCTGCATCGGCGCGACGGTCAGGCCAGCGCGAACGGTCCGCTTCTCACCCCTTGTGCCGCCGAGCGGAAGCCGGAAGCGCGCGCCGGCGAAGCTGCCCATCGCAACCGGGCCGGCGCCGTTCATGCGCGCCCGGTCGATCGTCTGGGCCTGGAGCGGCGCCACACAGGTCGCGGCGAGCGCCGCGACCAACATCGGTCTTTTCATGAACGATCCCCCTCTGCGACTAGGACTACCTCATATGATTTCGTTGGATCAAGCCGCCGCCGGGCCAGGCCGCAAGAGCCGGCCGCCGAGCCAGCCCAGCAGCGGCAGCGACGTCAGAAAGGTCAGGTGATACCAAAGCGGGAATCTGTCCCAGAGCGAATAATGGACGGGGACGAACAGCAGCAGCAGGATCGCCCCCGCGGCCGGCGCCGCCCATTTCGCCCTGCCCAGCCGCGCGGCGATCAAACCGCTCGCCAGCGAAGCCACGCCGCTCATCGAAAGCCGCGCGATCATCATCGCGAGGGTGAAAGTCATGGCTTTCTCGACCGCGGCATAGTCATGCCAGCCGTAGCGAAGCCCCAGGTTCAAGATCGTCACGATCACGAACCAGGCGATAACGCCCGCGATCACTCCGCCAATCAGCCTCGCCATGGTCCGCCAGCTCCGTTGCCGCCGTTCGCCGCGATCATAGGCGAAGCACGGCCAGATGGCCAACGCCGCTCACCCCCATGCCCGTTGCCGCGCTCGTTCGCGCATCGCCTCGACAAACGCCCGCACCGCCGGCATCGCCGCACGCCCGGCATCGTAAAGCAGGCTCACGGGCATCGGCGGCGGCGCATGGTCCCCTAGCACCCGCACAAGCCGGCCGGCCGCGATCGCTTCGGCCGACTGATAGCTCAGCATATTGGCCAGCCCCAGCCCCGCCTCAGCCGCGGCGATCGTGGCATCGACCGTATTGACGGTCAGGCGGGGGACGACCTCGACGATCGTGTCACCCCTTGCCCCGAACGGCCAGGCGCTGCCGACGCGCACGCCGCTGCCGACGATGCAGCGATGGGCATCGAGATCGGCAGGCGAGGCCGGAACGCCGTGTCCGGCAAGATAGGCGGGGCTCGCGACGATCGTCTGCTGCACCGATCCGATCGCGACCACGCGCAGCGCACTGTCCGCAAGCGCGCCGATCCGCACCGCGACGTCGATTCCTTCCTCGACGATGCGGACGTTGCGATCGAGCAGCATCATGCGCGCGCTCAGCCCGTCATGTGTCGCCAGCAGCGCATCGATCACCGGCAGCACATGCAGCCGCCCGAACATCACCGGCGCGGTCACATAGAGTTGCCCGCGCGGCGCCGAGCGTCCGCCCATCACGACCTGCTCGGCTTCGCGCAGGTCGGCCAGGATCCGCCGCGCGCGATCCAGAAAGGCCGCACCCTCGTTGGTGAGCGACACGGCACGGGTCGATCGGTGGAACAGCGTCACCCCCAGATGCCGTTCGAGCGCCGCCACCGCGCGGGTGATCGCGGCGGGCGACGTCCCCAGCGCGCGTGCAGCCGCCGCGAAGCCGCGTCGATCGGCCACGGCGACAAAGGCGGTCAGGGTAACGAACCGATCCATTATTCCTGAAATCGAAATAGTGATCGCCGATCATCACCGATTATCACGACAGGCGCAACGCGTTACCTTCTGCCGCATGGCACAGGCTTTTCTCCACACCATGTTCGGCCCCGGCGCCCGCGCGCTGCAGGACGCCGCGGGATCGCGCGCATCCTATGCGCGGATGGAGGGAAAGGCGGGCGAGGTGGATATGCTCACCGATCGCGAGACCGATTTCATCGCCGCCCGCGACAGCTTCTACATGGCGAGCGTCAGCGAGGATGGCTGGCCCTATGTCCAGCATCGCGGCGGCCCGGCGGGATTCCTGCGGCGGATCGCGGGCAACCGGATCGGATTTGCGGACTATCGGGGCAATCGCCAATATCTCTCCGCCGCGAACCTGGCGGCCGACGATCGCGTATCGCTGTTCCTGATGGATTATCCCAACCGGCGCCGGCTCAAGCTGATCGGCCATGCCCGTGGCAGCGACGATCCCGCGGATATCGCCGCGCTGATGATGCCCGATTATGCCGCCGAACCCGAACGTGCGTTCCTGATCGACGTGATCGGTTTCGACTGGAACTGTCCGCAACACATCACCCCGCGCTTCACCGAAGCCGAGGTCAGGCGCGGCACCCGGCCCCTGATCGACGAACTTGCGCGATTGCGCGCCCGCATCGCCGAACTGGAAGGACTCGAGTCATGACGGACAAGTTGACGAACGGCGTTCATCATATCGGCCTCACCGTGCCCGATCTGGATCAGGCGCGTGCCTTTTTCTGCGGCACCCTCGGTTTCGACGAGGTCGGGGGCGTGCCCGCCTACCCCTCGATCTTCGTATCCGACGGCGCGATCCTGCTCACCCTGTGGCAGGCGGCCGATCCGCTGACCGCCCGCGCCTTCGACCGGCGGGCCAATATCGGCCTGCACCATCTTTCCCTGGCGGTGGCCGATGATGCCGCGCTGGACGCGGCATGGGAAAGGATATGCGCGCATCCGGAGGTCGTGGTCGACGTCGCGCCCGGCCCGATCCGCCCGGGATCGGCGACGCGCCACTTCCTGGTGTTCATCCCCGGCGGCATCCGGATCGAGTTCGCCACACCCTTCGCATGAACCGGTGCGGCCCGGACCTAACGGCATCGGAAGCAGGGCCTGAGGAGAGCAGCTTGCGGGCGCTGCCAAGCCCATGGCTTGAAACCCTCGACAATATAACAGCACTGTTATAATTTCGGCCAATGGTCACCACGACGCTCGGCACGTTGCTACGTCACCTCGTCGAGCTGCTCGACGGTGCGGTCGAGCAGGGGTATCGAGAAGCCGGGCTGAACTATCGTCCACGCTACACACCGATCGTCCGGGTGCTGCTGGACCAGGGGCCCAGTTCCATCCGCGCCATCGCCCGGCAGGCGAAGATCACCCATTCCGCCGCCAGCCAGACCATCGCCCATATGGCCGATAACGGGCTCGTGATCCTGGAGATGGGTCAGGATGCGCGCGAACGCCGCGTCGCGCTTTCGCCGGCCGCGCGCGACATGATGCCTCTGGTGCAGCGCCGCTGGCGCGCGACCGAAGCGGCGGCCCGGGACCTTGAAAGCGAACTGGAAACGCCGCTTGCCGAGGTGCTTCGCGGCGCCATTCGGGCACTCGAGAACCGGTCGTTCGGCGACCGCATCCGCGACCATTCGGAGGAGAACAGATCTTGAAATGGCCGCTGACCCTTGCCGTCATCCTCGCGGTCCATGGCGGCGCGTCGCCCGCCATGGCGCAGATCCGCGCCACGCCCGTCTATAGCGCTGGCGGAACGCTCTCACCCGAGCAGAAGACGAAGGCCGTCGAGGCGATCATTGCCGCGATCGAGCGCCACTATGTCTTTCCCGATCGCGTGCCCGCGATCGTCCAGGCGTTGCGGACCGGCAATGGTGCGGGACGCTATGACACGAGCGACCCCGCGACATTCACGACGCGGATCACCGAGGACATCAGCCGCGCGGGAAAGGATACCCATCTCTACCTCGAATATGATCCGCGGCGCTTCGACGCGTTGAACCGGCCGTCGTCGAGCGAGGCGGCACCGGGCGACGATGCCCTGATGACGGCCCGGTCCCGCCGGACCCATTATGGGCTTGGCGACATACGGCTGCTGCCGGGCAATATCCGCTATCTTCGCATTTCCGCCTTCGACTGGGTCGAGGACGAGACCGGCCAAGCTTATGACGACGCCATGCGTTTCCTGAAAGGTGGCGATGCCGTCATCATCGACATCAGCGGCAATGGCGGCGGATCGCACGACGCCGTTCGCTATGCGCTCAGCCATTTCCTGCCGTCCGGCCGCCTGCTGATGACCTTTCTGGAAGCCGGCAAGGACCCGGAACAATCGCACACATTAGGCAATCTTCCCGCCGGCCGGATGATCGGCAAGCCGCTCTATGTGCTGACCGATGGCAGCACCGGCTCCGCCGCCGAGGACTTCGCCTATAGCGTGCAGCAGTTCAGGATCGGCCGATTGATCGGCGAACCCACTGCGGGTGGCGCCAACAACAACCGGTTCCTGCCGATCCCGCCCGGATTCCTCCTCAGCGTCTCCTTCGGACGGCCGGTCCATGCGGTCAGCAACGGCAATTGGGAGGGGACAGGGGTGATACCCGATCTCCGGATCGCCACGGCGGGCGCGCTCGACAGTGCCGAGCTGCAGGCGCTGGACGGGCTGATCGCCGGCGTCGGCAGCGATGCGGAACGCCGGGCGGAATATGACTGGGCGCGCGTCGCCGTCGAGGCCCGGCTTCACCCGGTCGCGCTTGCGGATGCATCGCTTCGTCCCCGGGCAGGGCAATATGGCGAAGCGATCGTGGACTATCGCGACGGCGCATTGTGGCTGCGGACGCGGCCGGGCGCCCCGACGCGGCGGATGCTGCCGCTCACGCCCGACGGGCACCTCTTCGCGCTGGAAGGACATGAGATGCTGCGGGCGCGATTCGAAGGTGCGAATCTGGAAACATTGTGGCGCGGGGTGCCGACGCCGCGCGTCTATCCGCGTTCCGGACGCTAGGGCAGGCTGCGATCCGACGGAAGCGGATCACAGCCTGCCCTAGCTGTTTGTTTTAACGCGATTTTCGAGTCGTTCGATGATTCCATCGAACTACAAATCGCTATAGACGGGTGCCGGGGCGGGTGGACTCACGCACCGGCGCGCGTTCCTGCTTGCGATCCGTCCCGATCCGATGCCATCACGCGCTCCACGAACAATGGGTCTGGATGCTGAATGACGAATAAAGGCTTTTATCCCGTGGGCACCCCCGGCCAGCCCTGGGGCGAGGATGAACTCAACCAATGGCGCGCGCGGCAGCCGCGCCAGCGCCGCTATGACGAGGAGGTCGTGCCGCGCATCGAGGCGCTGGCCGACCGCTACGAGAAGATCGCCTATGGTGAACTCGATTATGCCGGCGAAACCTATACGCTGCTTGCCTTGCGCGATCGCGCGTTCGACCCCGCGCTGCCGACCGCTTTGGTGACCGGCGGCGTGCATGGTTACGAAACCAGCGGCGTCATGGGCGCACTCGACTTCCTCGAGACGCGCGCGGCGGCCTATGCCGGCAAGGTCAATCTGCTGGTGGTGCCGTGCGTCAGCCCATGGGGGTACGAACGCATCAATCGCTGGAATTACGACGCGATCGATCCCAACCGCAATTTCCGGGCCGATGGTCCGGCGCGCGAAGCCACGGCGCTGATCGCGCTGGTGCGATCGGTGGAGCATCCGTTCCTGATGCACATCGACCTGCACGAGACCACCGATAGCGACGAAGGGGAATTCCGCCCCGCGCTGGCCGCGCGCGACGGCAAGACCTTCGAGCCAGACCTTATTCCCGACGGTTTCTATCTGGTCGACGACAGCGAAAACCCGCAGCCCGCGTTCCAGCAGGCGATCATCGCGGCGGTCGAAGAGGTGACCCATATCGCCCCGCCCGATGAAGATGGCGAGATCATCGGTTCACCCGTGGTCGCGCATGGCGTGATCGAATATCCGCTGACAAAGCTCGGACTGTGCGGCTCCATCACCGGTGCGCGCTTCACAACGACCACCGAGGTCTACCCCGACAGCGCCCGTGCCACGCCCGAAGAATGCAACCGGGCACAGGTGACCGCCGTGTGCGCGGCGCTGGATCATGCGCTGGCGCAGGTCGAAATCGTCGCGCCGGCCTGAATCGCCTTCGATTCAATATCTTGAGCGCTTCCTGACCGAAAAACCGGTTCCCACCCCCGCCTTCGCGGGGGCAGGCTTTTTTCGGGAAGCGCTCTAGGTGTTTGCTTAACCGCGATTTTCGAGTCGTTCGATGAGTCCATCGAACTAAAAATCGCTCTAAATAAGCGCGAGCGTCGACAGCTCGCCGCGCAGCGCGGCGGGCAGGTCGCCCAGCGCGCCGTGGGTGTCGTCGATATCGGCGGGCGCGTCGTCGCCCGCCAGATAGCGCCAGCCCTGATGCGCGCGGCGCGGCCGTTCCAGCACCGGCACCAGCCGCGCATCGACCAGGATCTTCCAGCGTCGCTCATGCTCCATCTCCTCGAAGCCGAGGATTTCCTGCCGCGCGACGAGCCGGTGCTTGATGATCCAGTAGAGCGAGCCGCCGATCAGTTCAGAGTGGCGCGTCGGGCGATTGCGCGTCGTCACCACCGCCACTTCATTCTCGGCACGCGCGGCGATGCGTTCCGCCAGGATTTCGAGCGATGCGCAGCCGACCGCGACCTTGGTGATGTTGAGCGGAGCCATGGACCTCATTTGGCCGTGCGGACGCCGCGGTTCAAGTCGGCGCGGCATACGACCAGATTTTCTCTGTTTGCCGCGATTTTAGCTGCGCTGGCCTGCGGTTCGAGTCGTTCGATGAGTCCATCGAACTGTAAATCGCTCTAATGGACGACGCCGCTTGCACTGGCGAGGCCGAGAAAGACGAGGAAGCCCATCGAATCGGTCATCATCGTCACGAAGACCGACGATGCCACCGCCGGGTCGGCATCGAGCTTTTCCAGCGTCAGCGGGATGAGCACGCCGGCCAGGCCGGCGATCATGATATTGGCCAGCATCGCCGCGGCGATGACGCCGCCGAGCAGGGGGTTGGTGAAGACCAGCGCCACGCCGGTCCCGATCACTGCCGCGACGGTAAGGCCGTTGAGCACCGCCACGCGGATTTCGCGCCGGATCGTCCGCCAGGTGTTCGACTGGGTCAGCTGATTGGTGGCGAGCGCGCGGACGGTGACCGCCATGGTCTGCGTGCCGGCATTGCCGCCGACGCCCGCGACGATCGGCATCAGCGCGGCGAGCGTCACCATCTTGCTGATCGTGCCTTCGAACAGGCTGATGATGGTGGCGGCGACGAGTGCGGTGCCGAGATTGGCGATCAGCCAGCGGACGCGGCTTTTGTAACTGTCGAAGACCGGTTCGTTGATGTCGCCTTCGCCGGCGCCCGACAGCTTGAGGATATCCTCACCGGCTTCTTCCTGGATGATGTGGACCACGTCGTCGACGGTGATCATGCCGACCAGCCGGCCGGCGCCGTCGATCACCGCCGCGGAGATCAGCGCATATTTCTGGAAGCGGAGGGCGACTTCCTCCTGATCCATGTCGACCGGGATCAGCGTCTGTTCGCGCTTCATCACGTCTGAGATCGCGATCGATCGCGGCGTGCGCAGGATCCACGACAAGGCGCAGGCGCCGACCGGCTTGTGGCCGGTATCGACCACGAAGATCTCCCAGAAGTCGGTGGTCAGATCCTCGTTCTTGCGCAGATAGTCGAGCACGTCGCCGACCGTCCAATGTTCGGGCACCGCGATCAGCTCGCGCTGCATCAGGCGGCCGGCGGTCTCCTCGCCATAGCTCAGCGCTTCCTCGATCGCCGCGCGATCGTCAGGCGCCAGCGCGCGGAGGACGGCGCGCTGGTCGTCCTCCTCCATATCCTCGATGATCGCGACAGCGTCGTCGGTGTCGAGTTCACCCGCGATCTCGGCGACTTCGTGCGGGTCGAGCGCGTCGATCAGGTCCTCGCGGACCCAATCGTTCATTTCGGCGAACACGTCGGCGTCGAGCAGGTCGGAGACGGCGGCGGCGAGCGCGCGGCGTTCCTCGGCCGGAGTCAGCTCGAACAGATCGGCGATATCGGCGGGATGGAGCGGCGCGACCAATGCGCGCGCGCCTTCCGAATCACCCGATTCGACGCGTTCCAGCACCGCGCTCACGAATTCGGGCTTCAGCCGGTCGTCGGCATCCAGGCTGGTTTCCGGCGGACCGGTCTCGGGACCGTCCTGATCATGCCCGGGCGGCGGCGGGTTCAGCTCGTCAAGGCTCATGCGGTTCTCCGCCGGATCGTGCCGCGATCCCGGTGCCCTAGGCGGTCTGGGCGGATCAGGCAACCGCCGCCGCACCCCCTTCCGCTTCTTAGCGATGGCCCTATATGGGCGTTTCTTTTTGGACTCGATGGAGCTCTAGTCATGGCCGACACGCTTACCCTCACGCTCGACGGCGGCGATGTCGTCATCAAGCTGCGCCCCGAT
>JASBTC010000180.1 GCA_030148625.1 Sphingobium sp. | reverse complement strand
GTTCTGCTATCCGATTACCGCAGTCGCCTCGATCTCGATGAGGAAATCGGGAAGCGCGAGCGCCTGGACGCCGATGAAGGTGTTGGGCGCAGGCGCCGCGCCGTCGTAGAACGCGCCGACCTCGGCCAGCACGGGGCCGAGCTTGCCCGGATCATGGTCGACGACATAGGTGCGCAGCCGAACGATGTCGGCCGGCGTCGCGCCCACCTCGGCCAGCACGGCCTTGAGGTTGGCGAGCGCCTGCCGCGTCTGCGCGGCAAGGTCGCTGCCGCCGACGACGTTGCAATCCATGTCCCAAGCGACCTGGCCGGCGAGATGCAGCGTGCGCCCGCCTTCCTGCAACGCGGCGTGCGAAAAGCCATAGCCGACCGCGTCGTAAAGTGTGGCGGGATTGATCTTGCTGTTGGGCATTGATTGGTCTCCGCGAAAATGATCAGTCCACGATCTCGAGCTGGTGGCCGAAGGGGTCGAGCACATAGACGTTCTTCTTGCCCGCCAACGGCCCGTCGTCGATATGGATCGTCTCGAGCGGCGTGCAGCCATGGGCGGCCAAATAGGCGATCGCCTTGTCGACATCGTCGACCTTCAGCCCCAGATGATGGCCGCCGCGATCGCAGTTGCGCGGCAGCGTCTGTCCGCGATCGGCGGGCTTGTCGTACTGGACCAGCTGGAAGTTGAGATTGTCGGTGAGCTTGAGCATCGTCAGCGTCAGCCTGGCCCCTTTGACGCCGACATGCGTCTCCATCCAGTCGCGCCCCTGTTCGTCGACGGGGATGTCCGCGGCATCGAGCGGCCCCATGCGGAACAGTTCCTCTGCACCGATCACGTCGCGGTAGAAGGCGATCGCGGCCTCCAGGTCGGGCACGGTCCATGAGATATGATCGACCGACAGGAATTGGGGCTTTTCGAGGGCTCCGCTCATGGCAAACTCCGATGGATGACCCATGCAATGTGTCGGGCATGGATCGCGCGTGCAACGCAACGATCCCGCAAATATCGTTGCCCGGAACGCAATGGATCAGTCGGGCGCGGCAAGATCGCCGATCGCAACCGGACGCGCAGGGAAGCGCGCGGTGAAACCGGGATCGTCATGGCGCCCCACCGCATCGAGCAACCGCAACAAGGTCGGTTCGCAATTGCGGCCCTGGCAGGCGCCCATGCCGCAGCGTGTGGCGAGCTTGATGGCGTTGGCGGAACCGCCTTGTTCGATCGCGTCGTGCGCGGCGTCGAACGTCACGTCCTCGCATCGGCAAAGTAGGGTTTCCGCATCCGGCCGGGGCAGATGGCCTGCCGAATCGGCGATATCGTCGAGCATGGCGGCAAAGGCGCGATGGCGATCGAGCGCGCGGCGATGCGATCCGGCCGCACGGTCCGCGCCTTCGGGCAGGATAAGCCCCAGATCGCAGGCGATGCCCATCCCGGCGATCGCACCGCTCGCCATTGCCGCGGCCGCACCGGCAATGCCGGTCGTTTCACCGGCCGCCGAAAGCCCGGCAACCGATGTGCGCATCCAGCGGTCATGCTCGCACGCCCAGCCGCCAGCGGGTCCGGCGCTGCGCATCCGCGCACCCGCCATGCGGGGCAGCGCCGATTGCGGGACGAAGCCGTAGCAGAGCCCCACCGCATCGCAGGCGATCTCGCCCGCACCGGTCATGGCGCCCGTCACGCTGTCCACGCCCGATATCGCTTGAAGCGGCACGCCGAACCGCACGGATACGCCTGCGCGCCCTAGCGTCGCCATCGCCGAAGCCGCGGCAGTCAGGTCGGCGACGCGCCCGAGCGCGGTGAACGGATGGCGCATCGCGGTCGCGATCATCTTGCCGCGCGGCTGTGCGAACAGCACCGCGGCGACTTCACCGCCCGCTCGAACGATCTGCTCGGCGACGATCAATTGCAGGGGATGGGTGCCGGCCAGCAGGATCCGGTTGCCGGGGACGAAGCGCTGGCTCTTGATGAAGGCCTGGATGCCGCCGGTCGACATGACGCCGGGCAGCGTCCAGCCGGGCAGGGGGACGGCGAGGTCCTGGCAGCCGGCGGCGATCAGCACGTGCCGCGCACGGATGCGGCATATGCCGCCAGGGGTGGCGGCAAGCAGCGACAGGCCGGTTTCGATGGGGGCCAGGTCGAGCACCGAATGCCCGCCCAGCCAGCGGATATCGTCGAGCGCCTCGAAACGCGCGAGTTGGTGCTTGAGCGCGGCATAGGCTCGGCCGGGGAGCCAGTTGCGCGTGGTGAAGGTCGCGGGCGGCTGGCGCAGGATCTGGCCGCCGGGCCGAGGCTGCTCGTCGAGGATGGCGATGTCGAGCCCCCGGCCGGCGAGCGCGAGCGCCGCTGCCTGGCCGGCCGGGCCGCCGCCGACGATCGCGACATCGAGCATGTCAGCCATCGGTGCGGATCTCCAGCCCGTCGGTCGCTTCGGTCAGGCAGGCGCGGATGCGCCGTCCGTCGGTGACGCGCGTGACCAGGCATTCGGAGCAGCTGCCCATGTTGCAGAACAGTCCGCGCGGCGCACCGTGCGTGTCGCGCCGAAAGGCCGTCCGGTCGGCGGCGAGCATCGCTGCCGCGAGCGTTTCCCCGGTAAAGGCGGGAACAGACGCGCCGTCGACGACGATCGCGATCGCCGCGCCGCGCGTTTCGCCGGAGATGCGCGAACCGCTCATCCCATGAACCCGTTGAGATGCTCGAAGCGGGCGGGCGAGACGATGGCGAGGGCATCGGCGGACTCGCCCGCCATCGCGGCCGCGATCAGCCGCGCGAAGGTCGGGCCGAGCGTGAAGGCGGAGCCGCCGGCCGCGACCCAAAGGCCCGGCATGCGCGGCACTTGCCCGACGATCGGCAGCTGGTCGGCGGAAATGGCGGTGACGCCCGTCCAGCTCCGGATCAGGTTGAGCCGCGCCAGGCCGGGAACGACATCGATCGCGGTGCGCAGATTGCCCGACAGCGAGTCCGGGATCATCGTCGCACGGCGCGACAGGTCGAAGCCGCCGCCCGGCGATTGCGCCAGCCGCGACGGCCATCCGCCGCCGATCAGCAGATTGCCGGCATGGGTCTGCTTGAGCGACAGCCGGCGCCCGACATGCTGGACGAGATGCGGCACCATCGGCGCAGTCCGCTCGGTGGCGTTCATCAGCAGCGCGACCGGATAAAGCGGCATATGGAGATTGGCGAGCGCACACAGCGCCGTCGTCCAGGCACCGGCCGCGATCAGGATCTGATCAGTATGCAGCGAAAAACCGTCGCCGGTGACGGAAAAACCGCCACCTGCCCGGCGATCGATCGAACGCACTGCGCTTTGTGTCCGGATCGTCGCGCCGGCCGAGCGGGCCGCGGCGGCCAGTGCAGGGGTGACCGTGCGCGGATCGGCATGACCCTCGTCGCCGCTGTGATTGGCGGCCAGAACCGAGGGCGACAGATAAGGGGCAATTGCTCGCGCCGCGTCGCCATCGATCGTGCGGACCTTCAATCCCTCGGCCTGTTCGCGCACCGCCTTGCGTTCGAGCAGCGCGACCTGATCGGGCGTCTCCGCAACCATCAGCCCGCCCTGTATCGAGACATGGAGATCGGCGCCCAGCGCGGTCTCAAGCCCGCGCCAATCCTCGACCGCGATCCGGCTGAGCGCGACGATATCGGCGGCCTGCTCCGCCAGCGCCTCGCCATTCTCGAGGAAGCGGCGCTCGATCTGGAAATGCAGCGACCCGGCATTCTGGCCCGATGCGCCGGCGTTGATGTCGGTTGCCTCGATCAGTTCGACTGAGGCGCCGGCCGCGGCGAGGCGCCATGCGGTCGCGCAGCCAACCAGCCCGCCACCCACGATCGCCACGTCCACCCGCCTCATAAAAGCTAGATGCGCCCGAGCGCGACCAAAGTCTCCCTGATTCGATCCATGTCCTCGACCGAGACGTCCTGCAGCGGCGGGCGGACATGGCCGCCGGGCAGACCCTGGACGTTGAGCGCGGCCTTGAGGATCGCCGGTCCCGAGCCGAAACGGCCGACCAGATCGGAGGTGTACCATTCATCGAGGATCACGCGATCCTTGCGGCCGCATTCGCGTGCCGCGTCGATGTCGCCCGCCCAGAGATGATTGTAGAAATCGGGATGGATACGGCCGAGCACGCCGCCCGCGCCCATCGTGCCGTCGCCGCCCCGCGCCTGGAGCAACGCCAGGCCATGCTCGTCCATCGAATGGCCGAAGACGCGGACGCGCTCGTTCAAGGCGAAGAAGGTCTTCACGAAACGGCGGAGATCGCCCGTCGACTGCTTGATCGCGACGACATTCTCGAGATCGGCCAACTGCTCCAGCAGATCGAGCGGCATGTCGATCCCGGTGCCCGGTGGCCAGTTATAGACGCAGATCGGCAGTGGCGAGGCGTTGGAGATGTCCGAATAGAACCCCAGTATCTCCGACGGAGAGGGGCAGAAATAGGGTGGGGGCGTCACCATGATCCCGTCGAAGCCGCTCGATGCGGCCTGTTCGGCCAGGTCGATCACTTCCTTGGCGGTGAAAGCGCTGCACCCGGCCAGCAGATGGAGCTTGCCCGAAAGCTGATTGCCCGCCGCGTCGAACAGGCGCTTGCGCTCCGCCGCCGACATGCTCGGCCATTCGCCAGTGGTGCCCGCGATCAGCAGCCCGTGCATGCCCTCCGCATGCAACCATTCGAGCAACCGCCCAAGCGCGGCGAGATCGAGTTCATGCGCCTGATCGAACGGCGTGGTGATGGCAGGGATATAGCCGCGCCAGTCGACGCGCGATCTTTTGGTGGTCGAAATCGGCTTTCCCCCTTGCTTGCGACGCGTGGTCCAATGGACCCCGGACGCTTCGATACGGCAAGGTGCATTGGCAGCAAGGGCAACGAAAGGCGAATTTGGTTGCGAAATACGCAACACTGTCGCCATGGTGGAATCCTGGGGCAGGATGGAGCGTCACGCGGATGTGGGACAACGCACTTCAATATTTCTACGAAGCCGCCAGCCTGGGATCGATGCGGCTGGCCAGCGATAAGATCGGCGTCGCGGTTTCCTCGATCAGCCGGCAGATCGCGCAGCTCGAAAACGAGATGGGCATCGCGCTGATCGAGCGCGGCCGCCGGTCGATCCGGCTGACCGAGGCGGGGCAATTGGCGTTCGAATATCACAAGAACCAGCTCGCCGACCGTGAAGCGCTGATGAACCAGCTTCAGGAACTGCGCGAAGTGAAGACCGGCCGCATCGACCTGGCGATCGGCGAGGGCTTTTTCGGACCGCCCTTCACGCGGACGATCGACGGATTCCAGCGCCGCAATCCCGGCATCGCCATCACAGTGACGAGCTGCCCCAGTTCGGAGATCGTGCGCATGGTGCTCGATGACGAAGCGCATATCGGCATGATCCTGCACACGACCAGCGAACCCAAGATCCGCACGCGCACCGCGGTTGCGCAGCCGCTGGTGGTGCTGTGCGCACCCCAGCACCCCGCAGCGGCAAAGGAAGCGCTGACCATCGCCGACCTGAAGGACTATGAGCTTTGCCTGCCACCGCGCGGTTTCCGCATCCGCAGCACGCTCAACGACGCGCAGAAGCGCGCGCATGTCTGGCTGGAGCCGCGGCTGGTGACGACGTCGATCCAGATGATGCGCGAGATCGCCAAGGCCGGACGCGCACTCACCATCCTGCCGCGCATCTCGGTGCTGGCCGAGCTCGAGGAAGGCTCGCTGGTCGCGCGCCCATTGCTCGACGACGAGCTGGAGCACAGCACCGTCAGCCTGATCCATCGGCTTGGCCGGCAGCTGGAAGGCGCACCGGCGCGGTTGCTCGCTATCCTGGAAGCGAAACTGAAGACCTGGGTATAACCGACTCGGCCATCAGGCGATTTGCGGCTCACGCGCCAGTGTCTGGCGCGGCCAGGCCAGGCAGACCGCAGCCGCCACCGCGGCGTCGATCGCCATCGCGATCAGGCCGTGATCCCATTGCGGCAGGATTTCATTCCACAGCGCCTGTGCCTGGGGCAGCAGCAATGCGAGATATCCCGCGACGATGCCCGCGAAAATGCCGGCGGCGTGCGCGCGTTTCCACAGAAAGGCGAAATAGACGCCCGGCGCGAGCATGCCGATCGCGGCATAGGCCGACAGGCCGATCTCGACGAGCGACCTGGAGCCGCCCAGGGTAAGCCAGATCGCGATCCCGGCGAACACGATCATCGCGCCGCGCGACACCAGCAGCCCGGCACGATCGCTCATAGCCGGTCTCAGCGGCAGCACGACGTTGCGGCTGAATATCGATCCGGCGGTCAGCAGCAGCACCGAACCCGGCACCAGCGCGAGCAGGCAGGCAGTGCCGGCGAAGATGCCGATCGCCCATGGCGGATAGCGGTCCGCCACGAACTGGAGCAGCACCGCATTGGTATCGCCACCCTCGGGCACGGTTCCCGCCAGAAGCGCGGCAAAGCCCATCAGGATGATGAAGAAATAGGAGAGCGAGTAGATCGGTTGCCAGATCGCGTTGCGGCGGATCGTCGCCTCGCTTCCGGCAGAGAAGCAAAGCTGGAACATATGCGGCAGGATCCAGTTGCCCAGCGCGACGTTGAGCGCCGCGGTCATCAGCCAGGTCGTCGACATGCCGGCGTCGGGCTGAAGCCCCGGAAAGCTGCCGATGCCCGGATGGGTGTCCTGCGCCAGCCGGTAGACGTCGAGCATGGACGACGCGCCGACCTTGCTCGCGACGGTCAGGCAGAGCCCGGCGACGACCAGCAGCATCAGCACGTCCTTCACGCCGGCCGCGAAAGCGGCGGAACGCAGTCCGGCGAAATAGACGAAAGCAAGCATCACCGCGGCGGCGATCAGTGCCGCCGACAGCGGCGAAACCTCCGGCCCCAATGTCAGCCTGACGATCAGGCTCAATGCGACGATCTGGATCTGGACATAGACGACCAGCGCCGCGATGCCGGCGATGCCGACGACGACGCCCAGCCAGGTCGCACGGTAATGATCGGCGAAGAAATCGGCCTGGGTCACCAGCCCGCGCCGGCGTCCGGCATCCCAGATGCGCGGCATCAGCCAATAACCGAGCGTCGCCGACAGCGAGACCGAGGTGAAGGCGAGATAGGCGGGGGCGCCATGTGCCCAGGCGAAACCCGAAATGCCGAGAACGGCGAAGGTGGTGTAGATCTCTCCGGCATTGAGGAACCAGAAGATGAGCACGCCGAAACGGCGCCCGCCGACCGCCCAGTCCGCCAGGGTGCGTGCCCGCGCCTGACGACGACTGTAGAGCAGCGCGCCCGCCATGGTGCCGAGCACGATCGAGAGTGTGAGCGCGAGGATCAATGCCTGTCCTCCGCCGCGTCGTACCCGGTTTCCGGAAATTCGGGATGGCGTTTGTCGATCGCGAACACGATCGCGATGACGATCGAGGCGATGACGATGCCCACCATCTGCCAGACCATCGGGAAAGGCAGCGAAAATGGCCGCCAGGCAATATCGTTGACGAAGGGAACCATGCCGACCTGCCAGATGAACGGGATCAGCAGCAGCCAGCGATGCGGCCGGCGGCGGGGCGGGGTTTCTGCGGGGGGTGTCATTCGGGAATCATCATTTTCACGGGCCGGGCTCACCCCTTGCCGCCGCCTGCATCGATCCATCGCCGGATCTTCGCGTCGAGTACGTCCATCGGCAATGCGCCGGTGCCGATGGCCTGATGATGATAGTCGCGGATATCGAACGCCGCACCCAGCTTCGCCTTGGCCTCTTCGCGAAGCTGGCGGAATTTGAGCTCGCCGATCTTGTAGGCGCAGGCCTGGCCGGGATAGGCGATATAGCGGTCGATCTCGACCGCGACGTCGCGCGCCGCCATCGAGGTGTTGTCGAGCATATAGTCGATCGCGCGCTGCCGATCCCAGCGCATGGCGTGGATGCCGGTATCGACCACCAGCCGCACCGCGCGCAGCATCTCCATATCGAGATGGCCGAACAACTGCATCGGATCGCCGAACATGCCGAGTTCGGGGCCCAGAGATTCGGCATAGAGTCCCCAGCCTTCGGAAAAGGCGGTTGACGATCCGTAGCGCAGCAGCGGCGGCAGCTTTTCATTCTCGCGCGCCAGCGTGATCTGGAAATGATGGCCGGGAATGCCCTCGTGCAAAGTCAGCGTTTCGAGCGTCGGGATCGGGCGGGTGTTGAGCATCGACATGTTGAAGAACAATATGCCTGGGGAGACCCCATCGGGCGGGCCGGGGCGATAATAGCCGGTGCCGCGCTGGTCTCCGAGCGCGGGCAGCGGGCGGACCTCGAACGGGGCTTTGGGCCGCTCGTGGAACAGCCTGGGAATGCCCG
>JASBTC010000179.1 GCA_030148625.1 Sphingobium sp. | reverse complement strand
GATCGGGCGGGCCGCCATTGCCGACGACATAGCCCGAATCCTGGTGCCAGCTGAACGGCATGCCCTTGTCCGCGCCCTTCACGACATATTGATCGTAGAAGAAATAGGCGTCGTCACCCAAAGTCGCGCGGCAGATACCGGCCATCGTCTCGCTGAACAACATGGTGCGCAATTCGGGCTGAACGCGCTGGCATTCGCCGGCGAAATAGCGCTTGCCCTTGTGGCTGATGCCGTCGACCTCGACGCCGAGCGCGTCGAGCCGCGCATCCTCGCGTTCGATCACGCGGCCGCATTCGTCGCGCAGCAGATCGAGCAGCGGCCCTTCGAGCACACGTTCGAACACCGCATAACCCTCGGCCGCGAATTGGGTGCGCTGGGCGGAATAATCCATGATGCCTCTCCATGGTGCGGGCGCCTGCCCGTCGATCGCACCATCATCGCGCAGAGCATCCATCGTATCCAATCGAATTGCGCTGGCACGTCATATGTGAATACTATGGCTTATGCGCATGCGACAGGTCGAGGCGTTCCGCGCCGTCATGATGAGCGGGGGCATCACCGCCGCCGCCACGATGCTCAACATCAGCCAGCCATCGGTCAGCCGGCTGATCGCCGACCTGGAACGCGCGGTGGGATTCCGCCTGTTCGACCGGCGCGGCGCGCGCGTCCATGCGACGCCGCAGGCGCATGCGCTGTTCGAGGCGGTGCGGCGCAGCTATACCGGCCTCGACCTGCTCGACCAGGCGGCGCGGCGCATCCGCGCACATCCCGTCGGCACCGTGCGGATCGCGGCGCTGGCGGCGATCGCGATGTCGATCCTGCCCGCGGTGATCCAGCGTTTCCGCATCCTCTATCCCGACATCAAGATCACCGTGGAGTCGCTGGGCCAGCGCGCGATCGAGGAGCGCGTGTTCCTGGGCCAGGCCGATCTCGGCATCGGCGTCGAGATCCCGCCGCGCGAAGGCATCCGGTCGACGATGATCGCACGCGCCGAATATGTCTGCGTACTGCCCGCCGGCCATCCATTGGCGCAGCGCGAGCGCCTGTCGGTCTCCGACCTGGCGGGCGAAGAATTCATCGGCCCGATGCACGAGGCGGACGCGCTGTGGAACGGCATCGACGTCGCGCTGGAGACCGCCGGCATCCCGGTGTCGCGCCGGCTGGAGACCCAGCATTCGCAGATCCTCTACGCCTTTGTCGAAGCGGGGCTGGGCGTCTCGATCGCGGAGCCGTTCAGCGCGCCCTTGTTCAACCGGCTGGGCGTCGCGATCCGCCCGATCGCGCCCGCAATCTATCTCGATTTCGCGCTGCTCGAGCCCGATATCGGACCGACCCCCGAGATCGTCGGCTGGCTGCACGACGAAGTGGCGCGCGCCACCACCGCCTGTCTCGACGATGTCCGCACGCTTGTCGCGCGAAGGTCATAGTATTCGGACATGACCACGCGATAAATCTCGATTGGACTGCAATGACCGGTCCGGGCACTCTCCCTGATGGATGTAGGGTTGACCGTATTGTCAACCAATCCGATCGACATTAATGGCGCCGCGCGCGCCCGGGCACATGTCCAAGCGGGCAAAGATCCGGATGGACCCGACAGGAGGGGAAGATGATGACCTATTCCAAGGCAAGACTCGGCGCGGTTCTGACGAGCGTGCTCGCCGTCGCACTGGCGGGCGGCACCGCCTATGCGCAGGACGCGGCGGCGCCCGAAGCGCAGGACGGCGGCGTCGCCGACATCATCGTCACCGCGCAGAAGCGCGAGCAGAATCTGCAGGACGTTCCCCTCGCCATCTCCGTCGTCAGCGGCGCCCAGCTGGAGCGCGCCAACGTCAATTCGGCCGAACAGCTGTTCCAGCGCGTGCCCACGCTGACTTTCCGCAAGGGCAACACCAACAAGGATTCGGCACTTTCCATCCGCGGCGTCGGCACCATCTCCTTCTCCTCGGGCGTCGAGCCTTCGGTCTCCACGGTGATCGACGGCGTCGTCTATGCCCGCACCGGCCAGCAGACCTCCGACTTCCTCGATGTCGAACGGATCGAGGTGCTGCGCGGGCCGCAAGGCAGCCTGTTCGGCAAGAACGCATCGGCCGGCGTGATCAACATCGTGACGCGCGAGCCTGGCGACGCGCTGCGCGGCTATGTCGATGCGGCCTATTATGAGGGCAATGAATTCCGTGTGCGCGGCAGCGTTTCCGGCGGGCTCGCCACCGGCGTCGCTGCGTCGCTGACCGGTTTCTACGCCAAATATGACGGCAATGGCCGCAACGTGTTCAACAACCACAAGGTCAATGGCTACGAACATTGGGGCGTGCGCGGCAAGCTGGTCTTCGAACCCAATGACGACCTGAAGATCGCGATCATCGGCGATTATTCGAAGGGCAGCGACAATGGCTATGCCGACAGCATCGGCACCGTCTTCAGCTCCGCATTCAACAATGCCGTCTTCATCCCCTCGCTCGCGCCACTGGTGCTGAACGGCCGCAACAAGAATATCGACAACGACCTCGATCCCTATACGCGCGACAAGAATGCCGGCCTGTCCGCACAGATCGACCTCGACCTGGGCGCCGCCACGCTGACCTCGATCACCGCCTATCGCCACTGGTTCAACTATCAGCAGCGCGACGGCGATTTCCGGTCGGATGCGCCGCGCTACGTCAATACCGGCACCGCATCGGGCGACGTGCTGTCGCACGATCGCGGCGATTTGAGCTTCGACCAGTTCACCCAGGAACTGCGCATCGCATCGTCGAAGCCGCAATTCCTCGAATATGTCGCGGGCGTCTATTTCTACAAGACGAAGGAAGTCGACTTCTTCAACCGCACGGTGACGTCGTGCACCGCGTCGACCCTGCCCACCGTGAACGGCCTGACGCCGTGCGCCGCGGGGTCTTCGACCTTCGTCACCAACCAGGGCAATGCCGATTTCACGACCAAGCTGACGAGCTATTCGGGATTCGGACAGCTCACCGCCAACTTCACCGACGCGTTCCGCGGCATCCTGGGCGGACGCTATACCCATGACAAGGTGGCGTATGATTTCGTCCGCACCTCCACGTCTACGGCCGCCTTTCCGGGCGTGAATCCAGGCTTCGCCGCGGCGGGATCGATCAGCGACAGCGGCTGGTCCGGCAATGCCGGGCTCCAATATGATCTGAGCGACGACGTGATGGCCTATGGCATGTACACGCGCGGCTATAAGGGCCCGGCGCTCAACGTGTTTTTCAACATGCGCGCGCAGGATACCGGCCGGATCAATCCGGAAAAGTCGGACGCCTATGAGATCGGCCTGAAGACCCGGCTGTTCGATCGCCGCCTGACGCTCAACCTGGCCGCCTTCTACGCCAAATACGACAATTACCAGGCGAACTTCCTCGATCTGGTCGCCGGCCAGGTCGTCACCCGCCTGACTAATGCGGGCACGGTTTCGACGCGCGGCATTGAGCTCGATTTCAACGCGCAGATCACCAGCGACTTCTCGCTCAATGGCGGTTTCAATTACACCGATGCGCACATCAATCAGTTCATCTGCCCGCCGGGCGCGGCGATCGCCTGCGCCGCGGCGATCAACGGCAAGCCTTTGCCCTTCGCGCCCAAGTACAAGGGCACGGTGACGGCCGACTGGCGCCTGCCGCTGGGGCTGGACGCGTTCGACGTCGATCTGAACAGCTCGCTGGTCTATCAGAGCAAGACCAATTTCGACATCAACCAGAACCCCAACGCCTTCCAGAACGGCTATGCGATCTGGGATGCGGGCATCACGTTCCGGACGAAGGACGAGAAATACAGCGTGTCGCTGATCGCCAAGAACCTCACCGACAAGCATTTCGTCATCCAGCGCATTCCCAACGGCACGTCGTTCATGCGCCAGATCACGCCGCGCGACGCCGAGCGCTATTTCGGCATCTCGGGCCGTGTGAATTTCTGACCGAACGGGCCGCGGGGCAGGACGTCCCGTGGCCGGTCGCGGCGGCGATGGCGACTTAATGCGCACCAACCATCGGTGCGCGACGCACGCACGCCGCGCTTGTCGCCCCGTCCGAAACCGAAAGGAATATGGCGCATGACGCTTGAGGTGCAGGATGGCGGCTTCGTGCTGACGCTGGGGGACAAGACGATCCTCGAGCACAGTGCCGACGCGCCCTGCCTGTTCGTCGGTCGCGGCGTGCCCAGCATCGAAGGCACGCGCGGCCATTATGAGATCGGCGATTATGTCGTCGAGCGGATCGCGCTGCGCCATGCCGAAATCGATGGCGACACCGTCCGCCTGGCGCCGCATGAGGGCGCGCCTTGGGCGCTCGCGCTCCGTATCGCGGCCAAAGGCGGCAATGCGGAGATCGCGTTCGAGGCGCTCGATCCAACGATCAACCGGCTATGGCTGCGCACCATCGCGGAGGCCGGCGAGCATGTCTGGGGCGGCGGCGAGCAATTCTCCTATTTCGACATGGCCGGCCGCCATTTCCCGCTTTGGACATCGGAGCCGGGCGTCGGCCGCGACAAATCGACCCTGCTCACCTGGCAATGCGACCAGAAGGGCGCGGGCGGCGATTATTACCACACCAACTATCCCCAACCGACCTGGGTCAGTTCGCGCCGCTACGCGCTGCATGTCGATACCAGCGCCTATGCCGCCTTCGATTTCCGCCATCCCGGCTTCCACGAAGTCGAGATCTGGGAGGTGCCGGCCCGGATCGAACTCTGGGCGCGGCCGCGTTTCACCGAACTGGTGACCGCGCTGTCGGACCGTTTCGGCCGCCAGCCGCCGTTGCCCGAATGGCTGCTCAAGGGCGCGGTGATCGGCCTGAAGGACGGCGCCGAAAGCTTCGAGCGGCTGAAGGCCTATGAAGATGCCGGTGTCGCC
>JASBTC010000174.1 GCA_030148625.1 Sphingobium sp. | reverse complement strand
TCAGCACATAGGCGGCGCCATTGGTCCGCTCGCGCGTGCCGTCGAAAGCGAGATCGACAGTGACGGCATCGGCAGGCTGCCAGCGCAGCGCCAGCCGGCCCGACAGGCGGTTCTTGTCACCGGTATGATGACCATCGGGGCGGCGGACATAGCCGTCCTGCATTTCGTAGCTGACACTGCCCTTGACGAAGAGATTGGTGGCCAGCGGCACGTTGACCATGCCGCGCGAAACGACGTGATTGTCGGTGCCGTAGAGCAGGGACGCCTCGCCGCGCAGAACGTCGTCGGGCTTGGCGGTGGTGATGCTGATCGCGCCGCCGATCGTGTTGCGGCCGAACAAAGTGCCCTGCGGCCCGCGCAGCACTTCGATCCGCTCGACATCGAGCAGATCGACGAGCCCGCCAACCGAGCGCGCGACATAGACGCCGTCGATATAGAGGCCGACGCCGAGATCGACGGTCGGCACCGAATTGGCCTGACCGACGCCGCGGATGAACATGGTGGCGGCCGCCGAACTGCCCGCGATCGGCGACGTCGTGTCGAAGATCAGATTGGGCGTCAGCTGGGCGATGCCCGAGACCTGCTGGACCTGCCGCGCCTCCAGCCCCTGTTCGGTGAAGGCGGAGATCGAGATCGGCGTATCCTGCAGGCTCTCGGCGCGCTTGCGCGCGGTCACCACGATTTCCTCGATGCCGCTTTCGACGGCATCGTCCGCAGTCTGAGCATTTGCCGGGCAAGCGCCCGCGACCAGCGACAGCGCGAGGATGGGAAGCGCCGCGCTCCGCGACAGGCTGGCGCGGTGCCGCGTCGTACGGCCGGTCTTGCCGATATCCCTTTTCATGATTCGCCCCTCCCTATTTTAGAACATAGGTAAGATAGCTTTGTTACAACGGTAGTCAACAGAGATAAATTGGATGAGTGCGCGGTGAGACGACGGGGTTTCGGCTGGGTTGTGTGCGGAGTTGGATCACCCTGACTGTCATTCCCGCGAACGCGGGAATCCAGTGCCGTAGGGCTCTATGATCGACATCTCCTGGATTCCCGCGTTCGCGGGAATGACAGTCAGGGGCAATGACAGATGGGGGTGAAGGCCGGATCGAGCCCGGCGGCAAGCCGTCAGACGGCCGGCCTCAGATTTCGCCTTCCGCCATGGTCAGATGGCGCAGCAGCGACAGTGCCTGATCGGTGCTGGCGACGAGTTCGGGCATGATCGTGCCGATCGCGTCGAACTGTTCGCGGCTGAGGCTGCCGAAATGGACGTTGTTCACCTGCTGCTGGATCGTGGTGAGCCGCGCCAGCCGGTCGCGGCCCGCCTCCGATATCTCGAGCTTCACCTTTCGCGCATCGACCTTGTCGCGCGTCTTCCTGACCAGCCCTTGGGCGACCAGCTTGTTGACCTCGGTGGTGACGAAGGTACCGCTGAGGCTCAAATGATCGGCGATCGTCTTCACATTGACGTCACCGCTTTTCTGCAGATGCCCGATCGAGATCAGGATCGTATATTGCGGCCCGGCGACGCCGATCAGCCGGGCATAGCCATCGCGGATCGCGTTGAGGCGGGAACTGAACGCCAGCGAGGCATGGACGAGCGCGCGGAACCGGTCGTCGTTGCCGTCGTCCAGCAGCTCGGCGCGCGTGACCGTCAGCAGCGAATCTTCCGCTCCATCCTTGCGGGCCGACCGCTTAGCTACCATCCCGACCGTCCATTCCTTCGTCGTCCGCGAGCGCCTCTCGCGCGAGCTTCATAGTCTCGATCGCCGCCGGAATGCCACAATAAGCGGCGACCTGCAGTATGATTTCCGCAATCTCCTCAGGCCCGGTCCGCAGCGACCGACCCCGCCAGATCATAGCCGTCGAGCAATCCGTCGACGAGGCGCCCCGCCCCGGCCCAGTCATAGGTGCGGAAACTGTGGCCGCGCGTCACGAACTGCGCGCCGGCATAGAACATCTCATACTGGCCGTGACGCCCCGCGAATTCGGAACCCAGCGCATCCCAGGCGAGCTTCAGGAACTTCACCCGGTCGCGCGGTCCGCCAATGGGCGATTGCTGGAGCAGATCGTGGATGCCGGCGATCTCCGGATTGTCATAGTCGCGCACCGACGAAGGCAGCATGATCAGCGATCCGCCCGCCAGTTCGCGCACCGCGTTCACGAACCCCGCATAAAGCTCCTGCGTGAAGACCTGCGCGGCGTAGACGAGATGACGGTTGGGCATATAGGCGTCGCCATGCATCTCGCCCGATGCCTCCATGCCATGGACCAAAGCCTCCACCACCGCGGCATCGGACGCCAGCTTGCCGAGCATCGTCTGGACCGGGGGCATCTGGATGGTGCCGATCGTCTCCGCGATGCGGCGCGCGATCCCGGCCAGGAAGCGCAGCTTCACCATCAGGCGGATCTGCGCCTGGTAATTCTGCGCGACATGGCCGGCGGTTTCGTGGAATTGCGCGCGCGCCATCGCGACGTTGCGGTTCACGAAGACGCGTTCCCACGGCACCTTCACATCGTCGAAATAGACCACCGCATCATTCTCGTCGAAGCGGGCGGCCAGCGGATTGTCGAACAGGCTGACCGCGCTTGCCTCGAACGATTTGCGCGACACGACCTTGAGCCCCTTGGCATTCATCGGCAGCGCGAAGGAGACCGCATAATCCTCCTCGCCGGGGCGTAGCGGCTGGAGATTGGCGACGAATACCTCATTGGCGACGATCGTGCTCGTGCCCAGCATCTTGGCGCCGCGCACGGTGATGCCTTCGCCATCCTCGTCCACGACACGCATGATTACGTCGTCGGCGACCTGCTCCGATGTCGAAAGACCGCGGTTCACCTGCGGATTGATGATGACATAGGTCAGGAACAGGTCGTTATCGCGCGCATATTCGAAATAGTCGGCGAGATTGCGCGCGCCGCCCTCGTCATAGGCCTGCAGGCGTCCGAGCCCGGCATATTGGCCGGCCAGCGCCGATGCGACATGATCGGGCGAGCGGCCGAGAAAGCCGCCATGAAGCTCCGCCCAGCGCGTCAGCGCCCGGCGGCGATCGACCATCTCCTCATAATTGGCGGGCAGTTGCCAGGACCGCCCTACCCGCCGGCCCGAACTCGGCGAGGCGAAGGTCATCGCCTCCACATTGGCGGGATCGGCCTGATAATCGTAGAGCGCCGCCGCCGAACGCACGATGTTGCGGAAGGCGGGATGCACGGTGACGTCGCCTACGCGTTCGCCGTCGAGATAGACCGCGCGACCGTCGCTCAGACTCGCGATATGATCCGCCCCGGTCTTTACGCCCCTGTCCATATGCTCTCCTGGAAAATCTTGATGTGTGTTGGCGGTCAGGCCGGCGCCGAAAGCGCGCCATAGCCGCCGCCGAAGAAGATCAGCGGATGGGCGTCGGCGCGGTATCCGCACGCGACCAGCCGGCCGACGAACAGCGTGTGCGTGCCCGCCTGATGCTCCGCCTCGGTATCGAGGATCATCCATGCCAGCGCGTCGGAAAGCAGCCCGACGCCGCACCGCTCCTCAAAGGCCGGCAGATAGCCGTCGACCGGCCGGCCCGCGAAATGATTGGAGACATGACCATGCCCCTCCGCCAGCACGCTGACGCCGAACCGCCGCGCCGCGACGAGCCGGTCGTGCATCCGGCAGCCGCGCGACAGCGAGACCAGGCCGAGCGCGGGCTCCAGCGAGACCGAGGTGAAGGAATTGGCGGTCATGCCGTGGACCGCATTTCCCGCACCGCACGTCACCACGGTGACGCCGCTGGCGAAGCGGCCGAACATCGCGCGCAGGAAATGCTGATCGGGCGGCGCCGCCCCCTGCTCCATCGACTCGCCCATCTTCCGCTCCTCAATGATTTTCAACTTTGTATAATATCTTTGTTACAAAGTAAATATCATTCCTCAATGCGCCGCACCGCTGAAATCGGCGGGAATACGACATGCGGCGACGCGCGGCATGCACGTGGGCGCGGGCGTGTTGCGGCTGCGCCCGACGAAACGGGCGACGCCGGCGGAGATCACCGCCCCGATCGCGGCGGGATCGCCGTTCGCGAGCGCGCCAAGCGCGGTGTCGCTGGTCGCACCCAGCGGTGCATCGAGGATCAGCAGATCGGCCGCGCGGCCGGGCCTGACATAGCCGCAATCGAGGCCGTAAATATCGGCGACATTGCCGGTCGCCGCCGCGATGAACCATTCGGGCGGCATGTCGGTCAGCGCCGCCAGGTTCATGATCGTGTACATCATGCCCAGCGGCATCACTCCCGTGCCCGTCGGCGTGTCGGTCGCGATCAGGAAGCGCGCGAACGCGTCATGCGCCTTCACCGTCTGCGCGCAGAGGATCGCGGTCCGCAGATTGCCCGCGGTACAGACCTGGAGCGCGATGTCGCTTTCGAGCGTCAGCCGCTCATATTCGGCATCGGGCAGCGCCACCGGGCCGCCATTGACGTGGAAGGAGACGTGCGGGCGCATCGCCAGCAGATGATCGGCGCGGATCGGCGACGATCCTGGGATCGACGCACCGCCGGTATGCACGGTGGTGATCATCCCCGCCTCGCGCGCCCAGCCCACCATCGGCGCATAGTCGAACGGGGTCGCAAAGCCGCCGAAGCCGGCCTTGGCGAGCCAGACGCCCTTGGCGCGCAGCTCGATAAAGTCCTCGCGCGTGAGGCCCGGTTCGAGGATCACCGATCCGGCATGGACGCGCATGCCGCCGGGCCGATAATTTTCGAAGCATTTGAAGGCGGCGACCGCGAGCGCCTTGACCCCTTCGGGATCCTTCGGCCGCCCCGGCACATGGACCTCGCTCGCCGAAATGCTCGTGGTCGTGCCGCCGTGCAGATAGCTTTCGAGGAAACCGACGGTCTTCTGGCGCGGCGTATAATCGCCGAAGGTGTTGTGGACCTGACTGTCGATAAAGCCGGGACAGATTGTGCCGCCCATCGCGTCGATCACCAGATCGGCCGCCTCGATTTCGGCCGCGGCGGCGGTGCCGATATGCGCGATCCGATCGCCTTCGGTCAGGATCGTGTCGCCCGTAGCGAAGGGATCGCGCCAGCATCCCGTCACGATCGTGCCGATATTGACGATGGCGATACGCATGGCCGCCGCCGCCCCGCTCACCTCAGCCCATCCCGGCCTTCGGCCTCGTCACGCGAGATGCCGCCGACGCGGTGATTGAGCCGGCCACGACTGGCGAAGCAGCAGATGATCGCCATTTCGTCGGGGCGCGGCGCCGAATGCAGCGTGACTGTCATCGCGTCATAATGCGAACGCACGAACAGCGCGTCCTTGTACGCCAGCGGAATATCGATCGAACTGCCCATGCCGCCGACCTTGGTGGCCGAGGATATCCAGGCCGTGCCGCCGCCCACCGCGGTGCGCAGCACATCGCCATAGACGGTGGTCAGCATGGCGACGCCATGTTCCTGCTCGCCGGCAACGCCGACGACCGCGCCCTTGCCATAGCTTTCGACGGGCAATCCACCGAGCAGCGAGACACCGATCCCGGCGATCTCGGCGCCGACCGCGGTGCTCGCCGCGATCAGATCTGACAGATCCTCCTGATAGGGGCGCCCCGCGAACGGGTTGTTGACGACGGCAGCGACGGCGACCTTGCGCAGCGGCGCATCCGCCCTGCGGCCGGCCTCGAAACGCGCCTCGTCGATGAAGCTGAGAATTCTGACGACTTGCATGTGAATCACCCCTTTCAACCGGTCACATGGACTATTTAGCTCTGTTACAAAGCTAGTCAATAAACCTTTCTTGAAACTTCAAACCGGACGCGATCGCGCAGCCGCTGACGCAATCCCGAAAGAGAGTCGGCCATGCCCGGCCATTGCGGGCGATTCCGGTTGCGCGGCCCTGGGGTGGATGCGCCATGTGCCCGCCATTCAGGCATCTCAGTCGGAGAAGGCGCATGCAGGTCGCGCGGCTAGGCTATCTCGGAATCGGCACCAACAGGCTCGACGCGTGGCGGACGCTCGCGACCGACATATTGGGCGCGGAGATCGAGGCGCGCACCGAACAGGGCGCGCCTGCGCTCGCGCTCAGGATCGATACGCATCCCTATCGCTATCTGTTGATCGAGAGCGATGCTGAGGCCCCACCCTTTGCGGGCTGGGAAGTCGATAATGCCACGAGTTTCGCTGCGCTAGTCGAGCGGCTGTACGCGGCCGGCGCCGATCCGCAGGCTGCCAGCGATGCGGAATGTCGCGCGCGGAGCGTGACCCGCCTTGTCCGCTTCCGCGATCCCGACGGCTATCCCAACGAACTCTATCATGGTGCGATCCCGGGCGCCGAACCGGCGCTGCCGCATGGCGGCTTTGTCACCGGCGAACTCGGCATCGGCCATGTCATGCGCCACTGCGCGCATTATCCCGAGGCGGTGGCCTTCTATCGCGACGTGCTGGGTCTGCGCACATCGGACAAGATCGTGTGGGACGGCGCCGACGCCACCTTCATGCGCTGCAATCCCCGCCATCACAGCCTGGCGCTGATCAACGAATGCCTGGGCATGGCATCGGGCGACACCAACCATATCATGTTCGAGATGCAGGCATTGGAGGACGTCGTCGCCGCCTATGACCGGGTCCTGGCGCGCGGCGATCCGCTGATCATGACGCTGGGCCGCCACAGCAATTGCCGGACCATATCCTTCTATTTCGTCGGCCCGTCGGGTTTCGGCATCGAGATCGGCCATGGCAGCACGCTGGTCGAGGACGAAGCCGGATGGGAGGTCCGCCAATACGACACCACCAAGATCTGGGGGCATTTGCTGCCCCATGAACGCCTGAAGGAGCTGATTTGATGGAGACCACCGCAACGATCGACCGCCCCGGCCGCATCGTCGACATGCCCGCCGGAAACGCGATCGAGAACAGCCGGCCCAAAAGCCGCTATCTCGATGCCGGGGGCATCATGACCCATTATGTCGAGATGGGCGAAGGCATGCCCACCATCCTGATCCATGGCGGCGGCGCGGGTGCGGATTGCTGGGGCAATTGGCGGATATCGATGCCGCTGTTCGCCGAACGATGCCGTGCGATCGCGATCGACCTGGTCGGCTTCGGGCGCAGCGACGTGCCCGATCCCGCACGCTTCGCCTATTCGCAGGACGATCGTGACCGCCAGCTTGCCGAATTCATCGTCGCGCTGGGCGCCGGTGCAGTGAACCTGGTCGGCAATTCCACCGGCGGCCTCACCTCGATCGGCGCGGCACAGCTCGTGCCTGAACTGGTGAACAAGGTGATCCTGATGGGCAGCGCGGGAATCGAGACCGGCATCATTACCCCGCTCAAGGCGCTGACCGAATATGATTTCACCGAACAGGGCATCAGGCGGATCATCGGCTCGCTCGCCAACCCCGCTTTCTCGGTCAGCGACGCGCTCGTCGAATATCGCCATCGCCTGTCGGTCGATCCGGAGACGCGCAAAGGCTATTCGGCGTTCATGGGCTGGATCGGTTCGCAGGGCGGCCTGCATCGGCCGGAGGAATTCATCGCGGCGCTGAAGCACGAAACGCTCGTCTTCCACGGCAAGGACGATGCGGTGGTGCCGGTGGAAAGCGCCTATCGGCTGCTCGAACTGATCGAGAACAGCGCCGGCTATATCATGCCGCATTGCGGGCATTGGGCGATGATGGAATATCCCGAAGACTTCGCGCGCCATTCATTGCGCTTCCTGTTCGACGATTGATGCCCTCCGCAGGTTCCCGGACCAGCCGCCTTCCGCTATCGGGCGGCGACCACCGGACCGGGAACCGCGAGCGACGCATGGACATGACCATCCCCGACACCGCCGAGGCGCTGCGCGCCCGGCTGGCCGAACAGGGCGTCGCCCTGCCCTTAGAAGACGCCGAAGCGGTGTGGCGCGACTGGCAGGTGATCCTGACCTTCCGCGACGCGATGCGCGCGGACGAAGCGGCAGAACCCCGGCCATGACGGATAGGGTCGAAGCCGCGATCGCCCGGCTGCCCGAAGCGGCCGCGAATGGCTGGCTAGCCCGTCCGATCGAGGCGGGGAAAGCCGAGACGTCCACCGGGCCGCTTGCCGGGCTGCCCTGGTTCTCCAAGGATCTGTTCGCCGTCCGGGGCATGACGACGGTGGCGGCATCGAAAGCGTTGGCCGACGATCCGTCGGCAGAGCATGATTCCTTCGCGGTCGCGCAACTGCGCGAGACCGGTGCGGTGCTGATCGGCAGTACCAACATGGATTCACTTGCCTATGGCTTCGTGTCGCGGACCGAGCTTTACGGCACCGCGCGCAATCCGCACGATCCGACCCGGCTGTGCGGCGGATCCTCGGGCGGATCGGCCGCGGTGGTCGCGGCGGGCATTGTCCCCTTCGCGCTCGGCACCGATACCAGCGGCTCGGTCCGCGTGCCCGCCGCTTTGTGCGGCGTCATCGGCGTCAAGCCGAGCCTGGGGCGGCTGAGCAAATCGGGCGTCCAGACGCTTTCACCCAGCCTGGACCATGTCGGCTTCTTCGCCGACACGCTCGATCGCGCACGCCAGGTCTATGATGTGCTCGACGCCGCCGATCCAGACGATGCCGAGCAACGCCAGTTCGCCTACAGCGATCCGGCGGCGCCGCGCAAGGTTGGCCTGCTCGGCGGCCATTTCGCCGGCGCGATGGAGCCGGTGGTTGCCGAAGCGATCGGCGAAGCCGCGCGCGCATTCGATGCCGAGGTCGTCGAAGCGCCGCTCAGCACGCGCGCACGCGCGGCCGCCTATACGATCGTCGCGGCGGAGGCGGCACGGACGCATGCCGAACGGCTGCGCACCCAGCGCCATCTGTTCGACACGGCGATCCGAGATCGGCTGACCGCCGCCTTGCTGATCCCCGATGCATGGATCGCCGAAGCCCGCGCGCTCGGCACCGCCTATGCCGCGCAGTTCGACGCGCTGTTCGAACGCTTCGACATGCTGATCGCGCCGACCGTGCCCTGCCTGGCGCCGCCGGCCGAGGACGCCCTGGCGATGCTGCCGGGAACCAGCATTCCCCTGCGCGCCGCGCTCGGCCTCTACACCCAGCCGATCTCGCTGCTGGGGCTGCCGGTGATCACCGTGCCGCTCGCCACTGCAGCCGGGCTGCCGACCGGCATCCAACTGATCGGGCCGATGGGCAGCGAAGCCCGGCTGTTCGCCGCCGCAGCGCGATTGATCGAAGGATGCCGGATCGCGGCAGCGGCTGCCGGAACGCGTTAGCGCCGCCGCAAACCGTCGCGCTAGACCCTTGGATATCAAGGAGCAGCGTCATGACAGAGGCAGAGCATCGTGCGGAAAAGTGGGAACCGGTTTTCCGCAAAGACGATGCGACCACAAACATTCAGAACGGGCTGCGCGATCCAAAGATCGCGCAGCCCGTTCTGACCGCGATCAACAGCTATCGGGCGGGCACGATCCCGCCCAATTTCGACGGTCCACCCGATCATACCGATCTGCGCGAAGCCGTGCTCGAACGCGTGCTCGATCGCTTCGGCTTTGCGTCGCGCCCCGATCCGACACGCGAGACGCTCGACGAGATCGTCAAGCAATGGTCGCGGCAGATCGGCTACGACAATGTGCTGAAGCGCATCTATATCGCCGAGCGCCAGACCGGCGCCTTTCCGTCGCAGGATCCCAACGAATTCTTCTCCGCCTGGCTCGAACACGGCGTCGCCGCGGGTTGCTGGCCCTCGGCCGAGGCGATGTACGGCATCCTCGCCCTGCTCGGCTTCCGCGTCTCGCGCATGGCGGGAACGATGCCGGAAGTGCCCGATCCACTGCTGCCCGCGCATGGCGGCATCAACGTCACGATCGACGGGCATGTCTATCGCGCCGATCCCAGCCTGGGGGCGGAAGCGGCGCTCGAACTGATCCACGGCGAGCGCACCGCGCAGAAAAGCCAGGCGCACGGCATCTGGTGCGAAGGCGACGGCGTAGTCTGGTGGCGGCCCGGCCACATGCGCAATCCGCTGTCGACGGTGATGTGGCTCGAGGATCTGAGCCCCGCTTTCTACGCCTATCGCAACGAGGCGACCAAGGCGTTCAGCATCTTCAACCACTCGCTCTACGTCCGCAAGAATCGCGACGACGGCGTGCTCACTTATGGCCGTGGCGCGCTGATCACGGTCGATCCGCTGGGCAATCTCTCGGCGACGCCGGTCGATCTGAAGGACGCGCCGTCGATCCTGGTCGAACGCTTCGGCCTGTCCGAAGCGATCGTCGCGCGCGTGCCGATCGCCGACGATGACGGAGCCGGCTTCGCATGAGCGCGCCCTGCAAGACCCAGGAGGCGCGTATCACGCTCGCCCCGCGCGTCGATCGCGACTGGGCGCATCTCGTCCAGCCCGATCGTGTCCACCAGTCGCTTTACACTGATCCGGCGCTGTTCCCGCACGAGATGACCAAGCTGTTCGGGGGGCTTTGGACCTATCTCTGTCACGAAAGCGAACTGCCCACAGCAAATGCGTTCAAACGCGTCCGTCTTGGCCTGCGCCCCGTGGTGATGACGCGCGACAAGAGCGGAACGATCCACGGCCTGTTCAACCGCTGCGCGCATCGCGCCGCGACCATCTGCCAGGAAGACACGGGCGCCGCGGCGCGCTTCACCTGCCCCTATCATGGCTGGACCTATGCCAATGACGGGCGGCTGATCGGCGTGCCCTTCGACGAAGGCTATGGC
>JASBTC010000167.1 GCA_030148625.1 Sphingobium sp. | reverse complement strand
GTTCTGGTCCGACGCCAGTTTGGCCACGAACTTGTTATAGGACACGCCTGCCGATGCCGTCAGTTCGGTCTCTTCGCGAATGCGACGGCGAATGTCCTCGGCCGTTGCCGTCGCCGAGCCGAGCCCGCGACGATCCTCGGTGACGTCGAGATAGGCTTCGTCGAGCGAAAGCGGTTCGATCAGATCGGTATAGTCGGCGAAGATGGCGCGCACCTGATGCGAGACCGCGCGATACACGTCGAAGCGCGGCGGCACGAAGGTCAGTTCGGGACAACGGCGGATCGCGGTGACCGACGGCATCGCCGACCGCACGCCGAACTTGCGCGCCTCGTAGCTCGCAGCGGCAACGACGCCGCGCCCGCCCGCACTGCCCACCGCGAGCGGCCGGCCACGCAGCTTCGGGTCGTCACGCTGCTCCACCGACGCGAAAAAGGCGTCCATGTCGATATGGATGATCTTCCGTTCGGCCACTGTCCGGACTTTAGAGCCAAGCCGCGGCGGGGGCTATGCCTCCGACGTCACGCCGTCGACGTCGATCAGCCCTTCGGCGACGACCACGCCGGTGATGCGGACGCGCTTCTCGACATGGTCCACCGGCACGCGATGCATGTCGAGCATCCAGCGCCCGCCAAGATCGCGCCGCAGCGCGAACCCGCTGCCTTCGCGCAGCAGCGTTCCCATTTCATCGATTCTGGTGCCGATCCCGGTCATGGCGCGGCTCTATGCTGTGCGCGGCGTTCCCGCCAGCCCCAAAAGCTTGCGTTGTCGCCAAAGCTGCGCCACCATTTTACATCCGATTTGGAGGAAGTTTGGAATGGCCGACGAACGCGACGAGAACTTGCTTGCTCTGACCGCGGATATCGTCGCCGCGCATGTCTCCAACAACAAGGTCGCGGTCTCCGATCTTCCGGCGGTGATCGCGAACGTCCATGCCGCCCTTGCCGGGCTGAGCGCCGTGACCGAAGTGCCCGAGGAGGAACCGCTCGTCCCCAAGGTCTCGATCCGTGCATCGGTCAAGCCCGATCACCTGATCTGCCTGGAAGACGGGCTGAAGATGCGGACGCTGAAGCGTCACCTGATGTCGCACCACAATCTCACCCCGGACCAATATCGCGCCCGCTGGAACCTGCCGGCCGATTATCCGATGGTCGCGCCCAGCTACACCGAACAACGCCGCAACCTGGCGCTCGCCATCGGCCTGGGCAAGCGTCCAGCGAAAAAGCCGGTTCGCAAGAAGACGCGCTGATCCCGGATCAGGCGGCGAACAGGCCGCGTATGTCCCCGCGTCTGGCAAGCAAATCCGCCAGCGTATAGCCGTCGAGCACGCGCATGAAGGCGGCCAGCGCTTCGTCCAGCGCGCCGGTCAGGCCACAGGCGGGCGCGATCACGCAGCCGCCGCAATCGACCAGGTCGAAACCATCCTCGGTATGGCGCACCACCGCGCCGACATTGATCTCGCCGGCCGGCCGGCCGAGCCGGATGCCGCCCGATCGGCCGCGCACGCTCGCCACATAGCCCTCGCGCGCCAGATCGTTGACGACCTTCATCAGATGGTTCTGCGAGATGCCATAGGCGCGCGACACTTCGGCGATCGAGCACAGCGCCTCGGGCCGCGCGCCGAGGTAAAGCAGCACGCGCATCGCATAATCGGTGTAGCGCGTCAGGCGCATCCCGGCTCCGTCATCGGCATCCCGGCCTTATACATGTATCTTCCTTGCATCTTTAGAAGCAGGCTTATACATGCACTGTCAATACATGTTTAAGCGAGTCGATGATGATCGAAGCGGCGGAAATCGATGAAAGCGCGCTGGGCCGGCTGATTCCCCTATTCTACGATAGCGTGCGGCGCGATCCTTTGATCGGCCCGGTGTTCGACGGCGCGGTCCATGACTGGCCGGCGCATTTCGAGACGCTCACCGCTTTCTGGTCCTCGGTGATGCTGACCACCGGCCGCTACAAGGGCAATCCGGTGCGCGCGCATCTCGCGCACCGCAGCATGATCACTCCCGCCATGTTCGAGCGCTGGCTGGCGCTCTGGGCCGAAACCACCGATGCGCATATGCCGCGCACCGCCGCCGCCGCGCTTCAGGCCAAGGCGGCGCGCATCGCCGAGAGCCTCCAGCTCGCCTTGTTCTTCAGGCTCGATCCGGCGCCGCATCGGGCAACCGGCTGATTGCCCATCGAAAGGGAATGACCATGCAACCGGCATCGAACAGGCGGGATCGGGCCAATGCCGATTTCCGGCGGATGATGAAGCTGATCGGCGTCGCCGGCATCGTCATGACCGCCGGGGCGCTCTGGTATCTGTCGCTGTTCGGTCCGCTGACGGTCCATATGGTCGTGGCGACGATCGCGGGCGTCTTCTTTTCGGTGCTGCTGGGCTGCGGCCTGTTCGCCGCCGCATTCTTCAGCGACAAGAGCGGCCATGACGAGCAGGTGACCAACGCGACCCGCCCGGGGCAGCAGCCGGAGACCGATCCGGACGCGCTTCCCGCCTTGCCCGCCGATCATGACACCAAGCCGGGCACGTAGAGCAGTGCCCGGTCTTTCGATGAACCCCCGCCCCGCTTCGACCGCCGACAATCGCCGGCATTGAGCCTGCCGCGCGGCAGGCGCATGATCCCCGATACGCAACCAAGGGGAACAGACCATGCGTTCCATCATCCTGACCGCGCTTGCCGGCGCGGCACTCTGCGTATCCGGCCCTGTACTGGCCGCTCCCGCCAAACCCGATCTCGCCGCCGCGGTCGCGAAACCGGGCCGCCCCGCCGAGGCGATCGCGCTCGACGCCAGCCGCAAACCCGCCGAAGTGCTGGCCTTTCTGGGGCTGAAACAGGGCATGTCCGCCGCCGATATCATGACCGGATCGGGCTATTGGGCGGAAATCATCGCCAATGCGATCGGCCCCAAGGGCAAGGTCACCGCATTCGAGCCCGACCAGTTCTACGCCACGCCCGAGGAATCGAAGAAATGGGACGCGCTGGTCGCCCGCCGGCCCGACGTGAAGTTCGTCCGCTATCCGTTCGAGGCGTTCGCCTCACCGCCCGGCCGCTTCGATTTCGTGATCATCAATCTGAGCTATCACGATCTCTATTGGGAATCGGCCAAGTACAAGATTCCGCGCACAGACCCGGCCGCATTCCTCAAGACGCTTTACGCGGCGACGAAACCGGGCGGCGTGGTCGGGATCGTCGACCATGTCGGCCCCGCCGGCGACACCCGCGCGGTGGTCGACAAGCTCCACCGGATCGATCCGGCGACGGTAAAGGCCGATTTCAAGGCCGCCGGTTTCGTGCTGGAAGCGGAAAGCCCGCTGCTCGCCAATCCCGCCGACGACCATAACAAGCTGGTCTTCGATCCGGCAGTGCGCGGCAAGACCGACCGGTTTCTCTACCGCTTCCGTAAGCCGAGATAGTAGAAACCAACCCCTGTCGCTTCAGCTTTCGCTGGAGCGACAGGGGTAGTTTCAGATCACCGCCCCGGGCGTGATCCGCCCTTCGGCTTGTAGCCCGGCCCCTTGCGGAACGGCTTGGGCGCATGGCGAACGGGCGTCAGTTCGGCGCGGTTGCGCTTGGCCTCTTCGCGCGGGCTGCCATGGACCGCCTCGATCTTGACCATCGCGCCGTCGTCGCCGTCGCCCGCCGTCCGCTTGACGGCGTCGGCGAAGCGCGCCGCAACCGCGCGCTGCACTTCGACCAGAGTCTCGTTGGCGGCGATGCGAATCGCACCGACTTCGCCACGGGTGATGTGGCCGCGGCGGCAGAGCAAAGGCAGCAGCCAGCGCGCATCGGCATTGTGACGGCGGCCGACATCCATGCGGAACCACACCGTATCCTCGAAGCCCGGACGCGGACCGTCGCTACGCGGCGGACCGGCGCTGGCGTCGACCAGTTCCTCGGGCTGCGGCATGCGCGCGCGGTGGACGCGGACGAGCGCCGCCGCGATATCCTCGGGCGAACGCTCGGCGAGCAGCTTCTGCGCGACTTCGCGATCCTCGTCATCGGCCTCGACCGGCTGGAGCAAGGTCTCGAGCAACCGTGCCCGGTCGGCAGTGCGGATGTCGGCTGCGGTCGGCGCATTGATCCACTCGGCTTCGATCCGCGCACCGCGCAGCATCGAATCGACACGCTTGCGCCGCGGATAGGGCACGATCACGATCGCTGTCCCCTTCTTGCCCGCGCGCCCCGTCCGCCCCGAACGGTGCTGCAGCGTCTCGGCGTCACGGGGAATCTCGACATGGATGACGAGCGACAGGGTCGGCAGATCGATGCCGCGCGCCGCGACGTCGGTCGCGACGCAGACGCGCGCACGGCGATCGCGCAGCGCCTGCAGCGCATGATTGCGCTCGCTCTGGCTATGCTCGCCCGACAGCGCGACGACGTCGAAGCCGCGCTCGGTCAGGCTAGCATGGAGATGACGGACATTGTCGCGGGTGGCGCAGAACAGCATCGCCGTCTCCGCCTCGTGATAACGCAGCAGATTGACCACGGCATTCTCGATGTCCGACGGGGCGACGGCCATCGCCTGATAGGCAATGTCGCCATGGCCGCGATCGGCGCCGACGGTGGAGATGCGCAACGCATCGCGCTGATAGCGCTTGGCCAGCGCCACGATCGGCTTGGGCATGGTCGCGGAGAAAAGCAGGGTCCGGCGCGCATTCGGCGTCGCGTCGAGCAGTTCCTCGAGATCCTCGCGGAACCCCATGTCGAGCATCTCGTCCGCCTCGTCGAGCACGGCGACCGAGATGGCGGACAGGTCGAGCGCGCCGCGTTCGAGATGGTCGCGCAGGCGGCCCGGTGTACCCACCACGATATGCGCGCCGTTCGACAGGTTGCGCCGTTCCTTCGAGGCATCCATGCCGCCGACACAGGTGGCGATCCACGCGCCCGCCTTGCCGTACAGCCAGATCAGTTCGCGGCTGACCTGCAGCGCCAGTTCGCGCGTCGGCGCGATGATCAGCGCGCGCGGCGCGCCGGCCTGCGGCGCCCTGCCGTCTTCGCCGAGCATCTGCGGTGCCATGGCGAGGCCGAAGGCGACGGTCTTGCCCGATCCGGTCTGTGCGGAGACGATCAGGTCACGCCCGTCCGCCTCCGGTTCGAGCACGGCGGCCTGGACAGGGGTGGGCGCGGCATAACCACGGGCGGTAAGCGCCTCCGAAAGGAGCGCGGGAAGATTTTCGAAGCTCATGGTCTCTCATGCTCGCGCGGTAGGGCTATGGTCCGCGTCATCACCAGTGCCGCACATTTGGGCTCTACAGCGCTCGCGACACGCCGCCCTTAGCGCGCCGGCCCGGTTCAGACAATGGTCACGGCGCGATTGGCGCAGATGCGCGCATCCGATAGGAGGGGATCGGGCGCGATCGGCCCGATCGTCGGAGTCCGGCAATGTCCTCTGAATGGACGACAACCAGCGGCGATCGCTGGATCAAGGCCGGGATCCTGCTCGCGATCCTCGCCGTTTTCGCAACGCCCGTCGCCGCCTTGCGCTGGATGACCGCGGTGCCCGGTCAATCATATGGAGGGCCACTGCCCGCGATGACCGCAGCGCAGACCGACCTCGCCGGTCGGCTGCGCGATCATGTCCGTGCCGTGGCGAGCACCCCCCATAATCTCCGCCATCCCGCGGCACTCGAACAGGCGGCACTCCATATCGAACGCGCATTGGCCAGCCAGGGCCATGTCGTCCATCGCCAGACCTTTGCGGTCGGGACACAGCAGGCCCGCAATATCGAGGTGGTGATCGAACCGGCCACGACCGATGCCGGGACATTGGTGATCGGCGCCCATTATGACAGCCATCTCGACGCGCCCGGCGCGAACGACAATGGCAGTGGGACGGCCGCCGTCATTGAACTGGCCAGGCTGCTCGCGGATTTGCGCGGCCGTTCGGCGATCCGGATCCGGCTGGTGCTGTTCGTCAATGAGGAGCCGCCCTATTTCAAGAGCCGGTACATGGGCAGCCTGGTCTATGCCCGGCACCTGAAGCGATCGGGAGAGCGCGTGGCGGGCATGATCTCGCTCGAGACGCTGGGTTTCTACAGCGATCGGGCGAACAGCCAGCATTATCCGCCGCCGCTCGATCTCCTCTATCCGAGCAAGGGCGATTTCGTCGCCTTTGTCGGATTGACGTCTTCGCGCGCATTCGTGCGCGACATGGTGCGATCCTTCCGCGACGTCGCCCCCTTCCCCAGCGTCGGCGGAACCGCGCCCGGTTTCGTCCAGGGCATCGACTGGTCGGACCATTGGTCGTTCGCCGAACAGGGTATCCCCGCGCTGATGGTCACCGACACCGCGCCCTTCCGCTATCCCCATTATCACAGCACCGCCGACACGCCGGACAAGCTCGATTACGACCGTCTCGCCCGTGTCGTCTCGGGATTGGAGCAGGTGATCCGTCGCCGCGCGACGCGCATTCCATAGTCGCCATGGGCCGACACACCGATTCCCCTTTTCAGGGCGCGGGGCGGCCTTATTATCATGACGAACCTTGAAAGGGATCGACATGGGCGTGCTTGATTTTCTGTCGAAACAATTTGTCGACGTCATCGACTGGGTGGAAGAGCCGGGTCTGCTCGCCTGGCGCTATCCGATGCAGGATCGCGAGATCCAGAACGGCGCGCAATTGACGGTGCGCGAGGGGCAGGTTGCCGCCTTCTACAATGAGGGCACGATCGCCGACATGTTCGGTCCCGGCCTCTACACGCTCGAAACCTCGACGCTGCCGATCCTGACCGCGCTCGCAAATTGGGACAAGGCCTTCAAATCGCCGTTCAAGTCGGACGTCTATTTCTTTTCGCAGAAGGAACAGATCAATCTGAAATGGGGCACCGCCCAGCCGGTGACGCTGCGCGATCCCGAACTGGGGCCGCTGCGTATCCGCGCCTTCGGCAGCTATTCCTTCCGCGTCGAGAATGTCGCCGCCTTCATGCACAAGCTGGTCGGTACGCTCGAGCGGATGACCGTCGCCGATGTCGAGCCGCAGCTACGCGCCGCGATCGCGACGGCGATCGCGACCGGCCTGGGCGGCGGCGGTACGCCGTTCCTCGATCTCGCCGCCAGCCAGACCGCCTTTTCCGACGCACTCAAGGCCGCCGTGACGCCTTCGTTCGAGCAATGGGGCCTGAAGGTCGGCAGCTTCTTCGTCGAAAGCCTGTCCTTGCCCGAGGAAGTGCAGAAGCATCTCGACAAGTCCAGCTCGATGCGCGTGCTCGGAGATCTCGACCGCTATGCCAAATTCCAGGCGGCCGAAGCGATCGAGGTCGCGGCGGCGCAGCCGGGCGGCATGGCGGGCATCGGCGCCGGCGCCGCGGCGGGGCTCGCGATCGGGCAGACCATGGCCGGCGCACTCGGCGGCGCGGCGCAGCCGTCCGCTCCCGCCGAGGATCCGTTCGCACTGGTCGAGAAGCTGCACAAGCTGCTGACCATCGGCGCGATCACACAGGCGGAGTTCGACGCGAAAAAGGCGGAGTTGCTGGGCCGGATCCGCTGACGCGGCGATGCTGAGCGTCAATTGCCCCAATTGCGGCGCGGAAGTCGTGTTCCGTTCGCCGGCGCTGCCGGTGAAAGTGTGCGACTATTGCCGGACCGCCGTCACCCGGATCGACGATGGTGTCCGCGCTGCCGGCGAAATGGCAGTGCTGCCCTTCGACGTCAGCCCGATCCGGATCGGCACGCGTGGCAGCTTCGACGGCCAGGCATTCGACGTGATCGGCCGTGTCCGCTGGGGCTGGAGCGACGGCGCGTGGAACGAATGGCTGTTGCTGTTCGCCGACGGCCGCGACGCCTGGCTGGGCGAAGCGATGGGACAGTTCATGCTGCTGTTCGAAAAACCGCTCAAGGGGTCGCTGGCGCGCGTGGTCTCGCATCTCGCCAAAGGCGGCAACGCCAAGCCGGGCGAAGAAGCCAAGATCGACGGGATCGACTATCAGGTGGCCGACATCAAGGACGCGGTCTGCATCGCCTGCGAAGGCGAACTGCCGTTCAGCGCGCCAGCGGGCTGGAAAGTGAAGAGCGTCGATTTCCGCTCGGCCGTCGGCGCCTGCGCCAGCTTCCAGCATGACGGGACCGAAGCGTCGCTCTACACCGGCCGCTATGTGACGCTTGCCGAGCTCGGGCCGCAGGATCTGCGCGCGCTCGACGGCTGGACGATCCCGAGCTTCGCGGCATGACCGATCCCGCCGTCAACCCGCTCACCTGTCCCGCATGCGGCGGCACCGTCGAAATGCGTGCGGCTGGCTACACCGTCACGATCGTCTGCCAATATTGCAGCAGCGTGCTCGACGTCACCAACCCCGACGTCCAGATCATCGAACGCTATGCGGAGGCGGCACGCGCGCTGACCATCCCGCTGGGAACGCGCGGCACGTTGCGCGGGGTCGAATGGGAAGCGATCGGCTATCTCGGCCGGTCGGAGGGCGGATCCTATCCCTGGGAAGAATATCTGCTGTTCAATCCCTATCACGGCTATCGCTGGCTGACGACGGACGGGCGCGGCTGGAACTTCGGCACGATGCTGACCGCGACGCCGAAATATGTCTCGCACGGCACGCTGTCGGTCAACGGCGAGACCTATGACGCGTTCTTCCGCGGCGATGCGCAGGTCGATTATGTGCTCGGCGAATTCTATTGGCGGGTCGCGGTGGGCGAACAGGTCCAGACCGCCGATTATGTCCGCCCCGGCACGATGCTGTCGTTCGAGGGCAATGAATCCGAACGCAACTGGACATTGAACGAACTGCTGTCGCCCAAGGAGATCGGCGCCTTCGGTGTCGATCCGCCCAGGCCCTGGCCGGGGAGCGGCCGGCCGCCGCTGCCGCATCAGCCATCGCCCTATGGCGCGAGCCTGAAAGGCGCCTTCAAGCTCGGGCTGGTCACGCTCGCGGCGCTCGTCTTCATCATCATTCTGTTCGGACGCAAGGGCGAGGCGCAATCCTTCACCATGGCGCTGACCCCGGGCCGCGAAGCGATCAGCCAGACCTTCGGCCCGATCGTCCTGCCGCGACCGAGTCAGGCGGTGACGATCGCCGCCGAGGCGCCGGATATCGACAATCTGTGGGTCGACATCGATTATGCGCTGGTCGATCGCAAGACCCAGGCGAGCTACGAGGCCTATGGCCTGGTCGAACATTATTCGGGCAGCGATTCCGACGGCGCCTGGACCGAGGGCAGCCGCGACAAGACGACCAAGCTCGCGGTTCTGCCCGCCGGGACCTATGATCTGGTCGTCGATGCCTCGGCGAGCCGCTGGAGCGGTTCGGGATCGTCGCCGTCCTACGCATCCGATGGATGGGGCGGATCGGAGCCCGCGGTGTCGCTGAAGATTTCGGTCGCGCCCGGCGGCTTCTTCCTGTCCAACTTCTGGCTGGCGCTGATCGTCGTCATCCTGCCGATCGGTTTCCTGCTGTGGCGCCACGCCACATTCGAGACCGCGCGGCGCGGCGAGAGCGATTTCGCCGGCAGCGACGACGACGATGATGACGGGGACGACGAATGAGCAAGGGCGTTTTTCTCTACGGCCTGTGGTGCTGCGGCGTCGTCGTCATGTTCCTGATGAGCGCCTTTTCCGGATATTCGCCCTTTGCCGACGGCGGCCGCGCAACCCGCGCCGGCTTCTATGCCGGCGGCCCCAACCACAAATAGGAGGAATGCGATGGTCACCACGGTCCCCGCCCTGCTCAACACCCTGCTCTATGCCGGCATCGGCATCGCCGTGTTCGTCATCGGCTTCGTCGTCCTCGACCTGCTGACCCCCGGCAAATTGTGGCAGGAGATCAACGAGAAGCAGAACCGCGCGGTCGCGCAGTTCGCCGGCGCGGTCGCGATCGGGCTCGCGATCATCGTCGCCGCCGCCATCCATGGCTGAGAGTCCGGCTGAAGAAGACGCGACCAGTTCTCATCCTCAGGGATCGGCATTTGCGGGGGCGCTGCTCGTCTCCGTCTTCGTCGTCGCCACCTGCGGCCTGGTCTATGAATTGCTCGCCAGCACCATCGCCAGCTATTTGCTGGGCGACAGCGTCACGCAATTCTCAACCGTCATCGGCACCTATCTGTTCGCGATGGGGATCGGCAGCTGGTGCTCGCGCTATGTGAAGCGCGACGAACTGCGCCTGTTCGTCCGCGTCGAAATCCTGATCGCGCTGCTCGGCGGCTGGTCCGCCGCGGCGCTGTTCACATTGTTCCCGATGCTCGACCATTTCCGTGTCGCGCTCTACGGGCTGGTGCTCGCGATCGGTTTCTTCGTCGGGCTCGAGATCCCGTTGCTGATGCGCATCCTGCGCGGGCGCTTCGCCTTCAGCGAGACGGTCTCCAACGTGCTGACCTTCGACTATGTCGGCGCGCTTGCCGCATCTTTGCTGTTCCCGCTGGTGCTGATGCCCTGGCTGGGCATGATCCGCACCGGATTCCTGTTCGGCCTGCTCAATGTCGCGGTGGCGCTCGCCGTGCTGTTCATGCTGCCGTCGCGGCGCGCGATGCTGGCGGAGAAGATCGCGGGCATCGCCGCCGCCATCCTGCTGCTCGGCGGCTTCGTCGTCGCCGAACGGCTCCAGCGCTGGGCGGAAGTCGCCGGCTATGGCGAGCCCGTCATCTACGCGGTTTCCACGCCCTTCCAGCGCATCGTGCTCACCCGCAACGGCGACGATGTAAGGCTGTTCCTCAACGGCAATCTGCAATTCTCGTCGCGCGA
Organism: Sphingobium sp.; assembly: GCA_030148625.1. Next base: position 10,004 of record JASBTC010000167.1, on the reverse strand, counting down.
CGAATATCGCTATCATGAAGCTTTGGTCCATCCGGCGATCGGCCGCGTCGCGCATCCCCGCGAGGTGCTGATCCTGGGCGGCGGCGACGGGCTCGCCGCGCGCGAAGTGCTCAAGCATCCTGACGTGCGTCACATCACCCTGGTCGATCTCGATCCGGCGATGACCAAGCTGTTCTCGCAAAGCGACATGCTGGTCGCGCTCAATCGCGGCTCGCTGACCGATCCGCGACTGCGCGTCATCAATGCCGACGGCTTCCGCTGGCTGCGCGAGGCGCGCGGCCGTTATGACGCGATCATCGTCGACCTGCCCGACCCGACCGACTTCTCGGTCGGCAAACTCTATACCGAGAGCTTCTACCGCGAACTGTCGCGCGTGCTCGCGCCCGATGGCGTCGCGGTGGTGCAGAGCACCTCACCGCTCGTCGCACCCGGCGCCTTCTGGACGGTGGCGGCGACGATCGAGGCGGCGGGCCTGACGACCAGACCCTATCATGCCTATGTGCCGAGCTTCGGCGAATGGGGCTTCATCCTGGCGGCGCACGGCGCGGTTCCCGCTCATGCGCAAATCCTGCCGGGTGCGCGTTTCCTGTCCGCCGAGACCGCCGAGCGGCTGTTCGATTTCCCGCCCGACATGGCGCGCCGGCCGATGCCGGTGAACCGGCTCGACAATCAGGCGCTGGTCCGCGAATTCGCCGCCGAATGGGCGCGGTACGAGGGATGAGCTGGCAGCCGAGCAGGCGCACGCTGATCGCGGGCGCCGGTGCCGGCGTCGCGGCGGCGGGGATCGGCTGGGGCGTGACACAAGGCGGCGCACCGCCGGGCAATGAGGGCGGTGCGGACATGGCGCGCGGCCACCGCCTGCGCGACGGCGGTTTCCCCGCGCCCGCGCATGAGGAACGCACGGGCATCGTCATTGCGGGCGGCGGCGTCGCCGGGCTCGCGGCCGGCTGGGCGCTCACGCAAGCCGGCCATGACGATTTCCGCCTGCTCGAACTGGAAGACGAAGTGGGCGGCAATGCCCGTAGCGGCCGCAACGCCGTCTCCGCCTATCCGCTCGGCGCGCATTATCTGCCGGTGGCGAACCGCGAAGCGACCGCGCTTCGCCGCATGCTGACGCAATTCGGCATGATCACCGGCGAACAGGACGGCGCGCCGGTCTATGATCCCTATCAGCTCTGCGCCGATCTCGAAGAACGGCTGCTCTGGAAGGGTCGCTGGCAGGAAGGGCTGGTGCCGCACAGCGCGCTGAGCGAGGACGACGAAGCCGATCTCGTCGCGTTCGATGCCGCGATGAAGGCGTTTGCCGCGCGGATCGGCAGCGACGGCAAGCCGGCCTTTGCGCTGCCCCTCGCCTATAGTTCGCAGGATGCCGATCTGCTCGCGCTCGACCGGATCGGCTTTGCCGACTGGCTCGATGCGCAGGGCTGGCGATCGCCGGTGCTGCGCGCACATCTGCGCTATTGCTGCCGCGACGATTATGGCTGCGAGCCCGGCGACGTCTCCGCCTGGGCGGGCATCCATTATTTCGCGGGCCGGCGCGGCTGGGCCGCGAACGGCGCGGGCGACGATGTCCTCACCTGGGCAGAGGGCAATGCGCGACTGACCCGCGCGATGGCCGCGCGCTTCGCACCTCGGATCGCGCGGGGGCGGATCGTGTTCCGTGCCCTGTCCGACAAGGACGGCGTCGCCATCGACAGTTTCGACGTCGCCCGGGGCGTCAGCATTCGCACGCGCGCGGCCGCCGCGATCCTCGCCATGCCGCATTTCGTCGCGGCACGGATCGCACCCGAACTGACGGCGCCCGCAAAAGCCTTTGGCTACGCACCCTGGCTGATCGCCAATGTCACGGTCGACCGGCATCCCGCCGGGCGCGGCGCGAAACTGGCCTGGGACAATGTCTCCGCGACGTCCGAAGCGCTCGGCTATGTCGTCGCGACTCACCAGACGATCGGTGCGCGTCGCAACGAGACGGTGCTGACCTGGTATCTGCCCTTGTCGACCATGGCGCCCGCCGCCGCGCGCCGCCTGCTCGTCGAGCGCCCGGCCGAGGACTGGCGCCGGATCGTCGCCGACGATCTGCTGGCGACCAATCCCGATCTGGAGGGCGCGATCCGCAGCATCGACATCTGGCGCTGGGGCCATGCGATGATCCGTCCCACCCCCGGCTTCATCTGGCAGGCCGCACCGCAAGCCGCGGCGGCGACGCGCCCACCCGTCTTCCTGGCGCATTCGGACCTGAGCGGGCTATCGCTGTTCGAGGAAGCGCATTATCGCGGCGTGCTGGCGGCGGAGGGCGCGATGCGCTTCACCGGCCACGCATATGAGACGATGCTATGACCCAGCCGATGCCCGTCCCCGCCTATGATGGCCGTCATCTGCTGGCGGACCTGCACGGCTGCACCGGGCTCGACGATATGGCATTGATCGAAACCGCGCTGCGCGCAGCGGTCGATGCGGCCGGTGCGACCTTGCTGGAGATCAGGCTCCATGGCTTCGGCCCGGGCCAGGGCGTGACCGGCGTGGCCTTGCTCGCGGAATCGCATATCTCGATCCATAGCTGGCCCGAACATGGCTATGCCGCGCTCGATTTCTTCCTGTGCGGCACCCGGCACGATCTGGACGCGGCGCTCGCCGCGGTTGCCGAGCGGCTCGCGCCCGAACGGATCGAGCAGCGCACGATCAGTCGCGGCTATGGGATGACGCCGGTCACCCCGTAACCGCCAGGCGGTTTCAGGCCACGAAGCGCGCCCGCATACCCGGCTTCACCATCATCGCCAGCCGTGCGGCATCCCAATTGGTCAGACGAATGCAGCCATGACTCTCGCTGCGGCCGATCGATTGCGGCTCGGGCGTGCCGTGGATGCCGTAATGCGGCTTGGACAGGTCGATCCACACCACGCCAACCGGGCCATTGGGGCCGGGCGGCAGCAATTCCTTGCCGTGTTTGCTCGACGCGTCCCAGAACAGGTCGGGATTATAGTGGAATGGCGGATTGTAGGATGATCCCTTGATCGTCCAGTCGCCAAGCGGCAGCGGATCATGCTCGCTGCCCATCGTTGCCGGGAATTGCGCGATCAGCCGATCCCTGGCGTCGAATATCTTGAGCACCGATTCCGATTTGTCGACGACCACCCGGTCCGCCTGGGGCTGAGCGGTGCCGACCCCGAGCGTTGCGAGCGTGGCCCGCCAGTCGGCATTGTCCGCCCTGGCCGGATCGATTGCCGCGTCACCGATATTGGGAACGCGGATCGCCAGTCCGGCGCCGATCTTCGTGCCCGGCGCGTTGAGCGCGATCAATGTCGCCGGGTCGGTGTGGAAACGCTCGGCAAGCTTTTCGGCGAGGTTGCGATAGCCCATCATCGGCAGCTTCGCCTGCGCGGCGGGATCGCGCGGAATGATCGGCGTGAACGGCCCCTTGGCGAAATCGGCGGAGATGGTGACGATCCGCGTCGCCGGGATGTTGGCCCACTCGGCCAGCGCGGCGCGCGTCGGCGTGTCGAGCGTACCGCTCTTCGTCAGCCCCCTCGATTCCTGGAAGCCGCGCAGCGCGGCCGTGAAAGACTGGCCTTCCTTGCCGTCGATCACGCCGCCGCCAAAGCCCAGCCGATCGAGGGCGACCTGTATCTGCATGATCGGGCGCGGCTGGTCGTCCGCGGCGGGCATTTGCGCGGCGACGTCCGGTGATGGCGCCGGCTCTTCGCGCACCAGGATATGAGGCAAGGCGATGACGACAGCCCCGATCAGCAACAGCGCTCCGACGAGCCAAAGGATAATACGCAACGGACACTCCCGAATGATATCGCCATGACAACGTTCCGGAGCGCGGTTTTATCCGCCCCGACCATCCTTGCGTTGCCGGCCTCACCCGGTAGGACTGTGCGGCATGACCCAACGCACCGGCCCCGTTTCCGCATTGCGCGATTTCCTGCACAGCGAGGCTGCGGGCGGAATCATCCTCATGGCGGCGGCGGCGCTGGCGCTGATCGTGGCCAACGGGCCGCTCGGTGAAGCCTATCACCATCTGCTTCATGCCCCGATCGGACCGGTGCTGAGCGAAAAGCTCGGACCGATGACCGCGCATCTGTGGATCAACGACGGGCTGATGGCGGTCTTCTTCCTGCTGGTCGGGCTGGAGATCAAGCGCGAGTTCGTCGACGGACGGCTGGCGACGTGGCAACAGCGCCGGCTGCCGGTGCTTGCCGCGGCCGCCGGCATGGTGGTGCCCGCGGCGATCTATCTGACGGCCGCCGGTGGAACACCCGATCTCGCGGCGGGGTGGGCGATCCCCGCCGCGACCGACATCGCCTTTGCCATCGGCGTGCTTGCCTTGCTCGGCAGCCGCGCGCCGACATCGCTCAAACTGTTCCTGACCACCGTCGCGATCGTCGACGATATGGGCGCGGTGGCGATCATCGCGATCGCCTATACCGCCAGCATCAACCTGATCGCGCTCGGCGTCGCCGCTGCCATCCTGGCGGGCATGATGCTGCTCAACCGGCGCGGGGTGACCGCGCTCACCCCCTATATGATCGGCGCGGCCTTGCTGTGGTACGCAGTGCTGCTGTCGGGCGTCCATGCGACCATCGCCGGCGTCCTTGCCGCCTTCGTCATTCCGATCAAGCGCACGCCGGGGGCGCCCGATGCCGCGGATTCCCCGCTCCATCGGCTCGAACATGCGCTGCACCCGAGCGTCGCCTATGCGATCGTGCCGCTGTTCGGTTTCGCCAATGCCGGCGTGTCGCTAGCGGGCATGGGGTTCGCCCAGCTTCTGGCGCCGCTGCCGCTCGGCATCGCCGCCGGACTGTTCCTGGGCAAGCAGATCGGCATTTTCGGCAGCATCTGGCTGTCGGTGAAGCTGGGCATCGCCGGCAAGCTGCGTGGCGCGACCTGGCTCCAGATCTACGGTGTCTCGCTGATGTGCGGCATCGGCTTCACCATGAGCCTGTTCATCGGTGCCCTCGCCTTTCCCGGCGATCCGCTGCTGATCGAGGAAGCCAAGATCGGCGTGCTGCTCGGTTCGCTGCTGTCGGCGATCGCGGGCTACGCCGTGCTCCGGCTGGCACCGGCGCATGCCGCATATGAGGCCGAGGAAGCGGAGATGTCGCGCGAGATCGATGCGGACGGCGATGCGCGGACCGAGGATGAAGCAAAGCGCGCCCTCCCCACCCGCTTGGACTGAGCTTGTCGAAGCCCGAACGGTGGAAAGCTACGCCTGCACCGATATCCCGAAACGTCGCCGATAATCGCCCGGCGGCAACCCGGTCACCTTGTTGAACACCTTGCGGAACGCACCGGCATCCTCGTAACCGACCGACCAGGCGATCTGGTCGACCGGGCGATTGGTGAATTCGAGCAATTCGCGCGCTTTCCCGACGCGCAGCTTCTGCGCATATTCGGTGGGCTTCAGCCCCGTCGCCGCACGGAAGCGCCGCAGGAAGGTCCGTTCCTCCAGATGCGCTTCCGCCGCCATCTCACGGACGCCGACGTCGCGCGCGCCCTTGGCCTGCAGCCAATGCTGGACCTTCAGGATCACTTCGTCGCCATGGGTGAGCGTCGGCGCGAAATTGCTGTAATGCCGCTGTTCGCGCCCGGCCGGGTCGATCAGCAGGAACTTGCCGGTTTCCATCATCACCGTCGGCCCGAGCAGCCGATCGACCAGCCGCATGCCGAGATCGGTCCACGCCATCAGCCCGCCCGCGGTGATGATGTCGCCATCCTCGATCACCATCTTGTCGGGATCGACCGTCACATCGGGAAAGCGCGCGCGAAAGGCGTCGGCGAACGCCCAATGCGTGGTGACGCGCCGTCCGGCGAGCAGCCCGGTCGACGCCAGCAGGAATGCGCCGCCGCAATTGGCGACGAGCGTCGCGCCCTGGGCATGGCGATTGAGCAGCCAGCGGGCATAGGGTGCCGCCTCTTCGGGCGTGACCGGGCCCGATAGCCGTCCGGGCACGATCAGCACCTCCGGCTCGCCGCCGCTGCTCGGATCGGTGTCGTAGCAACGGGTAAAACAGCCATCGTCGCCGCGCTGCCAATGGCTGACTCGCAGCCTTTGGCCGCCATGCTTCTCGGAGAAATTGCCCGCGATCGCGAGCAGATCGGTCATGCCGTGGATCATCGCCATCTGGCAGCCCGGATAGAGCAGCAATCCGACTTCCGCCTTTGACGGGTTCGCCACAGTCTGCGTCATCGTCACACCTTTGTCAGTTTTGACCTGTCTTATGTCGGATACGCCAATCCCGATCGTTCCGGAAGCGGCCTATCTCCTGTCCATCGGCAGCGGAAACGCACCGACAGTCTTCAGAACCCGGTATTTCGAAAGGATCGAACGATGAGCACGATCACCACCAAGGACGGCACCCGCATCTTCTACAAGGACTGGGGCAGCAAGGACGCCCAGCCCATCGTCTTCTCGCATGGCTGGCCGCTCAGCGCCGACGCATGGGACGGGCAGATGGTGTTCTTCGCCAATCAGGGTTTCCGCACCATCGCCCATGACCGCCGCAGCCATGGCCGGTCGGACCAGGTGTGGAACGACAACACCATGGATCAATATGCCGACGATCTCGGCGAGTTGCTCGACCAGCTCGATCTGACCAACGTCATCCTGGTCGGCCATTCGACGGGTGGCGGCGAAGTGACCCGCTATCTCGGCCGCCACGGCACCAGCCGCATCGCCAAGGTCGTGCTGGTCGGCGCGGTTCCCCCGCTGATGCTGAAGACCGAAGCCAATCCGGGCGGCCTGCCGCTCGACGTCTTCGACGGCATCCGCAAGGGCACCTATGACAATCGCTCGCAATTCTTCAAAGATCTCACGATCCCCTTTTATGGCTATAACCGCGACGGCGCCGTGATCTCCGAAGGCATCCGTGAGGAATTCTGGCGGCAGGGCATGATGGGCGGGCTCAAGGGCCAGCTCGACTCGATCCGCGCCTTTTCCGAGAGCGACTTCACCGAGGATCTGAAGAAGATCGATCGCCCCACTTTGATCCTGCATGGCGACGACGACCAGATCGTACCGATCGGCGCCTCCGCGCTGATGTCCTCGAAGCTGGTCCAGGGCTCGATCCTCAAGATCTACGAAGGCAGCAGCCATGGCCTGCCCCAGACCGAGCAGGACCGCTTCAATGCCGACCTGCTGACCTTCTTCCGCAACTGAACACCAACGTCGCGGGCGGGGCCATCCCCGCCCGCGCATTTCAAGGAAATATGACATGAGCAACGGAACCGCACTCGTCACCGGCGCCTCGACCGGCATCGGCGCCACCTATGCCGATCGCCTCGCCAAACGCGGCCATGACCTGATCCTCGTCGCGCGCAGCGCCGACAAGCTCGAAGCGCTCGCGCAGCGGCTGCGCGCGGAAACCGGGGTCGCGGTCGAGATCCTGCCCGCCGACCTGTCCGACGCGGCCGGCCTCGCGATCGTCGAACAGCGCCTGCGCGACGACACGAGGATCGCGATGCTCGTCAACAATGCGGGCATCGCCGGCGAAGGCCCGATCGCGACCGCCGACCCGGCGCTGTTGACGATGATGATCAATCTCAACGTCACCGCCGTCACCCGGCTGACCGCCGCGATCGCGCCGCGTTTCGCCGCCCAGGGCAACGGCACGATCGTCAACATCACCTCGGTCACCGCGCTGATGCCCGAGGCCTTCACATCGGTCTATCCGGCGACCAAGGCCTTCGTGCTCGCGTTCAGCGAAGCGATCGCCGCCGAGCTCGGCCCCAAGGGCGTCCGCGTCCAGGCCGTGCTGCCCGGCATCACCCGCACCGCGATCTGGGAGAAGGAGAGCCTCGACAATATCCCGCCCGAAATGATCATGGAGGTCGACCAAATGGTCGATGCGGCGCTGGCCGGGCTCGATATCGGGGAAGCCGTCACCATCCCCGCTTTGCCCGACATCGCCGACTGGACCGGCTTCGTCGCCACCCGCACCGCGCTGCGCCCCGGCCTGTCGCTGGCCCATGCGGCAAAGCGTTACCGCTGATATCGTTGCCGCACTGAAATGACATCTAGGAAAGGCGGCGGATCGCTGTAGCATGCGGCCGCTGCCTCCCTCTGACGGAGTCGACCGATGATCCTGCTTCTTGCTCTTCTGATCGGCGTGATCGCCGGACTGCGCGCGATGACCGCGCCCGCCGCGATAAGCTGGGCCGCCGCCTGTGGCTGGCTCAATCTCGACGGCACCTGGCTCGCCTTTCTCGGCTATCGTTTCACCCCCTGGATCCTCACACTGCTCGCGCTCGGCGAACTGGTGACCGACCAGCTTCCCTCCACCCCCAGCCGCAAGGTGCCGGTGCAGTTCGGCACGCGCATCCTGATGGGCGCCGTCACCGGCGCGGCCATCGGCTCGACAGGCGGGGCGCTTCTGTCGGGCGCCGCGATCGGCGCGATCGGCGCGGTGATCGGCACCTATGGCGGCGCCGCGGTGCGCGCCAAGCTTGCCGGACTGTTCGGCTCCGACCGGCCCGCCGCGCTCATCGAGGATGTGGTCGCGATCGGCGGCGCCTGGCTCATCGTCTGCGCCGCCGCCTCGGCATGACCCGGACATTCGATGCGATCATCGTCGGCGCGGGCCAGGCCGGCCCGTCGTTGGCGGGTCGGCTGACCGCGGCCGGCATGACCGTCGCACTGATCGAGCGCAAGCTCATCGGCGGCACCTGCGTCAACACCGGCTGCATGCCCACCAAGACTTTGGTCGCCAGCGCCTATGCCGCGCATCTCGCCCGGCGCGGTGCCGATTTCGGCGTCGAGACCGGCTCGATCTCGGTGGACATGAAGAAGGTCAGGGCCCGTGCCGATGCGGTCTCGACCAATGCGCGGACCAACAACGAGACATGGCTGCGCGGCATGGAGCGGCTGACACTCATCATGGGCCATGCGCGCTTCACGGCCCCCGATACGCTGGAGGTCGACGGCGAGAGGATCTCAGCGCCGCGTATCTTCCTCAATGTCGGCGGCCGCGCCAATGTCCCCGACTTTCCCGGCGTCGACGACGTCGACTATCTGACCAATGTCTCGATCCTGCAGCTCGATACATTGCCCGAACATCTGGTCGTCGTCGGCGGCAGCTATATCGGGCTCGAATTCGCGCAGATGTACCGCCGCTTCGGCGCCAGGGTCACCGTCGTCGAAAAGGGCCCGCGCCTCGTCTCGCGCGAGGATGAGGACGTGTCCGAAGCGATCCGGGAGATCATGGAGGCAGAGGGGATCACGGTCCGCACCGGCGCCGAATGCATCAGCTTCGCCCCCCATCCGCAAGGGATCGAGGTCGGTGTCGACTGCAACTCGGGCAGCCCGACCGAAACCGGATCGCATGCGCTGCTCGCGGTCGGCCGGCGCCCCAATACCGACGATCTCGGGCTCGACGCCGCGGGCGTTTCGGTCGATGCGCGCGGCTATATCACCGTCAACGACGCACTGGAGACCAATGTCCCCGGCATCTGGGCGATGGGCGACTGCAATGGCCGCGGCGCGTTCACCCACACTGCCTATAATGACTATGAGATCATTGCCGCCAATCTGCTCGACGGTGCGGACCGCAAGCTGAGCGATCGCATCCTCGGCTATGCGCTCTACACCGATCCGCCGCTCGGGCGCGTCGGCATGAGCGAAACCGAGGCGCGCAAGAGCGGCAGAAAACTGCTCGTCTCGAAACGGCCGATGACGCGCGTCGGCCGGGCGATCGAGAAGGACGAGACCCGGGGCTTTATGAAGATCGTCGCGGACGCCGACACGAAGCGGATCCTGGGCGCCGCGATCCTCGGCACGAACGGCGATGAGGCGATCCACGGCATTCTCGACATGATGAACGCCGATGTCGATTACGGCGTGCTGCAATGGGCGGTGCCGATCCACCCGACGGTATCGGAGCTGATCCCGACAGTGCTGGGGGATTTGAAGCCGGCGGAATAGGATTCCATCACCTCCCTGTCATTCCCGCGCACGCGGGAATCCAGCTTCTTCTTTCTGATGCTTCACGGAATAGCTGGATTCCCGC